>JANMAX010000066.1:0-7560 GCA_031360075.1 bacterium | reverse complement strand
AAGGCACTGGCCGAGGCCGCGCCAGCCGCGGGCCGCGCCGCTGGGGATTCGACGGCCGCGGGTACAACCGCGGCCGCCCACTGAGGTCGCCCCGGGGGAAGACGCCCCAGCGCGTGTGACCGGACGGGGCCCGCCGCCGGGTGGGCCCCACCGCGGTGCCGGCCCGCGGCCCGCGCCCGGCCATCGTGCGGGGAACCGTCACGTTGGGCGCCGGTCCGCGCCGCGTTGAACCGGCTACGCTGGGCGTCTATCCTGTGCCGCCGCCGTGCATCGGCACGGGCCCGTAGGCCGCCGCCTCACCCCACCTTTTCCCGGACGACATTCCCCATGGGACGCATTTTCGAGACCCGCAAAGCCACGATGTTCGCGCGCTGGGACAAGATGTCCAAGGCGTTCGCGCGCATCGGCAAGGAAATCACCATCGCGGTCAAGAAGGGTGGGCCGAACCCGGACTCCAACCCCTCGCTGCGTCGCGTCATCCAGAACTCCCGTGCCGTCAACATGCCGAAGGACAAGGTCGAGACCGCCATCAAGAAGGCGTCCGGCCACGACCAAGCGGGCTACGAGGAGATCCTGTACGAAGGCTACGGCCCGCACGGGGCGGCGATCCTGGTCGAGTGCGCCACGGACAACATCGTGCGCACGGTGGCGAACATCCGCCATCACTTCACCAAGGGTGGCGGCAACATGGGCACCGCGAACAGCGTGTCATTCCAGTTCAAGCACATGGGTGTGTTCCGGCTGAATCCCGCTGGGCTCGACGCCGAGGCACTCGAACTGGAGTTGATCGACTTCGGGCTCGAGGAACTGGGGGAGACCACGGGTGAGAAGGGCGACACCCAGCTGATGCTGCGCTGTGGCTTCAGCGACTTCGGCCATCTGGCGAAGGCACTCGAGGATCGCAAGATCACCCCGATCTCGTCGGAACTCGAGTACATCCCGCAGACGCCGCTGACGCTGCCCGAGGATCAGGGCAACATGGTGCTGAAGCTGGTCGACCTGCTCGAGCAGGACGAAGACGTCCAGCGGGTATTCCACAACCTCGGCTGATACCGGTGCTGGCGGGGCCGGCATGGCCCGCCCCGGCACGTGACGCACGAGCAGGATGGGTGGCGTCCCAGCACACCGCCCAGGAGACCCGATGGACCTCTCGCTGCTGCCGCTCGCCATCGGCCCGGTGGCCCTGCTCGTGCACGTCGCATGGATGCTCGATGCGCCGCGCCGCGAGCCGTGGCGCAATGTCATCCGCTATGTCGGCGCAGGCGCGGTTGCCGCGGTACTGGCGTGGCTCGCCGAGGGCCTCCTGCAGCCGCTGCTCGCGACGCTCGAGCACCCGGCGCTCGGCTGGACGCTGCGCTTCGCGCTTGTGTTCACCGGTATCGCGTTCGTGGAAGAGGCTTGCAAGTACTTCTGCCTGACCCGAGCCGCGAGCGGCGATCACGAACTTGATGAGCCGTTCGACTGGGTGGTGTATGCGGTCGCGGTGGCACTCGGGTTTGCCGCTGTCGAGAACGTGCGTGTGCTGTGGCAGGGCGCCGGTGTCGGCTGGGTGCGGGCGTGGACCGCGGTTCCCGCGCATGCGCTCGACGGCACGCTCATGGGGTGCCGGCTCGCCGCCGCGATGCGCGCCGGCCCCGGACGCGGCGCGCGCCAGCGGTGGCTCGCGCTCATCGAGCCCGCCCTGTGGCACGCGGCCTACGATCACCTGCTATTCCAGGTCCGCGCCACGCCCGGGCCGGTCACGGGCCTGTTCATGCTGTGGTTCGCGGTGGTCGGTGCGCAGTGGATCGTGGCCGCGCGCCGCGTGCGCGCGCTGTGGCAGCACGCGCAGGGCGCCCCCCCGATCCTGCTGCCGCTCGGAGCGCTGGCACGGCTGCGCGGCAAGGACCAGCCACCGCGGGGCGATGGGAGCGCGGACTGAGACCCGGCGATTGCTAGCCGGCTGGCGCGTCACGTCACGACAAGCTCGCGGCCACTCGGCGTCTCCTTCCTCGCGATCCGACGTGACAATGCCGCGAGTGCCGCTATAACGCGTGCCTGTGGATTCGCTTCGGCTGGCAGCATGGCCGCCGCCGACAGTCCGATGCTCACCTCGGCGCGCTGGTAGCCGAGTTCAGTGAGCGCGGCGCGAACATCGTCCTCATACGGGGCCTTGAGCTTCTCCTTCTGCTCGCGCGCGTGCAGCCGTCCGGACTTCGAGGAGACTCGCTTCTCCGCGATGACCTCCTTCCCGAAGCGGCGCTCGGCTCCAAGCTGGTTATGGGCCGGGCACAGGAGCTGAAGGTTCTCCACCGTCGAAGGGCCGCCGTCGGCGACCGCCACGATGTGGTCGTACTCGAGCGCATGCCGGCACCCGCAGCGCTGCCCGTCTTCGCTCACGAACGTGCACACGCCGTCGTCGCGCTTGTAGACCTCGGCGCGCACGTCAGCCGAGATGTGACGCGCGCGATGCGAGATCCTGGCCCGCACGCCGCGCGGCTTCCGGTGCAGCCCGTGCTTGCGTTTTTCCAGCGCGACGATGAGCTGGTCGAGCGCCCGGTCCAGCACGTCGGCGATCGCTTCGGGCGCGACCGTGTGGCCGAGCAGTTCCTGCGCGCGCCGGATCTTCTCGCGTGTGGCGCGCGTCATGGTGACGGTGAGTGCGACGTGATCCGCCGAGAGCGGCTGCAGCGTTGCGGCCGGCGGAAGTGGTACCGACGAACTTGGTGATTTCATGGCAATCGATGGGCAAGCGGGCCCCGGGGCCCCTTCGAGTGTTACTTGAAGTGAGGGGTCCGAAGTCGTGGCCGCACAGGCCTCGCCCTCGAGCGAGAGCATTTCCGGCTGTGGACAGCGGCTGGCGATGAGCCACTCGATCTCCTCGCGCGACCTGCCGACCGCGGCCGCGATCAGGTCGTCATTCGTGCCCGACTCGAGCCACGGCCCGAGCGTGAGCACCGCGCTCACCGACAGCCGCCGGTCCGCCAGCATGTCGAACAGCACGGGCCGCTCGCGCGCGATGCGAGCGGTACGAAGGTACTTCTTGGCGACGTCCTCGCTGAGGGCGAGGTCGCGCTGGCAATACTCCAGCATGGAAGAGAAGCCCAGGTCGGCAAATGACTTCCGCTCGTCGAACACGGCGAGGCAGGCGAGGAGCCCCGCCGTCGCACCCGACTCCTGGCGCGAATGCTGACGGGCCTCGGTGGCGATGACCGGATCGCGCTGGCTGCTGATGCGCTCGAACAACATGCTGCACACTCGCGACGGGGGCGAGGTGGTTGATGCATCGAGCGTAGCACGAGGAATTTCGAGCGCCGTGGATGCAATGGCACGGGCGAACGCGGCCGCGGATCACAACGCGCTCGGTGCGGGCCGGAATGCCTGCGGCGCGACGGCTGTGTGCGACTGGGAACGTGTGCGGAGGCAGGTATCGGGATTGCGATCGGGGCGCGCCGATGGCCGTCAAGGTGATTCTTCACGCCGTGGACGTGTGCTCCACGTGTCGGTCGCAGCGGAGCGTCCCCACCTCGGGCTGCACCGTGCTCGTGCGATCACCACAGCAGCCCGGACTATTCATGAACCATGAGCCGAGAAGGCCGGATGTCCGTGAAGTACCAAGGAGCCAGCCGTGCCAGCTCCGCGGCGATTCATGAGCGGCCCAGCCTTCGCAGGGGAATACTCGGCGGAGCCGGGGTCGGCGCTCCGGGCGCGGAGGCGACGTTGGGCGGAACTGCCGCTGCTGGTGTTCGCGGTCGACGTCGAAGTCTGTCCGGACCCACCTTGCGGTGGGTGCCCCGCGGCGGCGAGATGCGCATCATCGCGTTCGTGACCGAGCACACGGTCGTCACGCGCATCCTCGCGCACCTCGCGCGGCGCGGGGTCGATGCGCACGCGAGACCGCGGGCGGGAGCAGCGGCGGGGTAGGCGCGGGCCGCCGCAGTGCGCGGACGATCGGGGAGCAGGCAGGCACGCGAGCCAGCCGCGGGGGAGGTGTGCGCGGCGAGGCCGGAGGGCCGTCGTGTGATGGCGTAGGCGGCGCCAGGCAGGAGCTTTCGAGGGGTCGCTCGGGGCGTGGGGGGCATTGCGGGGGCGTCGGGGATGATGCGGCGGGTCCGAGCAGTGGGAGTAAGTCCTTCGAGAGTGCGGTGCGGCGCTTCAAGAAGAAGTCTGAGGAGGCCGGTATCCGGGCGGACCTTCGCCGTCACCAACACTTCGAGAAGCCGAGTGAGCGGCGCACGTGGAAGTTGAACTTCGCCAAGCGCAAGAACATGGCGAAGAAGGGTTCGCGCAGGCTCCTACGGCAGCAGCACGAAGCGTTGCGTGCGTGCGCCGTCCGGCGTCGTGAGCCGCGCCCAGTAGAGCCCGGCCGGCGCGTTGCGTCCGGCGCCGTCGCGGCCGTCCCACACCAGTTCGTACGCCCCTGCCGCCCGCGCTCCCGAGGCCAGCGTGCGCACGCGCCGTCCGGCGGCATCGAGCAGTTCCAGCCGGGCGTCCGCGGCGCGCGGCAGTGTGAAGCGCAACACACCACGGCCATGCGCCGGGTTCGGCTGCACGGGCGCCAGCGCGAGCGTGCCCACGGCCGCGGGGCCATCGCCAACGGCGAGACCGCCGAGCGGTTCCAGGAAGTGCTGCGACAGCAGCGTGCTGACGTTGGCGCGCAGTTGGAGGTGATTCCAGCGGTACGGCCGCCCCGACAGGAACGCCAGGCGCCCGCCCGCGGGCCGCAGGCCGGCACCACCGGAAGTCAGGCGCACGACGCCAAGGCCGCGCTGGGGCGTGAAGCCCGCGGTGGTCTTCCACAGGAGCTGGCTGTCCGGCTGCGTGCGCACCGTGTCGAACACGGCGCACGCGTTCTGCGTGGCTGTGCGCGCGATGTTCGTGAGTCCGGGCCGGGTCGCGACGCAATCGGTGAATGTCGTGCCGGTGGCCGTGAATTGGATGCCGAGGTAAGCGCGCAGGGAGTCGGTGAGGAAGACATCTCCCTGCCGCGACAGCAGCAGCAGGTTGCCGCCGGCGCGCAGGTACGCCAGCACCGGCGTCTGGATCCACGAATCGATGTCGCCGTTGAAGTTGTTGCCGAGCCAGATGACGTTGCGATAGTGCCCGAGCACGTCCGGGGGCACTGGGCCGCGACCGAGTGGTGTGGGTAGCGTGGCGGGGTAGCCCGCGGCCGGGGCCGGGAAGTGGTCCCAGAAGTCGATGGGGTAGTCGCCGAAGAATGCCTTGTCGGTATAGGCCGTGGTGAGTTCCGCGCCGTATGCGGCCCAGTCACAGCCATTCACCACCAGCACCGCGCGGTCGAACGCCGGGTGCTCCACCTCGAGTTCGATCTGGCGCAGGATCCACTCGTCGGGGTCGATCGCCACCCGCGTCGGCTCCGCCTCGACGTGCAGCGTGAAGGTCTGTGATGCCAACGAGTCGGGCAGCACGAAATCATGCGAGCCGGCCGTGGTCGTGATCCGGACATCGACCGGCATCGTGAATAGCTGCCAGCCCTGCCGCTGCTCGAGTGTCAGCGTGACGTCGTAGCCGCCTCCGGCCGGCAGCGAACTCCACTGCGCGTGGTAGACCGGGTAGTACTCGCCATAGACCCACTGCTGGAAGTACTTCACGAGGTCGCGGCCCGAGACGCTCTCGCACACCGCACGGAAGTCCGCCGTGGTCGCGGTGTCGTAGGCGTGTGTGCTGCCGTACTGCTGGAGCGCGGTGAAGAACGCCGCCTCGCCCAGCACATGCCGCAGCATGTGCAGCACCCATGAGGCCTTGTTGTAGGACAAGTTCGAGCTGAAGATGCGCGCCTCGTCCCGGTCGTCCGGTACCCACACGCTGCCGGCTCCGAAGAACTTGTTCTGGGCCAGATCGGCGCGGTAGGCGCTGAGCCCGCCGTTCGTCTCGGCCCACAGCGCTTCGCTGTAGGTCGCGAACCCCTCGTTGAGCCAGATCTCGTGGAAGTCGCGGCACGTGACCCAGTCGCCCCACCACTGGTGTCCGAGTTCGTGCGCGACCACGAACTCGGCAAATGAGCCGAGGCTGGTGCAGGTCTGGTGCTCCATGCCGCCGCCGAACAGGAACTCGGCGTGACCGTACTTCTCGTCGAGGAACGGGTAGGGGCCGAAGTGCCCGGCGTGCGACGCGATCATATTCTTCACTTTCCCCTGCACCGTAGCCACGAGCGGCGCGGTCTCGGGGAAGTTGAAGAAGTCGATGCGCATGGAGTCGGCGGGGGCCGGCCGGTACCAGTCGGTCGTCTGCGTGTAGGGGTAGCTCGCGATGGACACCAGATAGGTGGCGATCGGGTGGCTCTCGCGCCAGCGTGTCACCGCCTGTGTGCCATTGTCGGTGGCCGACAGCCGCGTGCCGTTGGACGCCGTGACCAAGCCGGTGGGTACGGTGTAACGGATCGTGACCGAGTCGGCCTTGTCCTCGGGCACGTCCTTGCACGGCCACCACGATCGCGCGCCGTAGGGCTCCGACAGGCTCCAGATCAGTTGCCGGCCGTTGGCGATCTGGAATCCGAATGCGCCCGCGGCCGGCGTGCCGTGGTAGTACACCTTGACGTCCACCCACTCGCCCGCGGCATACGCGCGATCGAGGTTCACCGTGAGGACGTCCGCGAGTCTGCCGTACGACGTCGGCGCCGCGCCGATCAGCACCTGGTCGACGGTCATGTTCGCGAGCAGGTCGAGGTCCAACGTGGTGAGCGGTGCCGTCACCACCGTGGCCTGGACGCGCACACTGCCCGAGACCTGGCTCGTCGCGGGCGTGAACGTCAGGTCGAGGTCGTACCAACGGACGTCGAACTGTTGCTGGGTGGGTGTCGGCGCGCTCTGAAACGCACGCGAGCGCCGTAGCGCCTGGGCCTTCCATGCCGCGAGGTAGGGGGCGACGTCGGTCTCGTCGCGCCACTCCGCCGGGCCGGCCGGCGTCGCGGGGAACAGGATGGGGGCAGCGTGCAGCGGCAGCGCGGAGGGGAGCGCGATCGCCGCCGTGAGTGCCAGCCGAAGCCACACCGCTCTCGACACAGCGGGCGCGCGGCGGGCGTCACGGCAGCGCGAGGATGTCGGGGGCATCAGGCGGCTCCGGCTGGGGATCGGGCGGGACGGCGGTGCGGACACTCCCTGAGGGCGGGATACAACAGTAGCATCGGGAACACCGCCACCGCAGTACGGAATCCACCCCTGTCCGGCAGGCCCACGCACGGACGGGCGCCAGCCTGCGCCGGGATCCCTCACTGCGCACGTCGCACGACTCCGAGATCCGCCGACGGGGCCGGGAATCGTGCGTGCGCGGTGAGCGGTTCCTACTTCCGGTCCGACTTGTCCGGGTAGCGGGGGGTTCGGGGTAGCGGGCGTGGCGATCTGGCGATGTCCTCGAGCACCAGCTTCACCGCCGCGTCGAGCTGCGCGTCATGGCCATCGGCCGTGGCGCGCGGCAGGTTGTCGACGACCACATCCGGTTCAACGCCGCGCCCCTCGATCAGCCAGTCGCCTTCGGGTCCGAACACGCCGGTCTCGGCCGCGGTCGCGATCCCGCGGTCGACCAGGAAGTTGTCCTGCGACAGCCAGATCTCGCCGCCCCATG
>JANMAX010000050.1:0-6506 GCA_031360075.1 bacterium | reverse complement strand
AGGCGTCGTTCCTCCTCGAGCTGCTCGCCCGAATCGAGCGAGGGCGATCGCGTGCTGCTGCTCACGGTGCACAACGCCAAGGGGCTCGAGTTCGATGCCGTCGCCGTCGCCGGTCTCGAAGAGGGCCTGATGCCACACGCTTCGTCGCTCGATTCGGGTGAGCAGCTGGAGGAGGAACGCCGGCTTTTCTATGTGGCGCTGACGCGCGCACGGGATGAGGTCCTGATCACGGCGGCCGCCTACCGGCGGCGCTACGACGGTTCGTTCGGCACAGCGGTGTCACGCTTCGTGAACGAGATCCCCGAGCATCTGGTCGAGCGCGAGGAGACCGCCGGCACATGGTCCGACCGCGGGGGCGCGCGGGGCGGCGGGGGGGGACGACATTCGAAGGCGGCGGCCTCCGGCCGCCCGTCGTTCGCGCAGGTCGAAGGCGCGGACTGGGATCCGGGCGACCCCGGCGACCGCGAACCGATGGTGATCCCGAGCGTGGGTGGCGGCCGGAGCGCGAGCGCCAAGCGCGCGATGGGCCAGCGCGTCGTGCACGAGAAGTTCGGCGCCGGCACGGTGATCGAAGCCGAAGGGGACGGGCCCGACATGAAACTCACAGTGCGGTTCACGGGCGCGATCAAGAAGGTGCTGGCGCGGTTCGTGAGCGGAGCGGGCGATGGCGATTAGCCGCGAAGAGGCCGCGCGCATCGCGGAACTCGCCCGGCTCGAGATCGCCGACGGCGAGCTGGAGCGCGTCGCACTGCAGCTCTCGCAGGTGCTCGATTTCGCACGCACGCTCGACGAGCTGGAGCTCGGGGGCTGCGAGGAGACGATGTTCGCGCCCGCCGGCGAACCGCTGCGCGCCGACGCGCCCGATGGGCGCACGTTCGATGCCGCGACGGCGACCGCGAACGCGCCGGAGTCCGAGCACGGCTTCTTCCTGGTGCCGCCGGTGGTGGAGAACCTCGAGCCATGAGCGCTCCGAACACGCCGCTGTGGCAGCGCTCGGCGCACGCCATCGCCGAGGCCGTGCGCGCCGGGACGCTGCCCCCGGAAGCGGCCATGCAGTCGGGATTTGACGAGCCGGGGGAGCGCTGGGAGCGCGACGTGCATGCGGTGGTGCATAGCGATGCCGGCACGCGGCATGCCAATGCACTTGCCGCGCGGCGCGACGGTGCGCTCGCCGGTGTGCCGGTGCTGTTGAAGGACAACCTGTGCAGTACGGACTTCCCGACCACGTGCGGCTCACGCATCCTCGCGGGCTGGCGTTCGCCGTATGACGCCACCGTGGTGCGCCGTTTGCGCGACGCGGGTGCGGTGGTGGTGGGCAAGGGCAACATGGATGAGTTCGCGATGGGCTCGTCCACCGAGTACAGCGCCTACGGCCCGACCCGCAATCCCTGGGACCTGACGCGCGTCGCCGGCGGTTCGTCCGGCGGCCCGGCAGCCGCGGTCGCCTATGGCCTCGTGCCCGTGGCACTCGGCAGCGACACCGGCGGCTCGGTGCGCCAGCCCGCGGCGTTCTGCGGCGTGTACGGGCTCAAGCCGACCTATGGCCGGTTCTCGCGCTACGGTGTGGTGGCATTTGGTTCGTCACTCGATCAAGTCGGCGTGCTGGCGCGCCATGTCGGTGACGTCGCGGCGACCTATGCCGCGCTCGCCGGCCCCGACCCGTTCGACGCCAGCACGCGTTGCGGCGCCGCGCCGGATGTCTCGCGCTGGGACGCGGGCGTGCAGGGGCTGCGCTTCGGCTGGCCTGCGAACTTGTGGAGCGCGGGCGTCGACCCGGCCATCATCGTCGCGCTCGAACGCGCCGCGGTGGCGCTCGAACGTGCGGGTGCGACGCGCGTGCCGATGACGTTCATGCCCGGCTCGTATGCCGTGGCCACTTACTACTTGCTCGCGACCGCCGAGGCCAGCAGCAACCTGGCGCGCTTCGACGGCGTGCGCTACGGGCACCGCGCCGCCGCCGACGACCTGGGCGCGCTGTATGCGCGCACGCGCGGCGAGGGCTTCGGCCCCGAGGTCCAGCGCCGCATCCTGCTCGGCACGTTCGCGCTGTCCGCCGGGTATCACGACGCGTTCTACGCCAAGGCGCAGCGCGCCCGCACGCTGATCGTGCGCGAATACGCCCGCGCGTTCGCGGGCTGTGACTTCATGCTGCTGCCGGCGACCCCGACGCTGCCGTTCAGGCTGGGCGAGAAGACCGACGACCCGCTCGCCATGTACCTGTCGGACGTCTTCACCATCGGCGCCAATCTTGCCGGCATCCCCGGACTCACCGTGCCGATGGGCGTTGCACCCGCGGGGCTGCCCGTGGCGGTGCAGCTGCTGGCGCCCGCGGACGGCGAGCCGGTGCTGCTGCGCGGCGCGCGCGTGCTCGAGGTGGACGGCGATCCGGCGCGCATCGCGCGCGGCTGGGAACGGGAGGTGGCATGGCCTGGGAGCCGGTGATCGGACTGGAGTGCCACATCCAGCTCAGGACGCAGAGCAAGATGTTCTGCGGCTGCCCGGTGCTGTTCGGCTCGGCGCCCGACACGAATGTCTGCCCGGTCTGTCTCGGACTGCCGGGGGCGCTGCCACGCTTGAACGCTCGCGCCATCGAATACGCCTTGCGGCTCGGCACCGCGCTCGGCTGCGACATCCGGGCCGAGAGCGTGTTCGCGCGCAAGCACTACTTCTATCCCGATATGCCCAAGAACTACCAGATCACGCAGTACGACCGACCGCTGTGTGAGGGCGGTGAGCTGCCGGTGACGGTCGACGGCGAGTCGCGCGGCATCGTGCTGACGCGCATCCACTGTGAGGAGGATGCCGGCAAGTCGTTCCATCCCGAGCGGCGTGGTGACCGGCGGATGTCGCGCGTCGACTTCAACCGCGCCGGCGTGCCGTTGCTTGAGCTCGTCACGGAGCCGGTGTTGCGCACGAGCGCGGAGTGCGCGGCGTTCCTGACCGCCTTGCGCCGGCTGGTGCGCTGGCTCGGGATCTCGGACGGCGACATGGAGAAGGGGCAGTTGCGTTGCGACGCCAACGTCAGCCTGCGGCCGGCCGGCACGCTGGCGCTCGGGACCAAGACCGAACTCAAGAACCTGAACACCATCAAGGGGGTGGAGCGCGGCGTCACTTCCGAGATCGCGCGGCAGGCTGCCCTGCTGGATGCGGGCGAGCGCGTCCGCCAGGCAACACTCCTGTACGACGCCGACCACGACAAGCTGCACATCATGCGTTCGAAGGAGGAGGCGCACGATTACCGTTACTTCCCGGACCCCGACTTGCCGGTGCTGCGAGTCCCCGCGGCCGACCTGCGTCACGCGCGCGAGAGCGCGCCCGAGCTGCCATGGCTGCGGGAAGCACGCTATCGCGACGTGCAGGGCCTGCCGGCGTACGACGCCGGTGTGCTCACGGAGTCGCTCGAGCTGAGTGACTATTTCGAGGGCTGCGCGCCCGAAGGGCAGCTGAAGTTCGCGAGCAACTGGGTCATGAACGAGCTGCTGCGCGTGCTGAACGAGCGTGATTGGACCGTCACGCAGTGGGCCGAGCGCGTGCCGCCCGCGCGCTTCCGCGACTTCCTGACGCGGGTGGCCGCAAAGGAACTTCCGGGGCCGGTCGCCAAGCAGGTCTTCGCGTGGCTGCCCGACGAGCACGGTGACGTGCCGGAGCTGCTCGTGCGTCATGGCATCACGGTGGCGGGTGGCGATGCGGAGCTGCGCCCGCTGGTGCGCGCCGTGCTCGACGAGCACCCGGGCCCGCTCGCGCAGTGGCTGGCCGGGCGCGAGGCGACGTTCGGGTTCCTGGTTGGCAGGGTCATGATGAAGAGCGGAGGCCAGGCCGTGCCGCAGGTGGTGAACCGCCTGTTGCGCGAGGAACTCGAAGCGCGTCGCGGTTCATGAATCGTCGGGACGGCGAGTCCGAGGGGAAACCGGGCCCGGGCCGCGCGGTGGCGCGATGGCCGGCGGAGGAGTTCCGCGCCCGTGTGCGAGCCGCGCTCGCGCGACCCGAGGATGGTGCGCTCGCCACACGCTTCTTCGCGCCGCTCGTGACCGC
This sequence comes from bacterium, assembly GCA_031360075.1. GTDB lineage: Bacteria > Eisenbacteria > RBG-16-71-46 > RBG-16-71-46 > RBG-16-71-46 > JAIOPA01. The sequence goes on along the minus strand of JANMAX010000050.1, from coordinate 2,474 downwards.
GCGCGTGGTGCACGCCGATGAAGACGACGCCATCGTCGGCGCCGTGCTCGAGACGCTGGACGCGCTCGCGCGCATCGGCATGCCGCGCGGACGCGCCTATGTTCTGCTCGCGGGCGAGGGCGCGCCGGCGCTGGCCGCGGTGCGTATGCCGCAACTGCGCGCCGCACTCGACGTCCCCGTGCTGGTGCACGATCCGTCCCGGGACGGTTTCGCGGCCGGGCGCCTGCCCGATGGCAGCGCACTGGTGCTCGACGACGAGTTGCGGGAAGCCGAGGCGATCGTGACGCTCTCGAGTATCGGCAACGGCGCCCGGGCAGGGTGGCGTGCCGCGGCGCTGCTGTGCCCCGGCGCGTGCACGGATGCGACACGCATGACATTCGCATCGGCACACGCGCGCGACGGCGAAAGTGGGGCTTGGCGGCTGGTGCGCGCCGCCGAACGCGAAGCCCCCATCGATCTGGCCGTGTGGTGGGACGCTGCTGGCAGCGTCACCGCCGCGAGCGGGCGCTGGGCACTGGCGGCGCTTGCGGGCGCCGCGGGACACGCCGGTGCGTGATGCGCACGGCGGCGATTTCCTCTAGATTGCACGGCATGTCCTCGCGCATCCTGGTGGTCGGCTCTGGTGGCCGCGAACACGCGCTGGCGTGGCGTCTGGCGCAGGACCCCGGCGCGCCCGAGGTCGTCGTCGCGCCCGGCAATGACGGCATCGCGCGCACGTTCCGTTGTCTCGCCGTGCGCGACACCGATCCGGCCGCGGTGGTGGAACTGGCGCGGCGCGAACAGGTCTCGCTCGTGGTGGTGGGACCCGAGGCGCCGCTCGCCGCAGGCGTGTCCGACGCGCTGGTCGCTGCGGGCATCCCGGTGTCAGGTGCCTCGCAGGCGGGGGCACGGCTCGAGGCCAGCAAGTGGTTCGCGAAGCAGGTCATGCTCGAGGCCGCTGTCCCGACGGCGCACGCCGAGTCGTTCGAACGCACCGCTGACGCTCTCGGCGCGTTGTCGCGGTTCGGTCCGCCATGGGTCGTCAAGGCCGATGGGCTCGCCGCTGGCAAGGGCGTGCTGGTGACGTCCTCGCACGCCGAGGCGGCGGCATTCGTGCGCGATTGCCTCCAGGGTGGACGGTTCGGCGACGGCGGCCGGCGGGTCGTGATCGAGGAGCATCTGACGGGCGAAGAGGCCTCGGTGCTGGCCGTGTGCGATGGCGAACGGCACGTGCTGTTGCCTGCCGCACGCGACTACAAACGCGCCTCGGAACACGACCAAGGGCCGAACACCGGCGGCATGGGCAGTTTCGCGCCGACGCCCGGGGTGACGGCCGTGGTCGAGCAGCGCGTGAGCGAACAGGTCATCACGCCAGTGCTGCGCGCCATGGCGGCCCGCGGCACGCCCTACCGGGGAACGCTGTATGCTGGTCTCATGCTCACGGAGGCGGGGCCGCGTGTCATCGAGTTCAATGCGCGATTCGGCGATCCCGAAACGCAGAGCGTGCTGCCTTTGACCGGGGGCTCGCTCGGCGAGCTGCTGGCGAGTGCCGCGCGCGGCCACCTCGAGCCCGGCGCGATCTCGCGGTTGCCTGGTGCCGCGGTCACGGTTGCGCTCGTCGATAGCGGTTACCCCGACACCGTCCAGGGCAGCGGTACCATCGGCGGGCTCGATGCGCTCGCCGGTGTGCAGGTGTTCCATGCGGGCACGCGGTTCGAGGATGGCGAGTGGCGGGTGCGCGGCGGCCGTGCGGCGTATCTCACGGCGGTCGCGGACCAGCTCGAGGAGGCCCGCGACAGGGTCTACCGCGCGGCTGCGAGCTTGTCGGGTCGTGGCTGGCGGTGCCGCACGGATGTCGCAGCGGGCGTGTCACAGTCCACGAGGGTCCGATGACGAAGAAAAGCAAGCCGGCGCTGCGCGTCGGCATCGTGATGGGCAGCGAGTCCGACCGTCCGGTCATGGAGGAGGCGGCGAAAGTGCTGGCGGACTTCGCGGTCGGATGCGAGCTCGTGGTGCGCTCGGCGCATCGCACACCGGAGGCCGCCGCCGCATGGGCGCGCGCCGCACGCGGACGTGGCATGCGGGTCATCATCGCGGCGGCCGGTGGTGCGGCGCATCTCGCCGGCGCGATGGCGGCCCATACCCGGCTGCCCGTGCTCGGGGTGCCGCTGGCATCGTCGCCGCTGGCCGGCTTCGATGCGCTGCTGTCGACCGTGCAGATGCCACCCGGCGTGCCGGTGGGCACGCTCGGGGTCGGCTCGTGGGGGGCGCGCAATGCCGCGTTCCTCGCGCTGCGGATCCTCGCGGTGTCCGATGCGGTACTGGCGCGACGACTTGAATCGCATGCCGCCGGCATGGCGCGCTCGATCATGGGCAAGTGAACCCGTCCGCGGATCCGGCCGGCCGTGCGCGTGGTGCAGCAAGCCAGCGATGAGCGCCCCGCGCTGCGGGATTCGCGGTGCGGGCAATCGGATCAGCGCGATTCATTCTGGGGC
>JANMAX010000005.1:0-10158 GCA_031360075.1 bacterium | reverse complement strand
CCCCCACCAGCCGGCCGGCGCCCGGCCCCGCCCCCGGGGGTCTCGCAGGGGCACTCACCCGGGCAATCACCGGGGCAATCACCGGGGCGAGCACCGGGGCCGTCCGCCCAGTGCTGCGGCGCGCTCCCGGGCGCGCGGGGTCATCCAACACGAGCCGGCCGCGATCGTCGAGCCGGGTCAGGTTGCCCTCGATGCGACGCACGTACTCGAGCGTCTCACGGTAGCGCCAGCGCCGGATCTCGGGCGCGACCTGCTCGATGCTCGGCCACGACCGGCAGTCGAGCTGCCGTGCACGCGCCGCGCCCTGCGCGGTGAGCAGCGTGCCGCGCCCGGCGTTGTAGCTCGCGAGCATGAACTCGCGCCGGTGCGCCGCGACCGAGTCCTGCTCCCATTGCTTCCACAGGCGGCGGTCGTAGGAGATGCCCGCGGCGATGTTCCACTCGGGATCGTCGATGCGCCTCTGGATGTCGGGGTTCCTGGACGCCACCTCATGGAACGTGCTCGGCATGAGCTGCATGACCCCGCGCGCCCCGACGTGGCTGCGTGCGGCGGTGTCGAGATTGCTCTCCGCGAGCCCCTGCGCCTTGAACACTCGCCAATCGTAGTCCGGACCGAAGTAGCGCTTGCTGTACTTGCGGAACGAATCATCGAAGCGCTCGGGCTGCGGGCGTGACGAACTGCGCCCGCCCCCGCGCGCACGACCACCCGCGTGCGCGGGCGACGGCAGCACTGCGAACAGCACCAGGGCGGCGACCAGCATTCGCCCGGAGATTGCCAGGGCGGCACGCCGGCAAGTGCGCGCCATGCTCAGTTCAGCGCCTGCCCGACCACCATGGCCACCGACAGGAAGATGGCGGCGATGAAGATGGCCACGGCGACGTTGCCCTTCTTGAGCTCGGCGGGGAAGTCGACCTCGGGCGTGAGCATGTCGATGACGCGATAGGCCACGAACATGAGCACCACGCCGATCGAGGCGTAGAAGAAGTTGAGTCCGATGACGGACCAGTCCATGTCAGCTCCGGGTACGGGACGGACGCGAACGCAGGAGGGCTGGAATCCAGTGCGGGATCCATGCATGCGACTTCTGGGGCGCCACACTAGCACGTGCTGCGGTTGCACCGGCCTCCTCCGACTCCGCCACCCGGGAACCGGGCGCACGGAGGGCTCTGCGCCGCGCCCGTCGGCCGCGGATTGCCCGCTCCGCTCGGGCCTGAGACAGTGCCGGTATCCCTGTTCACCCTTCTCCTTGCCCGGAGAGTCCGATGCGACGACTTCTCTATTCGATGGTGCTCATGACCGCGATCGCTGCGTCCTCCAGTCACGCGGCCCCGCCGCCGCCCGATCCCGCCCTGTGGCTCGAGGACGTCACCGGCACGCAGGCCATGCAGTGGGTGAACGAGCAGAACGCGCGCTCCACCCAGGAACTGGCCCGGAGCGCCGAATTCAAGGCGCTCAATGACCGCTTCCTCACCATCCTGAACTCGAACGAACGCATCCCTTACGTCTCGAAGATCGGCGAGCGCTACTACAACTTCTGGCGGGACGCCCAACACGAACGCGGCATCTGGCGCCGGACGACGCTCGAGGAATACCGCAAGGCCGCACCGGCCTGGGAGACCGTGCTCGACCTGGACGCCCTGGGTGCAGCCGAGAAGGAGAGCTGGGTGTGGGAGGGCGTCACGACGCTCGAGCCCGCCAGCCGGCGCTGCCTGGTGTCGCTGTCGCGCGGTGGCGCCGACGCCAGTGTGGTGCGTGAGTTCGACCTCGTGAGCAAGCAGTTCGTGGCCGACGGCTTCACGCTGCCCGAATCCAAGAGCGCCGCGGGCTGGATCGACGACGACCGGCTCTACATCGGCATGGCGTTCGACTCCAGCACGATGACGACGTCGGGTTATCCGCGCACCATCAAGGAGTGGCGCCGTGGCACGCCATTGTCCGCGGCCACGCTCGTGTACGAGGGCCCGGCGAGCGATGTCGGCGTGGGCGCCTACCGCGACCAGACGCCCGGCTTCCAGCGTGACTTCGTGAACCGCGCGATCACGTTCTACACCAATGAGCTTTACGTGCTGCGCGACGGCAAGCTCGCGAAAATCGACAAGCCCGACGACGCCGAGGCCAACGTCTGGCGCGAGTGGCTGCTGATCACGCTGCGCACACCGTGGACCGTGGGTGGCAAGACGTTCCCCGCCGGCGCGCTCGTGGCCGCCCGGTTCGACGACTTCATGGCGGGCAAGCGCGAGTGTACGGCCCTGTTCACGCCCACGCCGCGCACTTCACTTGCCACGTACTCCGCGACACGCAGCGCGCTCCTGCTGACCGTCCTCGACAACGTCCGCAGCCGGATCCTCACCGCCAAGCCCGCGGCCGGAGCGGGCGCCAAGCCGTGGACACTGACGCCCGTGACCGGCCTGCCCGAGATCGGCACCCTCTCGGCGAGCGGCGTGGACGACCGGACGTCGGACGACTACTGGCTCACGATCACGGACTTCCTGTCGCCGACCGCGCTCTACCTGGGCACCGTCGGCCAGAACTCGCGTCACAAGCTCAAGCAGACGCCGGCGTACTTCGATGGCAGCCGCCACCAGGTCACGCAGCACATGGCGACTTCCGAGGACGGCACGCAGATCCCGTACTTCGAGGTCGCGCCCAAGGGGCTGGTCCCGGATGGCCACGCGGCGACCTTGCTCACCGGCTACGGCGGCTTCGAAGTCTCCGAGCAGCCCTACTACAGCGGTGTGCAGGGCTCGGGCTGGCTCGAGCGTGGCGGCGTGCTCGCGGTGGCGAACATCCGCGGCGGCGGCGAGTTCGGCCCCGAATGGCATAACAGCGCGATCAAGCAGAACCGCCTGCGCTGCTACCAGGACTTCAGCGCCGTGGCCAGGGACCTGATCTCGCGCAAGGTGACGAGCCCCGCGCACCTGGGCTGCATCGGCGGCTCCAACGGCGGCCTGCTCGTGGGCAACATGCTGACGCAGTACCCCGAACTGTTCGGCGCCGTGGTCTGCCAGGCGCCATTGCTCGACATGCAGCGCTATCACAAGCTGCTGGCCGGAGCGTCCTGGATGGGCGAGTACGGCGATCCCGACCAACCCGACCAGTGGGCCTACATCCAGAAGTTCTCGCCCTACCATCTGCTGAAGGAGGGCGTGAAGTACCCGCGCACACTGTTCACCACTTCGACGCGCGACGACCGCGTGCATCCCGGCCACGCCCGGCGCATGGCCTACAAGATGTCGGGCATGGGCGCCGACATGTTGTTCTACGAGAACATCGAGGGTGGTCACGGGGGTGCGGCGAACAACAAGCAGCAGGCGTTCATGAGCGCGCTGGCATTCACGTTCCTGTGGAAGCAACTGGGCGGCACGGGCTGGTGAGCGGGTTCAAGGGCCGGCGCCCGGCGCGGCGACAGCCGGCCACGCGGGGTCAGCGGGACGAGACGCCAGTCGCGGCGCTGGCCGACCGGCTGGCGGCGCTGGCGCAGCACCGCTGAGGCGCGGCGTGCCGGCCCCCGTGACTGTTCGCCACGGGGAGCCGGCACGCAATCCCTTCCGGAGTCACTGCACGATCAGCTTGCGCACCGCGGTCTGCCGTGGCCCGGCACCCCGCACGCTGGTGACGCGCACGAAGTACATGCCCGCGGGCACGGCCCGGCCGCTGCGGTCCACGGCTGCCAGCCGCAGTTCATGCCGGCCAGCGGCCAGCACGCCGCACGCCAGCCGTTCGACCTCGCGTCCGCTGACGTCGATCACGCTCGCGCTGACGTCGGCCGCCTCGGGCAGGTCCACCCCCAGAAGCGCGCCACCACGCGTGGGGTTCGGTGAGGGTGCGTGCACCGCGAAGACCGTGGGGACCGGCTGCGCTGCGCCCGACTGCGTCCCACGACCGTTCGCTGCCGGCGGCTGGTGGATGACGATGCTGCCGCTGCCCCGGAACTGGGCGCGCGCACCCGAGACGACCAGCCACTCGTACGTGCTGCTCTGGAAGCGGAGATTCGCGGCCTTGAACTGGAACTCCGTCTCACCGGTGGGTACCGTGGCGCCCCTCATGGTACTTGGAGACGAAGACGAAGCTCGCCTTGCCGCTGAGCGTGGTGTCGGGCAGGTACGCACCCACGGGCGACAGGAACCATCCTCCCCCGGTGGCGAATCCGCCCGCGGGGTCGTAGACCACCAGCATCGCATCGAGACCTTCGACCTGCGTCGCCTGGCCCACACCGCCATCGTCATCGGTGACCACGAGCCGCACGGAGTACACGCCGGGCACTGCCGTCGCCCAAGCGCCGGAGACGGCATGAGTCGAGGAGGCGACCACTGCCGGCACCAGCTGGCCATCCACGACCCACTGCGCCGTGTGCGTGTCGCCCGTGCCGGGATCGGCATACCCACCCGTCAGGCTGACGGGCGCGCCCACCGCGTAGAGTGCGCCCGCGGCGGGAGAGGTGATGCTGGCCGTGGGGGCCACGTTCAGGACCCGGACCGGCACGTTTTGCCGGCGCGCGTGACCGCAGCACCGCCAGCAGCGACCGACATGTCCACGCTGGTCTCGCCCACCGTGGGCAACGGGGCGTTGTCCTGGAAGTCGTAATACACCATCGTGACCTGTGCCCGCGCCGGAGTGGCGAGCACGCCGAGCAGGAGCACGATGGCGGTTCCAGCCCCCCGGACGAAGCTTCTGGAGTTGCGGTGAGCGCGGCTGGACATGGCATGCTCCTCGGGCTGGAGATCGGGACGGGTGGGGAGCCGCATTCGGCGACCGGTGACCCCGAGTTCCCCCGAACCACGGGGGCCGGCCGCCTCATTTGGCAGAGACACCGGTGTCCTGCGCTCTGACTGCGAACACGAGGAAGCGCCTCTAGCGAGATAAACGCTCCCAGCGTGTGAATGTGTCGCCACAATCGTCGGGGCGAGGAATATTCACCGCCCCCGCAGCGATCCGAGCGCGGTTGTGCTCGGCGGGGCCGCGGGCGGTTCCACACATGGCCACACCACGAGTCCGCCGCCGGAACCGCTTGGGCTACGAACTCGGCTGCTCCATGAGCCGCGTGAGTCGCTCGAGCCCGCGCGAGACCAGCAGGCGAACGGCGTTCTCGCTGGTTCGACCCATCTCTTCTGCGATCGCCTCGTAGGGCAGGCCCAACTCGAGCCGCATCACGAGGGCATCGCGCTGGTCGGCGCTCAGCTTCTGCATCCCCCGCCGATAGCGCGCGAGCGCCTCGGCGGCCCTGAACTGCTCGTCGGGGGTGCCGCTGTTCGAGGCGAGGTCGTCACCCAACTCGTCGTGGCCCGGCCGGCGCCGGGCGGCGCGCATCTCGTCGCGGACGAGGTTGTTGAGGATGTGGCACAGATAGGCGAGGAACGAGCCGTCATGCTGCGGCTCGAAGTCTCCGAGGCGACCCAGGGCTCGCACCAGCGCGTCCTGCACCAGATCATCGGTGTCGCGCACGTCGCGCAGGGCACGCGGCAGCCGGCCATGCGCCCAGCGCACGAGTTCGGGGCGGTGGCGATCGAACAACCGCTCGCGTGCGACCAGGTCACCGCCACGGACCTTGAGCAGCAATTGGGCCGTGGTGTGAACGGCGCTACCGGCTGCGCTGGCATCCGCATCGTGCTCGTCCATCGAGAGATGTTAGCCGCTTTCGCCAGCCTCGGCATGGGACGGATCGGGGGCTGTCGGTTCGGAGCACCTGCGTGCGCAGCGGCCCTGGCATTGGCGCGGGATCCGCCGGGGCGCCGCGCTGCCGAACAGCCATGATGGTGAGCGGGGCCTGGTGTGGTATTCCCGCTGTCGTGCCCATGCTTCGACCGGACGGGTGCGGGAGGCTTCCCGCGAAATGCCGTGGAGCCGAGGTTCTCAGCCCGAGCTGCCTGACCGTCCGGACGTGGCATTCTGTGTGTTCACATGTTTCGGGCCGGGCGTTCGCCGTGGCACGCTGGTCCGACCTACTCATGCACCGTGAGCCGCTCACCGCGACCCCGAATCGAGGTCCCCGATGGCGATAGCGACCGCACGACCGCTGGCGGCACTCTTCCGGCAGCGCGCGTTCGCGGCGCTCTGGTGGGGCCAGTTGGTCTCGCTCACCGGCGAGCGCGTCGCCTATCTGGCCTTGATCGCGCTGCTCGCCGCGCACACGAGCGCGTTCCACGACGCACGCTCGTCCTGGCTGCTCAGCGCCCTCGCCAACGTCATGCTGGCCCCGGTGCTGCTGTTCGCGCCGTTCGTGGGCGCGTGGATCGACCGGCGGTCGCGGTTGCGCATCATGATCGGCGCCGACCTGCTGCGCGCCGTCGCGGTGCTCGCCATGCCCGTGGTCTACGGTGTCACGCACAGCGTCACGCCGGTGTTCGTGCTGCTGTTCCTGCAATTCACGAGCGGCGTGTTCTTCCTGCCGGCCAAGAGCGCGCTCACGCCGGAGATCGTCAGCGCGCCGCAGCGGCTGCAGGCGAATATCTGGCTCTCGGGCGCGGGCGTGATCGCCGCGGCGTTGGGCTCCCTCGGCGGTGGCTGGCTGGTCGACCGCTTCGGCTGGGCGCCGGCGTTGTACCTGAACGGCGGCACGTACCTGGCCTCGGTCGCGGCGATGCTCATCATGCGGACCGCCGTGCACCCACCGGACTTGGTGGGACCGGGCGCCGCGCACGGCGAGACCACCGCGGTGCCGCATGCGGCGCCGGAGGCTCCGGACCTGACCGCTTACCTGCGCGAGATCCGCGATGGCCTGCGCGTCATCCGCGACGACCGCCACATAGTGCTGGCGCTCACCACGCTGGCAGCCGTGTGGCTGGCCGGCGGGTTCCTTCACGTCGCCGGCAACCTGCACGTGCAGCAGGCGAGCGGTCCGCCGGGTGTGTCGCGGCTCGGCGTGCTGATCGCCGTGCTCGGAGCGGGCAGCGCCCTCGGCACGGCGTGGCTCAACACGGCCGGCCGCGCGGTGCGCCGGCCCCTGCTGTTGTCCGCGTCACTCGTGCTCGCGGGTGCCGGCATGCTGCTGTTCGCCGCCACCACGCGGCTCGAGCTTTACGCCGCTGCGGCGTTCGTCATGGGACTGGCTGCCATCCCCGCGCTCATGGTGACGGAGACCATGCTGCAGGAGTCGGCCGCACCGGAGGTGCGCGGCCGCGTGTTCGCCACGCGTGACTTCGTCATGCGGCTGGTGCTGCTGGCGAGCGTGAGCCTGGCGGGCTGGGCGACCCGCGGACTGGGCGCACGCACGGCACTCGTCGTGGCGGGTGTGGGCGTGATGGCAGCGGGTGTAGCTGCGCTGGTGCGCTTCAACGCCGCCGCGCGAACACCTCGATGAAGCCGCCCTGTCCCGCGCACGCCGCGCCCACGCAAGTGAGCAGGCTCGCCGGCGCGAGCAGTGGCCCCAACAGGGCGAGTACGGCAAGGTTGTAGGCGTACTCGGCGGGCCCGACTTCGCTCGCCACCTGTTGCTTGGCGAAGTCGGACAGGAAATGCCGGCGCGTGAACGCCCAGTCGAGCGTGCTGTGCATGAGGCCGTAGGGATCGTACTGCAGTGACATGTGGTTGACGTGTTCGACCGTGAATCCCGCGCGCTCGAGCGCGAGCCTTAGCGTGGCTGGCGAGTAGTGCACCAGGTGACGCGGCACGTCGAGCCCCCACCAGCGTTCGCCCGCCAGGCGCGCCGACACGCTGTCGATGTTCGGCACCGCTGCGATGAACACGCCGCCCCGCCGCATGATGCTGTGCGTGCGTTCCAGGAACTCCCGCGGCTCGCCGATGTGTTCGAGCACCTGCCACATGGTCACGACGTCGATGCTCTCGCGCTCGAGATCGTGATCGAAGAGCGAGCCGCACAGGAACCGACCCGCGGATCCGCGGCTCTCGGCCAGGGCCTGTGCGGCGGGCGAGAAGTCGATGCCCGTGGCCTGCCAGCCCCGCCCCGCCATGTGCGCGACGAAACGGCCATCGCCGGAGCCCACGTCGAGCAATGCCCCGGTGCGCACGTAACGTTCGACACGGCGCTGGCGCGTGCACTGGATCTGGTGCAGGACCATCTGGGAGGCGTGCTCGAGCGCCCAACCGGTCGAAAAGTAGAAATCCTCGTCGTAGAGCTGAGCGAGAAGCGCGTCGCTGAGACGCGGCTGGACGTGGATCAGGTCGCACGCCAGACAGCGGCACAACTCATAGACGCCCGCAGCCGGACCTCGCGTGACTTCGATGCGCTGGTGCAGCTCGCTCTGCCCACCACTGCACAACGGACAGGTGCTTGCGAGCACCCGGGGCGCGGCGTGGACGGGAGCAGACTCCAGGACTCTGGTCGCGGACATCACAGACCTCGCCGAATGTCGCGGTCAGGCGCGACGACGTATTGGGGCCGGGGGAGCCGGGCATCGGTCGACGCGGGGGAGCTTACACAAAGGCGCGGCGGATGCTCGCATGGAATCTTTCCGCGGTGGAGCTGGAACGTGGCGGGGTTCGGTGGCTCCTGCATCCAGTCGCCGCGGGGTCCGTGGGCTGCGGTCCGCTGAGCCCATCGGGCCGGGCTGCCCGGCTTGCCCGGCGTGGGCGCGGGCGGCCGGCGCTCCGGGAGGTCAGTGGTAGGTCGCGGACACGGCCCGCGTGACGCGCCGCGTGGCGTCAAGAGCACGGTGCACGGCCTCCCAGGCATCGGCGGCGAGCAAGCGGACCGAGTCCTCGCTCGTGGCCGGACCGGCGTGGGCGACCATGCACTCGGCCAGCACGGCCGCGTCCCGGGCGTCACGCGCGGCGTCCAGACCGGCGTGCGCCGACTCGGCCCACTGGGTGGCGAACTCGGCGAGGCTCGAAGCAAGCCGCACGGCGCGCCGGGCACCGGCGAGCATCAGGATGGGATCCGCGGCGCTGGTGGCGGGTTTTGTGGGGGCCGGGTTCAGTTGAGCCGCCTCGCGTGAGAAGTGGTCCTGTGCTTCGTGCTCGCCATTGCCATTCAATGGAACAGGTGAGTGGAATACCGCGATAGATGCATCCCCCTGGAAGATTCCTGTGTCTGCGCTGGGAACCACACGTGGTCATGGTCTCCCCGCTATGCCGAAACCGCCCGGTGGCATCCTGCCTCCGGGCGGCTCGTCGCGCTGGCCAGGGCCTGAGTCGACCCCCGCCGCGCGTGATGCTGGAGCCTTCGCGGCCTCCGGCCGCGCGGTTCCTGTCCGGTGGCCGCGCCTGCGTGGGCGTGGCACCGGTGCTGCGCTGCCGCGGTCCGTCACGGCAGTCGAACGTGCGTCAGCGCTTCGCACCCTCCGTGACCTGGGCCACTGTCACGGCATCGGCCAGCACGGTGGCCGCGTTGTTCGAGACTTCGAAGAATCCTCCCGCCACCTGCCACTTCTCTTCCACGCCGCTCGCAGCGCGCACCGTGAGCGTGCCGCTGGCCAGCGCAGTCACCATGGCCGCGTGGTGCGCCAGCACTCCGAAGTAACCCTCGGTGCCGGGGGCCTCGACGTACTGCACGTCGCCCTCGTACACCGCCTTCTCCGGCGTCAGGATGCTGAGCTTGAACAGGGCGGCCACGAGTTAGACCCCCGCCTTCATCTTCTCGGCCGCGGCAAGCACTTCCTCGATGCCACCGCGCATGTAGAACGCCTGCTCCGGCAAGTCATCGAACTCGCCCGAGACGATGCGTCCGAAGCTCTTGACCGTGTCCTCGAGCTTCACGTACTTGCCCGGCGTGCCGGTGAACGCCTCGGCCACGAAGAACGGCTGCGACAGGAAGCGCTGGATACGGCGCGCACGCGCGACCGTGACCTTGTCGTCTTCCGACAGCTCATCCATGCCGAGGATCGCGATGATGTCCTGGAGGTCCTTGTAGCGCTGCAGGATGCGCTGCACGTCGCGCGCCACCTTGTAGTGCTGCTCGCCGACGATGGCCGGATCGAGGATGCGGCTCGTGGACGCCAGCGGATCGACGGCCGGGTAGATACCCAGTTCGGCGATGGAACGCTCGAGCACCGTGGTGGCGTCCAGGTGCGAGAACGCCGTCGCCGGCGCCGGATCGGTCAAGTCGTCCGCAGGCACGTAGATGGCCTGCACCGAGGTGATCGAACCCTTCTTCGTGGTAGTGATGCGCTCCTGGAGCGCGCCCATCTCGGTGGCGAGCGTGGGCTGGTAACCCACGGCGCTCGGCATGCGGCCCAGCAGCGCTGACACCTCGGAGCCTGCCTG
>JANMAX010000371.1:0-2384 GCA_031360075.1 bacterium | reverse complement strand
CGACAGTCTGGCGCGGCTGTTCGCCGTACCCGGCGAGGCCGAGAGCCTGGCGTTCCGCGCCCAGCGCGGCGGGGTCCACTACACGCTCGAAGTCACCGCCGCCTCCGACAGCGCGCTCTATGCCGAGGCGCTGCGCACCGGTGCTGGCGGCGTGTCGGGGCCCCGGAAGGGCGATGCCGGCTGGCGGCTCTACAAGGTGATGGCGCTGGAACCGCGCTCGACACAGCCGTTCGAGCAGGTGCGCGCGCAGGTGGAACGCTCGTGGTACGAGGTCGAGAGCGAGCGCCAGGTGCGCGACTTGCTCGATTCGCTGAAGCTCAAGGCGCGTGTGGTGCGCAATGAAAAAGCCTTGCGTGCCCTTGTCTTGCCGCGGGCGCGAGCGCACCCGTAACATGAGAGCGGTCCCCGCAGCCTTCCCGAGGAGCTCCGTGCGCATGCGCTCGTCCGCACCGTGGTCCGCCATCCTGCTGTGCGCCGCGCTCAGCACCCGTGCCGAGGCGGCGACCCCGACGTTCGCGGTCGTCCCGGACACGTTGCGCGCCGACTCCACCGGCATGTGGCACGCCGAGCTCCGCGTCGGCAACCCGGGCGGCAAGTTCGGCCTGTACCCCGACAGCCTGTCCTACACCTACCGGAACGACGACCCCGACCTCACGGACCGCCCGCGCACCGGCACCAGGGCACTGAACGCGCTCGTGCAGATGCTGCCGCCGCTGAGCGCGGGCGAGGAGTCCGCGATCGCCTATGGCGGCCCCGCGGACTTCGAGCGCGGCACGCTGGACTTCCGCTTCAGCGCGCACGATGCGGCCAAGCGGAGCTACACGCTCGAGTCGCATGTCAGCGTGACGGGCAGCGCGCTCGCCGACGCCCGCCCGGCGATCATGCTCGAGAGCGCGGGGCGGCACACCGACATGATCATCCTGCCCGTCGCCGCCGAACTGCAGCCGGCGCCCGCGATCCTGCTGGTGCCGCCCGCCGGCACCGCGGCGCGCACGCTCATGCGCTGGGGCTCGCTCCTGACCACACGGGGCTTCGCCATCGCCATCGTGAGCCTGCCGGGCTCGGGCCGTTCGGATGGCAAGGCCGATGCCTCGGGCCCCGCCAGCGTGGCCGCGGTGCGCTCGGCGCTCGCGCGACTCGCCCGCGAACCCGGCATCGACCCGGCGCGCATCGTCATCTGGGGCCAGCGCGAGGGCGCCAACGCGGCACTGCTCGCCAGCGCCGATCACGCCGGCATGCAGGGCGTGATCGCCCAGGATGCCGAATACGACATGTGGGCCGCATACCGCGCCAAGCCCGAGGCCGAGCGCCGCGCATTCGTGGCGCAGGCCGGAACCGACAGTGCGGCTTGGCGCGCACGTTCGCCCATGGGGGCGGCCACGCGCATCGCGGTGCCCGTGCTCGTGCTGGGAACCGGCGAGCCGAGTGCGGCGGCAGTCGCACCGGCCGAAGCCTTCATCGCGCGGCGCGCGACGAAGAAGCTCTACATCGAGTCGCGCTGGAGCGCGCAGGAGCACAATCCCCTGCGCCAGCAGGAAGTCACGCGCATCGTGCTGGGGTTTGCCGAACGGCGGGTTGCCAAGACCAACTGACGGGCTGGGCCAATCGGCCCGAATCCCGCACGTCGCCGGTCATAGCTCGGTCAATTATCGCGGCGTGAGCCCCGCACCACCGGCGAGTCTTGACCCTCGCACGGCGCACTCCTACGCTCATAGGCTGAATACCGTGGCTGGCCGCACACCGACTCCCATGCACCCCGATTCGACCGCGCGCGGTCGCCAAACCATGACCGAGGCCTTCATGAAGCGCCTGCTGTCCCGCGTCCCCCTGTTCTGCCTGTGCGGCCTGCTGGCACTTGCAGCCCCCGCCAGCGCCGCCGCGCCCGCGAAGCTCACGCCGCAGAACTTCCACAGTCCCAAGCTGCGCGGCTGGATCAACGGCGAGCCGGACACCGGCCAGTACCTTGCGGACTCGGTGGTGATCATGCGCGTCGGCGACCGCGTCACCACGACCAAGGACTACATCCGGGAGTACTTCTCGTCGTATCCCGAGTTCCGTCCGTCGCAGGACAGCGTCGGGCGTCACGCGTTCCTCACGACGCTGCGCAATCGCGACATCCTCGGCATGACCGCGCTGGCCCAGAACCGCCCGCAGCGATTCGAGGACCGCATCGCGCTGCGTGAAGAGCGCTCGCGCGCGCTCACCGCGGCGGTGTACGCGCGTCTCGTCGCGGACTCGGTGGTGGTGACCGACGCCGAAGTGCGCGACATGTACGCGGCCTACAAGTACAAGCAGCACTTGCGCCACATCCTGCTGCCCGACCGGAACGCCGCCGAACTCGTGCGTCGCGAACTGCTCTCGGGGCGGATCACCTGGACCGCCGC
>JANMAX010000347.1:0-14316 GCA_031360075.1 bacterium | reverse complement strand
GTCGCCCTGGGACGTGACGTTCAAGCGGCCGCTGCAGTAGCGAGTGTCTCGTCCCCGAAGTCCGGTACATGCCTCGACGGCCCTCGTGACCGCTGGCTGCGTTGCTCCTCCTCGACGTATCTCCCGGATACGACTTCGTCGTCGCGCCTTGCCAGCTGCCACGATTGCTCGCCGATTCATGCACAGGACTTCTGGGACGAGACACTAGCGCGTGTGTTCAGCGACCCACCTGGTGACCAGCTCCAGATAGCCGGGCGCGGCTCGCGGCCAATCCCACTTGCCGCCCGCACGTTGCGGCAGCGTGCGCAGCACATGGTTGGCCGCCGGGAAGACGTTCAGGGTGACGTCATGATTGCCGCCGCGGCGCAGCGCATGCTCGATCGCGCGGGCACTGGCCTTGGCTGGCACCAGCTCATCGGCCGCCCCGTAGAGCAGGAGCACTGGCATCTTGACGGCCTGCCAGCCGGGTATCGGATCGAGCGTGCGCCCGCGCCAGTACCAGCTGTCCAGGATCTGCGCCGAGGGCAGCCGCGCGGGCAGCGAACTGGCGCGCCGCCAGGACGTGGTGCTGGCTTCCGAGAGCAAGGCTCCGAGCTCGGCCCGCTCCTCGCCTTTGCGCAGCCAGTGGAACAGCCGCCAGTCCAGCGACACGGCGCGATGCACGTCGGCCGCGTCGAATCCCGCCGTGGTCAGCCGCATGCTGTCCTGGTAGGCCGCCGCCACTCCTATGGGCACACCGGGCGCCGAGACCGCGACGATGAATCCCAGGTCCGGCACGCGTGCCGCCACGAGCGGCGCGATGAATGCCCCCTGGCTCAGGCCCCATAACCCGACCCGCGGTGCGTCGACACCGGGCTGCCGGCGCAGGAACGCAACGGCCGCGGCAGCATCCGCCGCCAGTGAATCGTACGTGGCGGTCGTGTAGTCGCCGGTCGACTCGCCATTCCCGCGCTTGTCGAACACAAGCACCTTGAGGCCCGAACGCGCGAACAGGTCGGCATGGAAGCGCGCTTCGGCGCGCCGATTGGACGACGAACCCTGCAGCAGCACGATGCCGGCATGTGCCCCGGGCGGGGACTGCGGGACATACAGGGTGCCGGCCAAGCGCACCGTGCCGCTCGCGATGCGCACCTCACGCATCGCATAGGGCCCGCCAGCCGGCTCGGACGCGCGCCCGAGCGCCCACGACAGCGTCGGACCCGCCTGCGCCGGCACGGTGACTCCCGGCACCACGGGCACCACGGCGGTGCCGCGGAGTGAGTCGCCGCCCCACGCACCGGCGAAGCGCAATGGATGCTCGTCGGCCGTCGAGAATCGGACTTGCCGCTCGCGACATTGCACGCTGTCCAGTGGCTGTTCCAGCAGCAACAGATCGTGGCTGCTGAGCGTGGCGTGCAGCTCGATGCCCGCGCGGAAGAAGCGCACGCGTAGTTCGAGTGGCGCGCCCGCGAGCCATGCCGTGCCCTGCCACGTCCCCACGGGATCGAATGGCTCGCTGCGGGCGACCGCGGCGCCCGCGCCACAGAGCGCCAGCAGGACAGCCCACCCGATCCGAAGTTTCATGTGCGCAGGTCGCAGTTCACGCGCTCCCGGTGTTCGAGTGAGCCTCAATCCCCGATGCGCTCCAGCACGAGGTCGTCCGGCAGGGGGGCCGGCGGTGCATCGGCGATCGTGAAGCAGCGGAGCGCGCGCTGCACGAGCCCGGCGTCGTCGCTCGCCAGGTGCAGGCGTGCGAACACCTCGCCCTGCTCCACGGCCGCGCCGCGCTCGCGGAGCATGAGCAGCCCGACGCGCGGGTCGACCGCGTCCTCGGCCTTCAGCCGGCCGCCGCCCATGGCCACCACCAGCTCGCCCAGCGCGAAGCAGTCGCAGGCCGCCAGATATCCGGCACGCGGTGCTCCGATGTCGATCGTCACGGGCGCCGCATGCAGGGGTTCGCCCTTCTCGAGTCGCGACGGGTCTCCGCCCTGCGCGCGCACCAGCGCCAGGAACTTCTCGGCCGCGGAGCCGTCGTCGAGCGCGCGCCTGACCGTCGCCAGCGCATCGGCGGGCGTCGCCGCCGCGCCTGCCAGATGCACCATCTCGGCCGACAGCGCGAGCGTCAGTGCGCGAGTGCTCGCCCGCCTTTCGCAGGTCAGCACCTCCCATGACTCCACCACCTCGAGCGCATTTCCGACTGCGGCGCCGATCGGCCAGCTCATGTCGGTGATGCACGCCGAAGCCGCCGCGCCCATGGCCTTCGTGGTTGCCACCAGCCGGGTGGCCAGCGAACGCGCGGAATCGCGCGTCTTCATGAACGCGCCACTGCCGACCTTGACGTCGTAAACCAGCGCGCGCGCGCCCTCGGCGATCTTCTTGGAGACGATGCTCGAGACGATGAACGGCTCGAACTCGACAGTCGAAGTGACGTCGCGCAGCGAATAGAACAGGCCGTCGGCCGGCGCCAGGTCGGGCCCCTGCCCGACCATGAAGACGTTCAGGCGCTGCAACTGCTCGGCCATCTGCACGGGTTCCAGGCGTGTGCGGAAGCCGGGGATGCTCTCCAGCTTGTCGAGCGTGCCGCCCGTGTGCCCCAGACCTCGCCCCGATACCATCGGCACGGGCACGCCGCAGGCAGCCACCAGTGGCGCCAGGACCAACGAGATCTTGTCGCCGACGCCGCCCGTGGAGTGCTTGTCAGCCGCGACCCCGATCCGCGTCCAGTCGAAGACGCGCCCGGAATGCAGGAACGCCTGCGTCAGCGCGTCGGTCTCACGGGTGTCGAGACCCTGGAGGAACGCCGCCATGAGCCAGGCACTCGCCTGGTAGCGCGGAATCTCACCGCTGGCGCACGCCGCGACGAATGCGCGCAGTGCTTCGGGTTCGTGCGCGCGACCGTCGCGTTTATGACGCAGGAAGTCGCGCGGATCGAGCATCAATACTTGCCTTCACCAGCCGCCTCGCCGCGCACGATCTTGACGCCCGCGGAAGCTCCGAGGCGGGTCGCGCCCGCGGCCACCATTTTCTCGGCGTCATCCCGCGTGCGCACGCCGCCCGAGGCCTTGACGCCCATCTCGGGCCCCACGGTCTCGCGCATGAGCTGCACATCCACCACGGTGGCGCCACCGCCGGCGAATCCCGTGCTGGTCTTGACGAAGTCGGCCCCGGCGGCCTTCGACAGCGTGCAGCCCATGACCTTCTCGTCCCGCGACAGCAGCGACGTCTCGAGAATGACTTTGACCAGGGCGCGGCCTGCGGCCGCGTTGACCACGCCGTGGATATCCTGCTCGACGAGCGCGTAGTCGCGAGACTTCAAGGCTCCGATGTTCAGTACCATGTCGACTTCCTCGGCGCCCTGTTCAATGGCGCGCTTGGTCTCGTACGCCTTGATGTCGGGCAGGTGCGCGCCGAGCGGAAAGCCGATCACGGTGCACACCTTCACGCCACTGTTGCGCAGCAGCTCGCGGCACAGCGCGACCCAGTTGGGATTCACGCACACGCTCGCAAAGCAGAACTGTGCGGCCTCGCGGCACAACTGCTCGACCTCCTCGCGCGTCGCGTCGGGCTTCAGGAGCGTGTGATCGATGAGGCTCGCGAGCCCGTCGGACGCCGGGCAATAGCCCATGGTCGCCACGACACGCGACGCGCCGGCCTCCGCCAGGATGCGGGTCTCGTCGGGGCCGCGGACGCCGGTGACACCCCAGTTGCGGCAGCGCTCGCACGTGGTGTGGTCGTGCACCACCGCGCCCACGGGCAGCGGCGCGCCATGCCCGGCGGCATCGGGCCGCGCCGTGGCGAACACGCCGCCTGCCGGGGCCGGCTGCTTCAGCGCCGCCAGCACCTGGCGCGTGATGAGTTCCACCAATTGCTCGCGTTCCGCGCTCACCGGCGTCCCCTTGCGGCTTTCACGAACTTGAACTGGTCGGGCAGCAGCGCCGACAGGGACTTGTGCAGGATGCGGCCGCGGGCGTCGCGCCAGTACACGAGCAGGTCGGGCGCGAACTCCGCCAGCACCTGCCGGCAGGCGCCGCACGGCGGCGCGCCCTGCCCCTCGCGCGCGGTCACCGCGATGGCCACGAAGTCGGACTCGCCCTCGCTCACGGCCTTGAACACGGCGGTGCGCTCGGCACAGCACGTCAGTCCATACGATGCATTCTCGACGTTGCAGCCATGGTGGATGGTGCCGGACGCCGTCAGCAGGGCGGCCCCGACCGCAAAGCGCGAGTACGGCGAGTGACTGTGCGCGCGCGCCTGCACGGCCGCGGTCATGAGCGACTGCGCGACCGCGGGCGCCAGCGGGGCGCTCGTGGAGGCACGGGGCTTGCGGCGCGAGCGCTCGGAGCCGCGGGCAGGCCGGCCGACGGGCTTGGCGCCGGCGGTCGCGGGGCGTGGTGTCCGGAGCGCGGCGCTCACGCGCGGATATCCGCGAGGAAGCTCGTGCCCGCGCGTGGCATCGTCACCGAGAACATGTCCGCGAGCGTCGCACCCAGATCGGCGAAGCTCGAACGCGTGCCCAGGTCGACGGCGGCCTTCACGCGCGGCCCGGCCACCAGTAGCGGAGTGTACTCGCGCGTGTGGTCGGTGCCCGGCGTGGTCGGGTCATTGCCGTGGTCGGCGGTCACCCAGATCATCTCGTCACCGCGCAATCGGCCGAGCATCTGGCCGAGCGAGACATCGAACTTCTCGAGCGCACGGGCGAACCCCGCGGGATCGTTGCGATGCCCGTACTGCGTGTCGAAGTCGATCAGGTTGGCGAACACGAGACCCTCACCGGGGCGCTTGAGCAGGTCCATGAGCACTTCCTCGCCTTCCGAGTTGTCCTTCGTATGGATGGCGTCCGAGACACCATGACCCGCGAACAGGTCGTCGACCTTGCCCACGGTGACCACGCGCTGCCCGCTGCGGACCATGGCGTCCATCACGCTCGTCTCATGCGGCGGCAGCGAGAAGTCACGGCGCCGGCTGGTGCGCCGGTAACTGCCGGGCACGCCTTCGAATGGCCGCGCGATGACCCGTCCGACGGCGTGCTCGCCCTGCAACATCTCACGCGCGACACGGCAGGCGTCGTAGAGCTTCTCGAGCGGCACGGTGGTCTCGTGCGCCGCCACCTGGAACACGGAATCGGCCGAAGTGTACACGATGAAACGGCCGGTCTCCTGATGCTGCGCGCCCAGACGCGCGATGATCTCCGTGCCGGAGGCCGCGACATTGCCGATCCAGCCGCGTTCGACGCGCTCGCTCCAGCGCTCGAGCAGTCCGCGCGGGAAGCCGTTCGGATAGGTCGGGAACGCCTGGTCCAGCACCAGCCCCATCATCTCCCAGTGCCCGGTCGTGCTGTCCTTGCCCGCACTCTTCTCGGCCAGCCGCGCGCGCGCGCCCTTGGCCGTCAGCAGCGGCCGCACGCCCGGCAGCGGCAGCAGGCTGCCGAGCCCGAGCAACTCCATGACGGGCAGCTGCAGGCGGCCCGCGAACTCGGCCACGTGCAGCAGCGTGTTGGCACCCTGGTCGCCATAGTCCGACGCATCGGGAAGCTCACCGATCCCGACTCCGTCCAGCACGATCAGGAACACGCGCACGTCAGTGTCCCCGCGTTTCGGCAGCATCGCGCTGCCGCAGGTAGTCGGTCACGGCGGGCGACCAGTCGGCGCGCTCGCCGATGAGCGTCGAGACGCGCACCGGCTGGTCGTGCCGCACGTACAGACGCGTCACGCGTTTGCCGATCGTGCACAGGATCTCGTAGGGCAGCGTCTCGCTGCCGGTCGCGATGTCCTCGATCGGCAGCGTCGCGCCGAGCTGCTCGCCGAACAACACCACCTCGTCGCCCACCGCCACGCCGGGCACGTCGGTGACGTCGACCATCGTGAGATCCATGGTGACGCGCCCGAGGATCGGCACGCGCCGACCGCCCACCAGCATGTGACCGCGGCCCGACAACAGCCACGAGTAGCCATGCCCGTAGCCCACGGGCACGACGCCCATGCGCGTCGGCCGCGCCGTCGTGCACGTACGGCCATAGCTGACGTTCGCGCCCGCCGGCAGGTCGCGCACCTGCACCAGACGGCTGCGGAAGCTCATCACCGGCTGCAGTGGCAGCTGCGCTTCGTCGCGTGACGGGTGCAGGCCATACGCGATCAGCCCGACCCGCACCCAGTCGAAGCTCGCTTCGGGAAGGTTCACCGTGCCGGCGCTGTTCGAGGCATGCACGCGCGGCGGCTTGAGTCCCAGTCCCTCGAGCCGGGTGATCAGTGCGGCGAACTGCCGAGTCTGGTCCCGCGCATACGACAGGTCGGCGCCGTCAGCGTCCGGGAAGTGCGTGTACACGCTCGCCAGGCGCAGACCTGGCAGTGCGCACGCTTCGGCGATGAACGTCTCGGCTTCACGCAGGTGCACGCCGGTGCGCCCCATGCCGGTGTCGATCTCGACATGGAAGCGCACGGGCTTGCCGTACTGCGTGGCCTCATCCGACAGCGCACGGCAGAAGTCCAGGTCGCAGACGGTGGGATCGATGGCGTGCTCGACCGCTTCCGGGATCTCGCCCGCGAGCAACGGCGACATGGCCATGATCGGCAGCTTGCTGCCCGCGCGGCGCAACTGCATGCCTTCGAGCAGCGTCGCGACGCCCAGTTGGGTGACGCCCTCGCGCTCGGCGGCGGCCGCCATGTCGGCGGCGCCATGGCCGTACGCGTCGGCCTTGGCGACCAGCAACACCTCGCGGCCCGGCCCGGCATGCCGGCGGATGGCCTGCAGGTTGGCGGCGAAACGGTCGAGGTCGACTTCGACCCATGTGGACACGGGCATCGGCAGGGCGGCGGCTCCAGGCAGTTGGGTCTAGACTGCGCGCTCATCGGGGGGCCCCCCCGTGACGGCCCGTCCGCACGGCACCTTGCTGGTGCTCACCCGGACGGACCTCGTACTTTATAGCCTACTGTTGACGTGCCGCCACTCCACGGGTGACCGACCCTGGCCGGGGAGCCCACCGCAGCGGCCCGGCACGGTGGCCTGCCACGGCGGGACCACCGTGCCGGCACGCAACCCCATGTCCCGGCCTGAAGCCCCGGCCACACGTCCCGAGAAAGCGGCACTTCCGATGCCCTCAGCGATCCTCGAAGCGCATCTGCGCCCCGACGCTCCCGACCTGCTGGACCTGCCGTGGGCCGTGCCGCTCGAGCAGTGGCGCGAGCACTGCCCGCGCGTGCTCGACCTCGAGCGCGGCGTGTCGCGGCATGAAGTGCAGTTCGTGGGGTACGGCGCTCGCGCGTGGGCCATCAAGCGCACGTCGGTGCACGCCGCCGAGAAGGAGTACACGACACTCACGCAAGCCGAGGACCGGCGGCTGCCGTGCGTGCGCCCCGGCGGCTGGCTGGTCGTGAGCGAGTCCGGCGATGCGCGCGCCGGCATGCTGGTGACTGAGTTCCTCGAGGGCTCGCTCCCCTACCGCACGCTGTTCCGCGCCCGCGGACTCGAGCGCTACCGCGACCGCTTGCTCGATGCGATGGCCGGACTGTTCGTGCGGCTGCATCTGGCCGGCCTCTACTGGGGCGACTGCTCGCTCTCGAACACGCTGTTCCGCCGCGACGCCGGCGAACTGTCGGCCTACCTGGTGGACGCCGAGACCAGCGAGATCCACGACACGCTCTCCCCGGGGCAGCGCGAACAGGACCTGCTGATCCTCGAGGAGAACTTCGCCGGCGAGATGGCTGACCTGGTGGCGAGCGGTGAGCCACCGCATCCGCTGGACCCATGGAACACCGGCCGCATGATCCGCGAGCGCTACGAGCGGCTGTGGCACGAGGTGACGCGCGAGGAAGTCGTGGCGGCCGGCGAGGAGTGGCGCGTGCAGGAACGCATCCGCGCGCTGAACGCGCTGGGGTTCTCGGTCGGCGAGGTCGAATTGCTCGCGGATCCCGGCGGCTCCCGCCTGCGGCTGCGCACCATCGTGACCGACGGTGACTACCACCGGCATCGGCTTCATACGCTCACCGGATTGTCAGTGGAGGAACACCAAGCGAAGCAGATGCTGAACGAGGTGCGCGAACTGCGCGCCGAACTGGCGCGCGCGGCCGACCGCAGCGTCTCGCTGTCGGGGGCGGCCTACCGCTGGCAGCGCGAGCGCTTCGAGCCGACGGTCAAGCAGCTCGCCACGCTCGGCGCCGGCGATGATGCGGTACTGGCCGAGCGCTATTGCCAGGTGCTCGAACACAAGTGGTTCCTGTCGGAGCGTGAGAAACGCGACGTCGGCATCACGCTGGCCATCGAGGACTACCTGCGCGTCATGCGCGAAGCCGCAAAGCCGCCCGCGTGAGCCTCGACGGGATCACCGTGCGCGACCTGGTGTTCGCGGCAGCGGCAGGCACCGCGATCGCGGCCGCGTGCGGCCTGCGCGCGTTCCTGCCGCTGCTCGCACTCGGGCTCGGCGTCCGGTTCGGGTTCCTGCACGTCGCCCCCGCCGGCGAGTGGATCGCGAGCACGCCCGCGCTCATCAGCTTGGTTTGGGCCACGGCCATCGAACTCGTCGCCGACAAAGTGCCCGCGCTCGACCACGCGCTCGATGTGGTCGCCACGGTCCTGCGTCCGCTCGCGGCGGCTGCCGCGGCGTGGTGCACTTTCGTCGGCCTCCACCCGGCCATCGCGGTCGCCGCCGCGCTCATCCTGGGCACCGGGGCCATGGGTGTGCATGTCGCGAAGGCGAAGGTCCGGCTCGGCAGCAGCATGCTGACGCTCGGCAGCGCGAATCCGTTGTTGTCGGTGGTCGAGGACACGCTCTCCATCGGACTCTCGGCCATGGCCGTGCTGGCGCCGTTGGCCGCACTGGTGGGAGTCGGGCTCCTGGTCTGGGTCTTCGGGCGCGCATTCCGCGGTGCCCCACGCAACTGATCCTAACGACTCGTGATCACGCGCTCCGGGACTGACAGGACGGCTCGCGCGGCGCCGCTGGTCAGCATTATGTCCAGAGTGGCCTGCTTGAATCATGGCCGTTGGCAATGTTCGGCCGACCACTTGATCCAGTGAGTGACACACCACTGCCACTGTGGCACCCTGAACTCCATCGTGGCCCACGATCCAACTCGGGACCGCGCATCCTCCGCGCATCCGCGGAGCACGAGGAGGCCTCCCCATGTGTGCCGCCTCACCCAGCACGAGCAGTCCGAACGCGACCCCGGGTCGCGCCCTGCCTCGCCCTGGTCTCGATCGTCCGCAACCGACCGGGCTCGAAGCCATTTTCCGTCCGCGCTCGGTCGCGGTCATCGGCGCCTCGCGCCGGCCGGGCTCGATCGGCGCCGCCATCTTCAAGAACCTCCTGGAGCACGGCTTCGCAGGACCGGTCTATCCGGTCAATCCATCCGCACCCGTGGTGCAGTCGGTGATGGCGTGGCCGAGCGTCGGTGACATTCCCGGCGAAGTCGACCTCGCGCTGATCGCGGTGCCGGCCCAGCATGTGCTCGCCGCCGTCGAGGAGTGCGGACAGAAGGGCGTCAAGGGCGTCGTCATCATCACAGCCGGCTTCAAGGAGACCGGGCCCGAGGGTGCCGAGCTGGAACGCACGGTGCGCGATCGCGCACGCCACTACGGCATGCGCATGGTCGGTCCCAACTGCCTGGGCGTACTCAACACCGAGCGCGGCATCCAGCTGGACGCGACGTTCGCGCCCGCATGGCCGCCGCCCGGTCCGATCGCGTTCTCGTCGCAAAGCGGCGCACTCGGCCTCGCCATCCTGGAACTCGCGACCGCGCTGGGTCTGGGCATCTCGCAGTTCGTGAGCGTCGGCAACAAGGCGGATGTCTCGGGCAATGACCTGCTCGAGTTCTGGGAGAAGGACCCCACGACGCGCGTCGTACTGCTCTACCTGGAATCGTTCGGCAACCCGCGGCGCTTCACGCAGATCGCGCGCCGTGTGGCGCGCAAGAAGCCGATCATCGCGGTCAAGAGCGGCCGTACGCGCTCGGGTGCGCGCGCCGCTTCGAGTCACACCGGTTCGCTCGCTGGCGCCGACAACGCCGTCGATGCCCTGTGCCATCAGTCCGGCGTCATCCGCACCGACACCATCGAGGAGATGTTCGACGTCGCGATGGTACTGGCGAACCAGCCGCTGCCTCGTGGGAGCCGCATCGGCATCGTCACCAACGCTGGCGGCCCGGCCAT
Source organism: bacterium (assembly GCA_031360075.1). Taxonomy (GTDB): domain Bacteria; phylum Eisenbacteria; class RBG-16-71-46; order RBG-16-71-46; family RBG-16-71-46; genus JAIOPA01. The sequence continues at coordinate 4,197 of JANMAX010000347.1, read as the reverse complement.
CATGGCGAGCGATGCGTGCGAGAGCCACGGGCTCGAACTGCCGTCGCTGTCCGACGCCACGGTCGCCGAGCTGAGGTCGTTCCTGCCGGCCGAAGCCAGTGTGAAGAATCCCGTCGACATGATCGCCTCCGCCACGCCCGCGTCGTTCGAACGCGCGGTGCGGCTGATCATGGCCGACCCCAACGTCGATGCCGTACTCGCGATCTACGTGCCGCCCATCGTCACGACGCCGCTCGAGGTCGCCATGGCCATCGTGGGTGGCGCGCAGGCCGCGTGCCGCGAACTTGCCGCGCGCGGCGAGGCCCCGAAGCCGATCGTGTCGTGCTTCATGGGCACCCACGGGGTGCCGGCGGGCCTGCGCTCGCTGCAGGAAGGGCACATCCCGTCGTACCCGTTTCCCGAATCCGCAGCCATCGCACTCGCACGCACGGTGCGTTACGCGCGCTGGCGGGAGCAGCCCGAAGGGGTCGAAGTCCGCTTCGACGACATGGACATCCCCGCCGCCCGCGCCATCATCACCACGGCCCGCGGCCGCGCCACGCCCACCGAGAACGCCTGGCTCAGCCCCGGGGAAACCCGCGCACTGCTGCTGGCGGCGGGACTGCCCGTGGTGCCCACGTCCTCCGCACGCAGCGCCGAAGAAGCCGCCGCGGCGGCCACGAAGCTCGGCTTCCCCGTGGCCGTGAAGCTCGCCTCGAGCACGCTGACGCACAAGACCGAGGTCGGTGGCGTCGTGCTCGACCTCGAGGACGCGCTGTCCGTGAAACGCGCTTACACCGACATCGAGCGCCGCCTCGAGGAGCGCGGACTGCTTGCGCACATGGACGGCGTCACGCTGCAGCCCATGGTGAGCGAGGGCGTCGAAGCCATCGTCGGCATGACGCACGATCCGTCTTTCGGTCCCGTGCTCATGTTCGGGCTCGGCGGTGTGTATGTGGAACTGTTGCGTGACGTCACGTTCCGGGTCACTCCGGTCACCGACCGCGACGTCGCCGAGATGGTGCGCGCGGTGCGCGGCTCCAAGCTGCTCGACGGCTGGCGTGGCGCCCCGGCATGCGACACCGCGGCACTCGAACAGTGCATCCTGCGGTTGTCGCAGTTGGTGGGCGAACTGCCCGAGATCGCCGAACTCGACTTGAATCCGCTCAAGGTCCTGCCGCTCGGCCGCGGCTGCACGGCGGTCGATGCCCGCGTGGCGGTGCGCGCTTGAGCCAGACCGACCCGCCAACGAGCAGCGCCCGCATCAGCGCCGGATCGGGCCCCTCGGGGGCCGGGCTCGGCCCGCTGCAGGACGTCCTGCCACGGCTCATCGAGGCATTGTCCGATGCCGTGGTGGTGCTCGACCACCGCGGCTATGTGGTGGCTGCGAACCGGCGCTTCTCGGACGCGTTCGGCATTTCGGGCGCGGCCGTCCCGGGACGCCCGTGCCCGCGCACGGGACACTGCATCCCGGGCCAGTCCGCCGCCGACCTGCCGTGTGTGGCCTGTGAGATCGCGCTCACCAAACAACCCCGCCGGGTGCTGCAGATCCTCCCCGACGCGAGCGGCCAGCGCCGCCGCTGGGAAGCCACGCTCAACCCGGTACTCGATGACAGCGGTGAGGTCAGCCTCGTGGTCGAGGTGTGGCGGGACATCACCGACCGTTCGCAGCTCGAGGCCCAGTTGGCGCACAGCGAACGGCTCGCCTCGCTTGGCCTGCTCGCCGCCGGCGTGGCACACGAACTCAACAACCCGCTGGCCTCGGTGCTCGCCGGTGTCGAGATCCTCCAGCGGATGGTCGAACGGGTGACGCTCCCCGCCGCCGAAGCCGAAGAGGCACGCGAGGTGCTGCAGGCCCTGGAACAGGGCACGCGGCGCTGCGCTGAGACCGCGGACAAACTATTGCTGTTGGGACAGCAGCATTCGTCCCGACCGCTGTGGATCGACCTGAACCGTGCTGCACTCGACACCCTGGCGTTGCTGCGCTATGCCACCCGCAAGCAGGGCATCGTCGTCAACACCCAGCTCACCGACGGGTTGCCGCCGGTGTGGGGGCGCGAGGGGGCGTTGCGCGGCACGCTCATGAACCTGTGCCTGAACGCGGTGCAGGCGATGCCATCGGGTGGCAACCTCATGGTGCGCACGCGCGCCACTGCGGAGCATGTCGTCTACGAGGTCGAAGACGACGGGCCGGGCATAGCGGCCGAGCACCTCGGGCATATCTGGGACCCATTCTTCACCACCAAACCCGTCGGCCAGGGCACCGGCCTGGGACTTTCCATCACGCAGCGCATCGTCACCGATCACGGCGGCGATATCCGGGTGGCGAGCACGCCCGGTCGCGGCGCATGTTTCACAGTGACGCTGCCGGTCCGGAGCGACGGAGGCGAGATTGGCTGAACGTTCCATTCTGTTCGTCGATGACGAAGCATCCTTCCGCACGCTCACGAGCCGCGAGCTGGCGCGCGCGGGCTATCGGGTGGAGCAGGCCGGCAACCTGACCGAGGCCCGCCGTGCGCTCGGACGGCAGGGCTTCGACCTGGTGCTGCTCGACGTGCGCATGCCCGATGGCTCCGGACTCGACCTGCTGCCCGAGATCCGCGAACTCTGGCCGGCCACCGAAGTGGTCATGCTGACCGCGTACGGCACGGTCGAGGAGGCCATCCGTGCCATGAAGCAGGGCGCGCACGACTTCCTCACCAAACCGTGCCGGCTGACCGAACTCGAAGCCGTGCTCGCCAAGGCACTCGAGAAGCAGGCGCTGCAACGCAGCAATGATGCGCTGTCGCGTGACGTCCAGCGCATGACTCCGGGCACCGCCATCATCGGCGAGACCTCCGACATGCGCGAGATGTTCCACCTGCTCGAACGCGTCGCCCCCACCGACACCACGGTGCTCATCCGCGGCGAGAGCGGCGTCGGCAAGGAGGTTGTCGCCCGCGAGGTGCACCGGATGTCGCTGCGTGCACGCCAGCCGTTCATCGTCGTCGATTGCGCGTCGCTGCATGAGCATCTGCTGCAGAGCGAACTGTTCGGCCACGAGAAGGGTGCGTACACGGGTGCGATCTCGCTGAAGCGCGGTCTGTTCGAGGTGGCGCACGGCGGCACGATCTTCCTCGACGAGATCGGCGAACTCACGCCCGCGCTCCAGGTACGCCTGCTGCGCGTCCTCCAGGACCACACGTTCCGGCGCCTGGGCGGCAATGCCGACATCACCGTGGACGTCCGTGTCATCGCGGCCACGAACCGCTCGCTCGAATCGATGATCAAGGAGAAGTCGTTCCGCGAGGACCTGTTCTTCCGCCTGTCGGTCGTGCCGCTGGTGATCCCGCCATTGCGCCAGCGGCGCGAGGACGTCGCGAAGCTCGTCGACCACTTCGTGCGCACCTCGAGTGTCGCCCCCAAGCGCGGCACGCGCGTGTCGCCCGACGCCATGGACGTGCTGTTGCGCTACGCGTGGCCCGGCAACGTGCGTGAGCTCGAGAACGTCATCGAGCGTGCGCTCATCCTGTGCGACGACGGCATCGTCCGCCCCGAGCACCTGCCCATGGGAGTGCGCATGGCGCAGGCGTTCGAGCCCGAGCCGGGCGAAGGCGAGTGGCCGAGCCTGGAGCAGGTCGAGCTGCGCTACATCCGCCGTGTCCTCGAGCACTGCAAGGGGCACCGGCAGAACGCCGCACGCCTGCTCGGGATCAGCGAGCGCAACTTGTACCGCAAGCTCAAGGAACTCGAGCCGCACGACGACCCCTCGGCCGAGGCCGACGCGGCGACCACGTCAGACGACTGAAAATAGCTGCTCTGCCCGAACGCTCACGGATCGCCCTGCGAACTCATGCAGTGGTCCCTGGCCGCACGTTCTAGACGGTCCTCTGGCCGCCGCGTGCGAACGGGATCACGTGGCCGAACTGGAGCTCCATGCGTTCCGTGCAGCGCCGGCCGTCGGGGCCCCTGAACGTGCACTGGCAACCATCGCGCTCGGAGACCGCACGCACCACGGCATGCGGCACATGGCGACCGTTCGCGCTGGCGTGCGCTTCGCGCGGCTGCGATGTCGCGGCGTATCGCGTCTTCACGAAGCGTCTTGGGTAGTGGTTCCATCACGAGCGCCGAAATGCCTTAATTCATTGGGAGTACCGCCACCGGTGGCGGTGACTGCGCCATGTTCGCAACGACTTGCGCGGTCAACGATGCGGCGGTGATCGCATCCGCGGTCGGGCG
>JANMAX010000308.1:0-6086 GCA_031360075.1 bacterium | reverse complement strand
GGTCGCGAATGACCTTGGCGTCGGTGATGGCGCCGAGGGTGCGCCCGCGCCGCAACGTCCCGCCGAGCGGCGGGGGAGCGCGGCCGAGCAGCGCGAGGTGCGGTCAGATGCGCAGCGCGAGGCGCTGCCGACGCAGCAGCGCGAGGCGCTGGCAGATACGCAGCGCGAGGCGGCGCACGATGCGCCGGCGGACGTGCCCGCCACAGCGGCCCACAAGCGAAGCTCAGACCGCACGGATCCCGACTCCGTACCGCCAGCATGGTTCGGCGTCGGTACCATCGCCCCGCCCGCAGCACGACTGCCGGCGTCGCTGGCACCGTCCGCGCAAGGCGATCTGTTCGCCATGGCCGAGAGCGCCGAAGCCGGCCCCGACGACGGTTCGAGTCTCGCCGCGCTCACCGAGCGCGTGCACGCGGTGCGCGCCCGGGCATTGCACGGACTGGCCGTGCTGCCGGTGGTGCACGGTGATTCGCCCATGCGTGCGACCCTGGTGGGCGTGGCGTTCGCCGCGCGCAGCGGCGACCACTGCTACGTGCCGCTCGCGCACGACAGCGGGCCGAACGTCAGCGCCGACCAGCTGCGTTCGTGGTTCGGGGCCGTGCTCGCCGATGCCTCCGTCCCCAAGGTCGCCCACGACTGGAAGACCGCCCTGCACCAGCTGGCCGCCGGCCACGTCGGCGTCGCAGTACCGTTCTTCGATGTGAGGCTCGGGTCGTTCCTGTGCGATCCCCAGCGGGATCACTCGCTCGAGGCGCTGGCCAGCGACGTGCTCGGTGTCGGCCTGGACCCGATCGAGCCAGCGGCGGTCCGCGGTCGTGCGCGCAACGGCCCCGGCGCACTGGCCATCGCCGCGACCGCCGCGCGCGCCGGCCGGCAGGCCGCGGCGCTGCTGCCGCTGGCGGATGCGCTGCGCGCGCAACTCGAGGCCCGCGAGCAGTGGAAGCTGTACACGCAGCTCGAGCATCCGCTCATCGAGGTCCTGGGCGCCATGGAGCGTGCCGGTGTGGCGCTCGACGTTGGTGTGCTGCGCGAGATGTCCGCGGGCATGGCGAGCGAGATCGCGGTACTCGAGGGCAGGCTGTTCGCGCTTGCGGGCGAGACGCTCAATCTCGGCAGCGCGCCCCAGTTGGGCCGCATCCTGTTCGAGAAGCTCGGCCTGGCGACGTCCAAGAAGACCAAGACCGGCTGGTCCACGGACTCCGAAGTGCTCGAAGGGCTCGCCGCCCAGCACGACTTCCCGCGCCTGCTGCTCGAATGGCGCGCGCTCACGAAGCTCAAGTCGACTTACGTCGACGCGCTGCCGGAGGCGGTGGACTCCCGCGACCAACGCGTGCACACCACTTTCGATCAGGCGGGCGCGGCCACGGGGCGGCTCGCGTCGCTCGACCCCAACCTGCAGAACATCCCCATACGCACGCCGCAGGGCCGTGCCATCCGGCGTGCGTTCACGGCCGCGCCTGGTTGCGTGCTCGTGGGCGCGGACTATTCGCAGATCGAGCTGCGCGTCATGGCGCATCTGTCCGGTGATACGGCGCTGCTCGAGGCGTTCACCGCCGGCGAGGACATCCATGCCGCGACCGCACGGCGCATCTTCAAGCTCGATGGCGACGTGCCGCCGGCACTGCGCGCACGGGCCAAGACCGTGAACTTCGGGGTGCTCTATGGCATGGGCGCGCGCAGTCTGGCGCAGCAGATGGGTCTCGAACTCAAGGACGCCAAGGAGTTCATCGAAGGTTACTTCTCGGTCTATGCCGGGGTGCGCCGCTTCCTGGACGCCACGGTGGTCGAGGCGCGCGAGCGCGGCTGGGTCGCGACGCTGCTCGGCCGGCGGCGCTACCTGCCCGGGCTGCGGTCCTCGAACGGGGGCGAGCGGTCGTTCGCCGAACGCGCCGCCATCAACACCCCGATCCAGGGTTCCGCCGCCGATCTGGTGAAGCTCGCCATGCTGAGCGTGCATCGTGCACTGTCGAAACGGCCGGGGGCGCGACTCTTGCTCCAAGTGCATGATGAGTTGCTCGTCGAATGTCCGCGCGGCGACGCCGCGGCCGTCTCGGCGGTGGTGAAACGCGAGATGGAAGGCTGCTATCCTCTGAGTGTGCCCCTGACCGTGTCGGTGGGCACGGGGGACACCTGGTTCGATGTGCACTGACGGGTTCACGCCATTCACGACTCCGGCCGCAGCCGCACGGCCCCGGCGCGCGAGCGCGCCGGGTGTCTTCGTACTGGGGCTGGTCGGACCCGCCGGAGCGGGTAAGAGCACCGTGGCGCGCGCACTCGCCGCCGACGGCGCGCGCGTGCTCGATGGGGACCGGCTCGGCCACGAGCTCGCCGATCGCGACCCCGGCGTGCGCGCCGCACTGGTCGCCGAGTATGGCCCGCACGTCTACCGGGCCGACGGCACGCTCGACCGGAAGCTCGTCGCCGCGCGCGTGTTCAGCGATCCGGCGGCCCTGGCGCGTATCAATCAGATCATGCACCCGCGCATCCTGGCGCGACTGCGCGACGGTATCGCACAGGCGGTGCATGAACACTTTGAAGGCGTGCTGGTGATCGACGCCGCACTGCTGCTCGACTGGAGCTTCGAACGCGAGTGCGATGCGGTGCTCGCGGTGCTGGCGCCGCCCGAGCAGCAGATCGCGCGTCTGGTCGCGACCCGCGGCTGGACCGCGGAAGAAGTCCGCCGGCGGCTGGCGAACGCCCGCAGTCACGAGAGCTTCGCCGCGCTCGCCGACGAAGTCGTGATCAACGACGGCGCGGAGGCCGATGCGATCCTCCAGGCCCGGACCGCGGTGGCGCGGCTGCGAGCGCGGCGCGGAGCGTCGTCGTGAGCAGGTTCGCGGCGGTGCGCGCCTGGTTCGGGCGGTTGTTCGGCGGCGGTGCTGGTGGCGACCCCGAGCAACTCGCGACCCGAGCGCTGTACGCGCTCGAGCACGCGCTCGCCGAGAGCGACGCCGAATCCCGCCTGCAGCGGTTGCGTGAAGCGCTCGACATCGGCGAGCGCCTGAGCGGCGAACGCGGGGATCAGATCGTGCTCGAAGCCTCGTTGCACCTGGGCGAGAAACTGCGCGCCGCCGGGCGTCGCGATGAAGCCGTCCTGCACTTCGAGCGCGCGGTCGTGCGCAGCTTCCGCGTGCCGGATCCGGTCGGCCGCCACCGCCGTGCGGGCGTCTTGTCACGACTCGGCATCCTCGACCAGGAGGCGGGTGAGTTGTTGCGCGCCCGGGCCCGCTATCGCGAGGCGCTCGACCTCGGCCGGGACAGCGAGTCCCAACAGCTGCTCGGCATGCTGACGCAAGCGGCGTTCAATCTCGGCCTGCTCGAGAGCGAGAGCGGCGAGGACGACCATGCGGTCGCCAGTTGGGAGACCGCGCTCGAGATGGGATTGCGTGCCGGACACCCGGGTGGCTGGGATCCGGCCGCGGTCGCGGCGTTCAATCTGGGACATCTGATGGCGCGGCGCGGTGACCCGACCCGGGCGCGGCAACTGTTCCAATCGGTGGTGCGCATCGGCGAGCCGTCGGGGACCGCACTCGGCCGCATGGCGTGCGCCAAGGCGTCGCTCGCGCTCGCCGCGATGGCCGAGCAGGAGGGACTGCCGGGTGGGCCGGATGCCGAACGGCACTACGGCCGCGCCGCGCAGTTCGGTCGCGACAGCGGGCTGCCGGAAGGCGCGCTGGCCGCGCTCCAGGGCGCGCTGGGTCTCGGCGAGCGCGCGGTCACAGCGGGCCGTCATGCCGAGGGGGCGCGGCACTATCGCGATGCGCTCACGATCGTGGACCAGTGCGAAGCCTCGGCGGTGTTCCGGTTCGAACTGCTCGCGCGCCTGCGGCTCGGACAGACGCTCGCGGAACTCGGCGAGCGCGAGGAAGCCGTGACCCATCTGCGCCACGTCTTCCGGGTCGGTCGGCACATGGAGGAGCCGGTGCTGCGTGAACTCGCGGGGCAGGCGGCGTGCAACCTGCACCGCTCGCTCGGGACCCTGGAGCGCTGGGAAGAGGCCCGTGAACTCGCCAGCGATTCGCTCGCGTTCACGCGCACGCTCACCACCGGCACCGGCCGCGCACTGGCCGCGGCGGCGACCTACGCGCACGCGTTCCAGCAGTTGCACGATGGCCGCATGGACGACGCGCTCGAGGGGCTCGCCGAGGTCGTGCGGGTCGGCCGCGACAGCGGGGCCGATGTCGGCATGCGCATCGGACTCGACGCACAGCTGCTGATCGGCCACCTGCATCGTCAGGCCGGCCGGCTCGAACTGGCGGTGCGCGCATTCAAGGACGCGCTCGCCATGGTCCGTGATCGCGACGACAACACGCATCAAGCTGAGTTCGACGCCATGGCGGCGATGGCGCAGGTCAATCTTGGTCACGCCCTGCTCGGGCTCGAGCGAGGCTTCGAGGCGCGCAAGGCCTACGAAGCCGCGCTCGAGCGCGGCCGCTCCAGCGGGCTGCCCGGCGGGCGCGCCGCCGCGGCGAACGCCGCGCTCAACCTTGGTTCCATGCTCGAGGGCGAAGCACCCATCAAGGTCCGCCGCGAGTGGTTCGAGATCGCACGCGCGCTCGGGCGTTCGAGCGGTACGCCTCTCGGACAGGAGTGCGCGAACCAGGCGGAGCGCGCCATCGTCCGCATGGAGAGCGGCGGGGACGGCGAGGGCCACTAGCGCGCCTGGTTCATGAACCGTGAGCCGAGAGGGTCGGATGTCCGTGAGGCGCAGGGAGCTGGTGTGGCCCATGGCTCAGGGGTAGTGGTTCCAGCGCGAGCGTTGAAGTAGCTGCATTCATTGGGACTACCGCCACCGGTGGCGGTGACTGCGCCATGTTCGCAACGACTTGCGCGGTCAGCGGTGCGGCGGTGATCGCAGCCGTGAGTGGGCGCACAGCCGTCGCGACGTCCGGCTTGGGGAACTGGCGGGCGAGGATCAGCTCCACCTCGGCTCTGCTCTTGTGGGTTGCTTCCGCCAGGAGCGCGGGCGCGTTCTGGAGCGTCAGGTGCGGGGCGAATTCCGACACGGCCGACAGCTGGAGCGTGCCGTCGGCCAGCATGGGCAGGACGAGCTGTTCCCGCGGTTGAGCTGCGGACCGTCCGTTGCATTGCTTCGACGTCGGTCGATCGTGGGTCTCGTGCCTCGGGCGTTGACGGCTGAGGCCGAATCACTGCACGCCATTCAGTGCTCCGGACCGTGCACGGCACGTCGTGGGAGGCACGTCCGGATTGCACGTCGGCGCAAGCGTGGCTAATGTGCGAATGGTCTCGAACGCAGCACCCTCGCTCCCCATCGGAAGAGTCCCCCCCATGCTCATCGCCGCTGAGATCCGCAAGCGTCTCGACCAGACCGGAGAACGTCTCCAGGGTCTGCGGAGGTATCTTTGACGTCGACTCGCTGAAGGCGGAAGCCGACCGGCTGGAGTCGAGGATGGGTGAGGCCGGATTCTGGGACCGGCCCGAGGAGGCGCAGAAGGTCGCGACCCGCATGAAGGCGCTGCGGCGCACCGCGGAGGACTATGAGGGCCGCGAGCGCGGCTACCAGAACCTCGCCGAACTGCTCGACATGGCGGAGGCCGAGGCCGACGACACCATGCTCAACGAGATCCAGTCCGAACTGGGCACGCTCGAACTGCAGGTCGACTCGCTCGAGACACGCAGCCTGCTGACTGGCGAGCACGATCGCATGGGCGCGATCGTCATCATTCATCCGGGCGCCGGCGGCACCGAGTCGCAGGACTGGGCCGAGATGCTCATGCGCATGTACCAGCGCTGGGCGGAACGCCGCGGCTACAAGTGCCAGCTGCTCGACTATCAGGCGGGCGACGAAGCCGGCATCAAGGACGCCACGCTCGAGATCGACGGTGAGTACGCCTACGGTTACCTGAAGGCCGAGTCGGGCGTGCACCGGCTGGTGCGCATCTCGCCCTACGACGCCAACGCCCGGCGCCACACCTCGTTCTCGTCGGTGATGGTGCTGCCGATGGTCGACAACACCATCAAGGTCGAGATCGGGCCGGACGACCTGCGGATCGACACCATGCGTGCCGGGGGTGCGGGTGGCCAGCACGTCAACAAGACCGAATCCGCCGTGCGCATCACCCACC
>JANMAX010000285.1:0-1537 GCA_031360075.1 bacterium | reverse complement strand
CCCAGGTGCGGGCGAACGCCGGTCGGGTCGCTTCGGTGAGCGGTGCGACGCAGATCCGCGCGGGCGTCCTGCGGCCCGAGCTGCTGATCCCGTCGGAGGCGGCCACGAGCGGCGCGCGCGCCGGGACCGACTCCGACAGTGGCTCGCTCGAGATCGGCAGTGCCGTGCGCGTCATCCGCCAGCCTTGGTTCGGGAGGCTCGGGCGCGTTGTCGAACTGCCGCCGGAGTTGCGCATGCTCGACACCGAGGCATTCGTGCGCGTCCTCGTCGTGGAGTTCGCGGACGATGGCACGCGCGCTGAGGTGCCGCGCGCCAACATTGAACGCATCGCCGGCTGAGCGACATGCATACTGGGCTGAACGCCACCCCGCGAAGCGTGCTCGAGGGTGGCAGGGCAAACAAGCCGTGCAAACAAGCCGTTGACCATGAGGGGTCCGGTTGCTAGCGTCCGGGCGGGGATGTCCCGGCCCGAGTTGCTCGTTCATGGAGGAGCGTTGACGATCCCACGACGGAATCGGTGCGCATGGCGCCATTGGAGCTCCGCATGCCTGGCGCTGTTGCTGTGCGTACCCGTGCGGGCACGCGCGCAGGCCGAGCCCGCTGCGGTGCTCGAACCGCCGCGTCTGGCTGCGGTGGTGCCCGCGCCGGCGCCACCCGCGGGTCTGTCGTATGACGACGTCCCGAACGACGCCGGCTCCGCGATCCACCTGAGCTGGAAGCGCTCCCCGGACGATTCGCTGGGACGCGGCATCGTCCATGGCTACATCCTCGAGCGCGCGACGTCCCCGGTGGGTCCATGGCGGTTGGCCGACTCGGTCGGCTTCGGGGTCCAGGAGCGCACCGATCAGGGCGTCGATCGCGATGTCGCCTACTTCTATCGGATCACGGCCTGGGGGCCCGGGGGCAGCACGCCGGCCCTGGCCAATGCTGGACCCGCCATCGCGCGAGAGTCGTGGTTCAACACAACGCGAGTCAGCGTACTTGTCGTGACCGTGACGTTCTTCACGTTGGTGCTCTACTACATGTCGCTCGCTCAGTCGGGGCGCAAGCCATTCGTGCGCCGGCTCGCCGGAATCGATGCCATCGAAGAGGCGATCGGGCGCGCGACCGAGATGGGCCGCCCGGTCCTGTACGTTCCGGGGATCCAGGACATCGACGAGATCCAGACGGTGGCCGGGTTGGTAATCCTCGAGAGTGTCGCGCGCATGACCGCCAAATACGAGACGCCGATCCGGGTGCCGGTCTCCTATCCGATTCCGTTCACGATCGCGCAGGAGATGGTGAAGAGCGGTTATGTGCACGCTGGCCGGCCCGAAGCGTACGACCCCGACGCGGTCACGTTCGTATCGCCCGAGCAGTTCGCATTCGCCGCCAAGCTGACCGGCATCATGCTGCGCGAACGCCCGGCGGCGCACATCTTCATGGGTTCGTTCTTCGGCGAGTCGCTCATGCTCGCCGAGACCGGCTACTCCACCGGGGCGATCCAGGTCGCGGGCACAGCCAATGTGCACCAGTTGCCGTTCTTCGTGGTGGCCTG
>JANMAX010000284.1:0-5826 GCA_031360075.1 bacterium | reverse complement strand
CTCGAGTGCTCCGGCGAGTTCGTCCACGCCGCGCGCGGGCGACAGCCACACGCGCACCTCGAAGCGCGAGGCGGGCAAGCGGGTGGCGAGCTCCCACAGCACGCGCTCGGTCCCCCCGACGGCGCGCCCGCTCTCGACGAGCAGGACCTTTATACGCGTGGCGTCCCGCATAGTCCCTCGTAGGCGTTGAGCAGCTCGCCAGCGTTGTGTTCCCATGCCAGCTCGTCCAGGAAGCGCTGGCGATTGTACGCCCCCAGGCGCCGGCACAAGTCCGGGTCATCCAGCAGTTGCGCGATCTTGGCCGCCAGGTCCTCATCGCGATTGGGTTCGGCATAGAGCGCGCCCTCGCGCGCGCTGTGCCGGTGCTCGCGCAGGTTGAAGCACACCACCGGCTTGGCGCACGCCATGTACTCGAGCACCTTGTTCATGGTGCTGACGTCATTCAAGGGGTTCTTGGGGTCGGGGCTCACGCACACGTCGGCGGTGGCCAGCACGCGCTCGACCTCGGCGTCCGGCACGCGCCCGGTGAACAGGCATTCGCCGTCCAAGCCGAGCGAACGCGACAAGCTCTTGAGTTCCTCGAACGAGTCGCCCGCACCGAGGAACGTGAACGCCACGTCCGAGCGCTGCTGCGTGAGCACCTTGGCGGCGCGCACGAGGTGGTCCACACCGTCCTGCGGTGCCATCACGCCCAGGTAGGCGACGAGGAAGCGCTTGCCGCGCTTGCACGCCGGGTCCGGCTCGCGCACGACCGCGAAGCGCTGGTGACTCGGGCCGCTGCGCACGACGCGCACCTGGTTCGGCCGCTTGTGGCCCCGCGACAGCGCGACCTGCCGATAGCTCTCGTTGGTGGAGATGACCAGGTCGGCGCACGCGAACTGCATGCGCTCGAGCCACTGGAGCAGGCGGTGCGGCAGCGAGCCCGCGCGCTGCTCGCCAAAGCGCGACAGGTAGAGTTCCGGGCACAAGTCGTGATGGTCGAAGACGAACTTCACACCGAACAGCTTGAACGGCAGCGCGATGGCCCAGAACGTATCGGGCGGGTTCGCGGTGTGGAGGACGTCGAAGCCGCGCCGCGCCAGCACCGCGAGTGTGAGCCGCAGCGTCTGCAGCCAGCAGTACAGGAACTCCCATACGTAGCTGACAAAACCGCTGGTCTCGGGCGGCGGCGGGTAGCGCCAGATGTGGATGTCGTTCAGGACCTCGTGGGGCAGCTCCCCTCCGACGCCCATCGGGCAGATGGCCGAGACCTCGTAACCGGCGCCGCGCAGCGCGTTCAGCTCCATCCAGACGCGGCGGTCGAACGGCAGCGTGAGGTTCTCGGACAGGTGCAGGATCCTACCAAGCGAGGCCATGGTACTCCCCGGCCGTGACCGTGCGAGGGTCCATCGCCGAGACCAGGTCGACCAGCACCTGAGCGTGCCTGATGCGCGGCCCGAGCGTGCGGTACTCCGCCGAACGGTTGCCGATCACGACCACGTCGGCATGCGCGAGCACGTCCTCGAGGCTCGGCCGCAGGCGTTCGGGCAGGTATGGCAGCTCGTCCTCGACGAAGCGCCGGTTGGCGCCGAGGACGCGGTCCATGTCGATGCTGGGGTCGTGCAGCTGCACGTCGTAGCCCTTGCCCACCAGCGTGCCGATGACGCGCAGGATGGGGCTCTCGCGCAGGTCGTCGGTGCCGGCCTTGAACGACAGTCCAAGGAAGCCGAGCTTGCGGTGCTTGAATCGCTCGATCAGGTGCACGGCGTCCGCGACATGCAGGTCGTTCGATCGCATGATGCTGGCCAGCACCGGCAGGTCCATGCCGTGACGGCGCGCGCGCGAGTTCACGGCGCGAAGGTCCTTCGGCAGGCACGAGCCGCCAAACGCGAAACCGGGCGACAGGTAGGCACCCGAGATGTTGAGCTTCGTGTCGCGGCGCATGAGGCGCATGACTTCGTGGCTGTCCACGCCCTCGCGCTTGCACAACCGGCCGAACTCGTTCGCGAACGCGACCTTCAATGCGTGATAGGAGTTGTTGACGTACTTGAGCATCTCGGCGGTTGCGATCGCGGTCACGATCAGTTCGCCACCGACGCCGCTGTAGAGCTGTTGCAACGCCGCACTCGCACGCTCACAGCCGGCCCCGAGGATGGTGTAGTCGGCTCCGAAGAAGTCCTCGACCGCGGTGCCCTCGCGCAGGAACTCGGGGTTGTAGGCCACGCCGAAGTCGCGTCCGGCCTTGCCCCCGGCCGCCTGTTCGATCACCGGCGCCAGTTCATCCACGACCGAACCCGGCAGCATGGTGCTGCGCATGACCACGGTCACGAAGCGCGAACCGCCCTTGAGCGCCGTGCCCACTTCGGCGCAGGCGCGCTTGACGTGCGTCAGGTCGAGCGAACCGTCGTCGGCGCTGGGCGTGCCGACGCACACCAGGACGATCTCCGCTCCGGGCATGGCCTCGGCGATCTTCGTGGTCGCGGTGAGCTTGCCGGCCTTCGCGGCCTTGGCGATCAACTCGGGCAGGCCCTTCTCGACGATCGGGCTCTCACCCTTGCGAATGCGCTCGACCTTCCACGCGCTGGTGTCCACGCCGACCACGTCGTGCCCGCGATCCGCAAGGCACGCCGAGCACACCGAACCCACATACCCCAGACCGACGACCACCACCCGCATCGCAACCCTCCGGGAAGATCGCGCGCACGGCAGCGGCCGTGCGACGGCACTCGAGATCAGTTCGGTGACTGCTGCGGATCGCCCGCGGCGACCACGTCCGCACGCATCACATGCCACACCTGGACACCGTTCGCGGACCACCGCCTCGCAGCCGGCGTGCGCGCATCCAACCAGCTCGCGCAGCGCCCTTCGGGGTCGTCGTCCTCCGCACGGCTCAGCACCACCCATGTGCCGGGCACCGCCGCGAGGGACTCCGTGAGCGTCTGCTGCATACGCTCCGGTCTCCCGGCAACACCCAGCCACCAGCGCGCGACGGTCAGTCCGCGCCCATACCACTCGACCGGTTCGGGAGCCCCGACGGCCAGTACGCGTTCGCCGGCTGCCATGCTCGCGCGCACCTTCGACATCGCCGTCCGGTAGTCCTCCCGGCCGTACTTGGGCTCGAACGCCATGCGCGCGAGCGCCACTGCCCACAACACAGCCACGACCCCCGCCAGCACCCGCCGGGCACGCGGACCGAGGTCCGCGAACGCGGCGGCCACCACCAGCAGGCAGCACGGCAACGACACCACGATGTACCGGGGGTGGAACACCTTGAAGTTGTTCGCGGCAAAGTAACTCACGGCGAGCGCCGGCGCGACGAGCCACAGGCAGGTATCGGCCAGCAATCGCCGCCTCGCCACCGCCCGCAGCCCCAGCGCGCCCAGCAGGCTGAACACCAATCCCGCGAGCGCCAGCTCGGCGAAGTGCGCGCGGACCGCGCCTTCGGGTGAGCGGCGCAGTTCTCGCAGGCTGGGCCCGCCGGAGTACCCCATGGCGAATGCGTGCAACGCGAACGGCACCGCGGCCGGGTGCATCGTGTGCGGGCCGCGCAACCCGGCCTCGGCGGCCGGCACCTCGCGCCCGGGGGCCAGTCGTGACCAGTCCCAGATGCGGCCCATCGCGGGCAGCCACGGGCTCACCAGCACCAGCAGCCCCGCGCCCACGACCGCGGCCGACACGAGCCGGGCACGACGCGTCGGCCCCGGCATCAGCCAGCGCCACGCATGCAGCGGCAGCAGCAGCGCGAAGGACAGGTTCGAGAGCGTCGCGGCGGCCGCGGCCAGCAGGTAGCGCAGCACAGCGCGGCGCCCGCAGTGGCGGGCCAACTCGAACAGCGCGGCGGTCGCGAGCGTGGCGCCCAGCAACAGGAACGCATAGTTCCGGCACTCCTGCGAATACCACACCAGGAACGGCGACCCCGCCGTGAGCCAGACCGCCGGCGCGACCGTGTCGCGCCCGGTCCAGACGCGCGCCAGCCACGCCATGGCCGGCACGAGCGCGATCCCGGCGAGCGCGCTCGGCAGCCGCACGACCCACTCGGCATCACCGAACAGCAACGCGGAGAGTGCCACCGCCAGCGTGTGCAGCGGTCCGTGCACGTTGTCGAGCAGGTCACGCCACACCACGTGGCCGGGCAAGCCGGCCGCGACGAGCGTGAACTGCTCGTCGATCCACAGGCTCTGATGCCCGAGCCGGAACAAGCGTAACAACGCCGCCACGAGCGTGGCGGCGAGGATCGTGCGCGTCAGGGCCGAATCGGAAGCGGTCGAGCGGGTGGCGGTGGCCGACTGGGACCCCGCTGGGGAGGCGGGCACGTGCACGGAAGCGCTCTCGTGCGGACCCGTCAGTAGGCACCCTCCCGCGACAACACCGCTGGGATGGTGCGAAGCAGGATCTTGAGGTCGAGCGCGAAGGACCGGTGACGGATGTACTCGAGATCCAGGCGCATCCACTCCTGGAAACCGATCCGGCTGCGGCCGCTGATCTGCCACAGGCAGGTGAGGCCGGGGCGCACGTCCAAGCGGCGCAGCTGCCACGGCTCGTACTGTGCGACCTCGTGAGGGATCGGCGGACGCGGGCCGACGAGGCTCATGTCACCGATGAGGACGTTCCAGAACTGCGGGACTTCATCCAGGCTCGTCGAGCGCATGAAGCGGCCGATCGGCGTGATGCGCGGATCGCGGGCGATCTTGAACACCGGGCCATCGGCCTCGTTCAGGTGCGTCATGTTCTGACGCTTGAGGTCGGCGTCCTTCACCATGGAGCGCAGCTTGATGAACGTGAACGGCCGGCCGCCGCGACCGATGCGTGTCGAGCGGTAGAACACCGGCCCGCGCGACGTCATGCGCACGATCAGCGCCAGCACGGCGATGACTGGCGACAGTGCGATGAGCGCGAACAGCGCGCCGAGCACGTCGAGGATGCGCTTGCCATGGCGAAGGTAGAGCCCCTGCGGCTCGGGCGTGTCGAAGGGCAGGACTGCGGGCTCGAGCGTTCCGGCCGCGGACGATGCGGTGGTCCAGGTGGCCGAACTGGCGACGCGCGGACGGGCGTGGCCGTTCGCGAAACCACCGGCGTGCACCCTCATGCGAGGCGCCACGGGAGCGTGAGCGCTCACCGCGTGCAGCCGCACGACGCGCGGCGTGGAGATGTCGGACGGAGTTTCCACCGTCTTGGGATCCTCGGTCTGGACTGTGGTCGCGTTCGACCATTGGGCATCGGCTGCCCCATGGTCACCTGCGGACGCGAGAATGTCGGGCTCCATTGTTGCCACTCTCAGTTGGGTCGCCCTGCGAAAAAGCCACGCGGCCAGCAATCGGCCCCGGGGCTCTCAACACACTCGTGTCATCTGTCCAGCACGGAACTGGGAGTGATCGAGTACGAGCGACTGGGGGGAAACCAAGGTGTCAAATCCTCAGAAGTCAGGCCCGGTCAAGCTGGGCTTCCCGGTCGCTGAGTGCAGCGACCCGAGGTAGAGCTCGTTTTGTACAGCACACCCAGTTATCAAAGGATCGTCGGAACGGTCTCCGGTGTGGGACATCTGTGGGACGTCGGTGGGACGTCGGTGGGACATCTACAGGATAAGCGGCACGCGCGCTTCTGTACATCGGGACGGTTCGAGCGCGAGCTGCGTCACTGCGTGAACTGCCGTGGCTCCATGTTAGCAACGACCTGACACCACTTTCAACCGCAGATTTCGTGCAAGACGCCCGGCGGCCGGTCGGGCTGCTCGCCGGCGGCTCCGGAGCGCGAGCCGGCAGCCGCATGCCAGCGCCCCAGTGAGAGGCGGCGCATGGGGAGGGCGGTTCGCCACGGGTGCTGGCGGGCCCGGGCCCGCCAGCACCCGGA
>JANMAX010000269.1:0-2462 GCA_031360075.1 bacterium | reverse complement strand
GGCCAGCACCAGGAACGCGGCGACGAAACCGCCCAGCGGCTGGCGCGCGGCGATCGTCCACGCCGAGACCACTGCCGCGGCGGCCAGTGCGGCGACGCCCGCCAGAGCGAGCCGGCCATAGGGCGGGCGCCGGGCCTCGATGCGCGAGCCCTCACGCAGCGTGGCGCCGGGTAGCGTCGATGCGGCTTCGAGCGCGGGCGCCAGTGCGGAGACCAGCGCGGACAGCACACCGATCGCCGTGCCCGCCAGCAGCGTGCCGGCATCGAGCCGCAACTGTGTGGCCTCGCCGACCAGGTACAGCACGCTCAGTGTGCGGCCGACCTGCTGCAGCGCCAGGTTCGCGAACAGCGCGCCCAGGCCGGCACCCAGCACTCCCCCGGCCGCGCCGAGCAAGAGTCCTTCGGTCAGGAACACGGCCACGACGCTGCCGCGCGTCAGCCCGAGCGCGCGCAGCACGCCGATGTCGCGGCGCTGGCGCACCACCGCGAGCGCGACCGCGTTGAAGATGAGGAATGTGCTGACGAAGATGGCGATGAACGACAATGCCAGCAGGTTCAAGGAGAACGCGCGCACGAGGTTCTCGACCTGTTGCGTGCGCGCGCGCGGCAGTTCGGGGCGGGCGTCGGCGGGCAGCGAGCGCGCCAGCGACGCCAGCACCTGGTCGCGACGCGCGGGCTCGACCAGCAGGTCGACGCGGTCGAGCCGGCCGGCGCGCGCGAACACTTCCTGCACCGTGGCGATATCGGCGATAACGACATTGCCGCCCATGGCCTGCTGCAGTTCCTCGCTGCCGAGCAACGTCACCACTTCCAGCGCCACCGGCGAGCCGGAGGCGAGCACGTACAAGGTATCGCCGACACGCAGGCCGTGTCGCACGGCGAGCGTGCGCGTGATGGCCACGGTGCGCGGGCGCACCAGCAGCGCGATCGAGGCTGCGGGATCGAGCGAGTCGGGGTGCGACGCCATGCGCTCGAACGGCGCTTCGGCGAACGGGTCCAGTCCCAGCACCATGAGCGTCTCGTCGTAGCCGCCGCGCGTCCCCATGCCGACGCCGCTGTCCGTGTCCGGGTCGACCGCGGAGACCCCGCTCGCCTCTGCGGGCCGGGCTGCGGTCGCACGCCCGCTCCCTCCGGGGGCCGGAGCGCTGGCGACCGCGCGCCCGACGCGCGCCAGGACGTTGACCTCGACGACCGGGGCCGCGGCCAGCACCCCCGGCTCGCGGCGGATGCGCGCGTAGAGCTGCTCGTCGAAGCCGTCGGCCGCCGCGGACACCTGGAGATTCGCGCGCCCCGTGACCGCGTCGATGGTCTCGGCGAAACCGCCCATGGCCGAGCGGCTCGCGAGCCGCACCGCCACGAACACGCTCACCCCCAGTGCCACTCCCAGCACGGTGAGCAGCGCACGCGTGCGCTCGCGCATGAGCCGCCGGAGCAAAAGCCAGCGTAGGAGCGCCAGCATCAGCGCCGAGCCGGGGCAGCGGCGGCGGTCCGCTCGCGCCGCACGGCCCGTATCACGCGTGACCGCCCGCGGGCTGCAGCGTGTCCGACACGACGCGGCCATCGGACAGCGTTACGACGCGGCCGGCCGCGGCCGCGGCCTCACGGCTGTGCGTCACCATGACCAGCGTCGAGCCATGCCGGCGCACCAGCGACGCCAGCAGTTCCACCACCTGCACCGCCGAGCGGCTGTCGAGATTGCCGGTGGGTTCGTCGGCCAGCACCTGGGGGGTTTCGTGCACGTGCGCGCGCGCGACCGCCGCGCGCTGCATCTCGCCGCCCGACAGCATGTGCGGACGCGCCGCGGCGCGCGGCGTGAGCCCGACCTCGGCCAGCAGCGCATCCGCGCGCACCAGCGCCTCGCTCTCGGGGCGGCCCCCGAGCAGCAGCGGCAGCGCGACGTTCTCGCGCACGTCGAGCGTCGGCAGCAGGTGGAAGAACTGGTAGACCACGCCGATGCGCTCGCGCCGCAGGCGCGTGCGGGCGTCGTCGCCCAGCGTCGACAGCGCGCGGCCTTCGACGCGCACCTCTCCGCGCGTGGGCGCATCGATGCCGGCCGCGAGGTTGAGCAGCGTGCTCTTGCCCGAGCCGCTGCGCCCCACGATCGCGACGAACTCGCCCCGCGCCACGGCCAGCGAGACGCCGTCCAGCGCGCGCACCACGCCGCCGCCGGCGGGGAACTCGCGCACCACGTCCTCGAAGCGTAGCGCGTCCTCGCTCATGCGCCGTCCCGGGTGCGACCGAACAGGCGCTCGAGGGCACTGCGCAGGTCGGGATCGCGATACGCGTGCCCCAGGCGCTCGCGCACGGCCGCCCGCACGCGCTGGCCGGCCAGCAGCATCCCGTCGGCCTGCTCGGCGCCGAGCAGCGCGCGCAGCGCGAAGGCGGGTGCGGGCCGCCCCGACGGCCGCGACAGCGCCGCCCCCCGCGGCGCCCCGCAGTCACGCGGGCGGATCGGCTCGGGCG
>JANMAX010000238.1:0-5228 GCA_031360075.1 bacterium | reverse complement strand
TTCGTCCCCTTGAGCGTGGAGTCTCCCGTGGCACTCAGGCGGCTGTGCTCGCGGCGGCGGATCTGATCGACGGCCTTGTTCAGCAGTTGTGCGATGTGGAACTTGTCGAACACGATCTTCTCGTCCGCCGCCGGCACGTTGAGCATGGTCGACTGGATGTACGGCGCGCACATGTCCATCGCCACCGCCTCGATGGCGTTGAGTTGCTCGCGCGGCAGGCCGGTCCAGAACTCATCCAGGCTCGC
The DNA here is from genome assembly GCA_031360075.1 of bacterium. Taxonomy (GTDB): domain Bacteria; phylum Eisenbacteria; class RBG-16-71-46; order RBG-16-71-46; family RBG-16-71-46; genus JAIOPA01. The sequence goes on along the minus strand of JANMAX010000238.1, from coordinate 4,983 downwards.
CTGCGTGCGATCGTCCGCCACGTGCAGCACCCGCGTCTTCTCCAGATCGCTCACCACCGTCACGTACTCGTGGCGCTTCTGGAACGAGGTCTCGTCCACCCCGACGTACTTCGGCGACACCTGGGCGCGTCGCGCCAACCCGCGCTGCACCGCGCGCGACTGGATGCCGGCGGCCTCGCCCCACGACAGGCGCAGCTGCTTCGCCACGGCCTTGATGCTCGCTTGCTTCAGCCAGTCGATCGTCAGCGCCTCGAACATCGCCGTGAACCGCGACCCCGGCTCCGCCCACGGCACCGGCAACTGGCGGATGCCATGTTCCGGGCAGCTCAGACGCGGCACGCGCGCCACCACGACGGTGCGGTACTGGCAGGTATCGAGATGTCGCCAGCTCCGCTCCTGATGGTCGTGGATCGGCGCCGGCTTCAGGCAGTCAGGACACACCCAGCGCGTCTTCGCGGGCAGGGCCACGCGGACGCACACTTCACCCCGCTCGCGGTCCATGGCGACGTCCTCGATCTCCCACGGGGCCTTGAGCCCCAGCAGCGTGGCATACAGCGTCCGGCTGTCGGTCGTCATGCGCGTCCTCTCGGTCGAAGGTCCGCGCACAGGCTAACAGCGGGTCAGCTCCTTTGCTCCAATGGAATCACCCACACGGAACCCCGATGCGCCAAAAAAACTCCGGCCCATTGCTGGGCCGGAGCGAGATCGTTCGGTCTCGGTGGCGCTGGGTTCCCCCTTGACGGGGCCCGACCAGGCGCCAACAGCGTCCGAATCACCCCTACGAGGACGCCACCTCCACCGAATCCAGCTTACGACTATTCAATGGACCACCTCCTTTTCGGGGCACCCAGCAGCGGGAGGACCCAACCTCCCCAGGACGGCGACCTGCCCTAGTCCGCCAACCCCGCGCACGGCAGTCCGTGCGATGGAAACGCTACAAATATTCTGATGTTCGGCCGACGCCATGTCAAGCTTGAGATGAAGCCAGGCGCCCGCGGATTCATCCCGGTACGCGACCACGCGGTCAGCAACCACACCATCGCTCAACGCAACCGCCGTGCCACTCACGCGGAGCATGGTGGCCCGGCGGCAAGCGTGCGCGAATGGCCGCGACAGGAGGGTTCGCGACGCATGGTGTGATGCTCGCGGCCATGCGCGATCCCACCCAGTCACACGCGCCCATGCTCCTCGCCGCTGCGATATCGCTCGCCGGCAGTGGCAGCGCGCACGGTCCCGCGCCATGCGCCGGCGATCCGTTCGGCCCCGGAATGCCGGGGCGATCGCGTGCCGGCATTCGGCCGCGGCGACCGCGCCTTCGCGGCAGGCCGCGCGGTGAGCCGCGCGGTAGGCCGCGCGTTCAGCCGTCGATGCGGTTCCGGTGCAGGACCTTCTCGGGCACGGGCTTCAGCCGCGAGATGATGCCCACCGCGGCGAGTGCCTTGAGCCCGTAATACGTCAGGTCGATCTCCCACCAATAGAAACCCTGCCGCGCCGCCGCCGGATAGTGGTGATGGTTGTTGTGCCAGCCCTCACCCAGCGTGAGCAGCGCCAGCAGCCAGTTGTTGCGGCTGTCGTCACCGGTGTCGAAGCGGCGCGAGCCGAACTGATGGGACAGCGAGTTGATCGTGTAGGTGGCGTGATAGCACGCCACCGTGCTGATGACGAAGCCCCACACGAACATCTGCGTGGCGTTCGTGCGCAACCCCGGAAACGCGCGCTCGAGCCATGCCCCCAGCCCGACCGTGAAGGCGGCCAACAGCACCGGTCCGACCATGTCGAAGCGGTCCAGGAACACCAGTTCGGGATAGCGCAGCCAGTCGCGCACCAGCCGGTCGCGCGTCGGGGTGCCGCTGCGGGTGAGGAACCAGCCCACATGGCTCCACCAGAAGCCGTGCCGGCCCGGCGAGTGCGAGTCGCCGTGTTCGTCCGAGTGCCGGTGGTGATAGCGATGGTGCGCCGCCCACCACAGGGGTCCGCGCTGGACCGCCATCGTGCCGGTGAGTGCCATGATGAACTGGAAGAACCGCCCCGACGTGAACGTGCGGTGCGAGAAGTAGCGATGGTAGAAGCCGGTGATCGCGAACATGCGCAACAAGTAGAGCGTCACGGCCGTGGCCACCGCGACCGGCGACCAGCCCACCCCGATCACGGCGAACACGCCCAGGTGCATGAGGATGAACGGCACGCAACCGCGCCAGTTGATGGGCTCGGGTGGGATCGCCACCGGCTCCAGATGCGAGGCTGGCTCATGCGCGGCTTCGGTCGGCTCGATTGCGGGACCAGCTGTGGTGATGGCCACGGGCCTCTATTCAGGTTGGGGTTCGGGACGTGCAGCGCGATCGCGCGCACGTGGCGCGTCAGACAGTATCGACCAGGAGTGTGATGCGGCAAACGGCCGCCGGTTGTGCGACGAGTGTGAAGTCGCCGGAATTCACTCCTGAACTCCGCTCAGCGTCCGGGCTGGATGCCCGGCACGGTGCCCGCGGCGAGCGCTCGCAGCACGGCCTGCGCATCGGTGTCGCGCGCGGCGTCCGGGCTCATGGCGAGCGCACGTTCGATATCGCGCCGGGCGGCCGTCGGGTCGCGGAAGCGGGGGTCGAACACGCGCAGGAACCCGATCGCGCGCAGGCAGCGGGGATCGGGCGACGGTTCGAGCGCTTCGAACCGGCGCGCGAACTCGAGTACGCGCTCGTGCCCGGCGCGACGCGACGCCACGACCGGCGCGGCGAACGGCTGGCACAACAGCAGTGCCGCGCGAGTCACCAGCTCGGGGAACCTATGCTTCTCGGCTTGCTCGAAGCTGCTCGGCGCGTACTGGCGGAAGTAAGCGCCCAGATCGGCCTCGGCCGCGACTTCGAGCGCAATGGCGAGCAGCGTGTCCGGCGCGATGGCCATGCCGCGCGGTCCCACCCAGTCCGTCATGCCCACGGGCGTGAGCATATAACGCAACGCACAGGACTCCTCTTTGAGCCCTGCGAACGCCACCGGCCGCCGTCCCGAGAGATGATCGAGCCACACCAGGTTCCGGCTCCCCGGGAGCCCTGAATAGCGGTCGTCCCCCAACTCGAGCAGCGCGCCGGTGCGAACCGCCTTGCGCGTCCCGGCGTAGAGCGACTCGCTCGCGACAGCGGTGACGCTCGCCACCTGCGCGCTCGGCACGGTCGACTGGCCGTCCTGCGTGAGCAGGTCGCTCGTGCCGTCGTCGCGCCTCAGCACCAGTCCTTCGAGCTTCCGGCCATCGGCGAGCGTGATGCGCTGGGCACGCGTCAGCACCGGCAGCAGGCCGGGCTCATGCGCTCGCACCTGACGCACATACCACGGGTAGGTCAGCAGTTCCTGATCCAGCACCGAGACGTCGGGCCGCAGGTGCTCGACGCGGCGCAAGTACTCGAGCGCGTTGTGTTGCGTGTCGCCACGGGTGAACAACACGGCATGTGGTGGCAGGCTGGCGAGCAGGGCACGGCCATAACCCGCGATGAGCGTGTTGCCGCGCTCGGAGACCGCGCGCACGCGCGGCACGGCCACGGCCGCGACCACCGTCAGGAGCGAGGCCGCCAGCACGCGGCGTGCTCGCGGCTCGCGCAGCTGTTCGAGGAGCCATGCACTGCCGATCCCGGCCGCGAACGCAAGCACCACGACCGGCAGGATGTAGAAACGCTCCACCACGCCGCGCAGCAGCGGCGAGTCCGCCGGGAACCCGATGCGCGTGAAGAACCACGACTGCGCTGCGGCGTAGGCCAGCAAGGCCAGCGCCGGCGCCCGCTGACGGCGCGCGAGCACCATGGCCCCGACCGCCGCCAACGCGAGGGCGAGCCACCCCAGTGCACGCGGCAGCGCGCTCGCGAACACCGTCCACTGGCTGCCTTCCGCGGAGTAGCCGGCGCCCGCGGCATCGAGCCGGAACGTGCCGTACTCGGCGCGCAACAAGATGGAGAGAAAGCCGCGCAGCGTGGTCGCGTCGCCCCACACGAGCGCGCCGTGGTGGCGCGCCGCGAACGGGATCCACAGCAACGGCAACAGCCCAGCCAGCGCGGCGAGCGTGCAAGTGGCGAGCAAGGTCCAGCGGACCCTGCCGCGTTCGGCCGGCCCCACCGCGCGCGCAGCGCGCACGAACATCGCGATCCACGCCGGGATCACCAGCAGCAGTAGCGTGTGATGGTGCGACAGCGACAGCGCGCCCATGAACGCCAGCACCACGCAGGCGCGCCGCAGCGGGAGCGTCAGCACGAGCAGGACACCGGCAGCCAGCAACGCATGCAGCGCGAACACCTCGGCCACGAGCGCGTAGCGCCACGTCACGGTGGCGGTCGCGAACACGAGCCCCGCGAACACGCCGCCCGCAACCGAACGCGATCCGCGCGTGACCGCCGCGGCGAGCACGCCGGAAGCCGCGGCCATGCAGAGCGCTGAGAACAGGTTCAGCCGCCACGCCACGTTCCCCACCGGCAGCAGGCGCAGCAACACGCCCGCCAGCATGGTGTAGAGCGGATAACCCGGCGGGTGCGCGACTCCCCCCGTGGCGGCCACGGAGATGAGTTCGCCCGAGTCCCCCGCGGGCAGACCGGGGTGCAGCGTCGCCACGTACAACGCCAGCGCCGGCAGCGCCGACAGCAGCGCAGCCACAGCAGTGGGGCCGGGGCGCGGTTCCGCCACCCCCGATGTCCGCTGCCCCCCGGTCGAGCGCGCCGGGACGCGTGATCTGATGCCCACGGTGGTATTCTCCCCCCACGGAGCGCCGTTCACAGCCGCGCAGCGCCAGTCGTGCTGCCAGCCGCAGGCGCCGGGACGGACCCCGCCGCAAGTCCGCGTGCCCGATCGTCCCGCACTCTACCCTCTTCCCGCGAGCCTCATGAGATGAGCATCGTATCGCTGAGCATCGTATTGCCGAGCATCGTATCGCCGAGCATCAGCAGATGAGCGCCACCGTCTGCCGCGCCGACCTGAACGTCGCCGACATGGACCGGCACCACTACGCCGACCACG
>JANMAX010000234.1:0-6332 GCA_031360075.1 bacterium | reverse complement strand
GTGCCGGTCGATGCCGCAACGCTCGCGGCGGCGCGCCGCGGCGACTGGGACATCGTGCTCACGCCCACGCGGCCCGTGCCACGCGCCTGGTACCCGCCGCTCGCGGACGAGCGCGTGCTGCTGCTGGCGGGTGCCGGCGGCCAGCAGGCGCCCATCCTGGCGGCTGCCGGTGCGCGCGTCACCGTGATCGACAACTCGCCGCGGCAGCTGGCCCAGGACCGCGCGGTCTCGGACCGCGAGCAGCTCGGCATCAGCGGCGTGCTCGGCGACATGCGCGAGCTCGGCATGTTCGCCGCGGGGACGTTCGGGCTGATCTTCCACCCGTGCTCCAACGCGTTCGTGCCCGACGTCCGGCCGGTGTGGCGCGAAGCGTTTCGCGTGCTGCGGCCGGGTGGCGTGCTGCTGGCCGGGTTCACGAACCCGGTGGAATACCTGTTCGACTACGCCGCGAGTGAGCGCGGCGAGCTGATCGTGCGTCACCCCATCCCGTATTCGGACCTCACCAGCATCACGCCCGAGGAACGCGCGAAGCAGGAGGCGGCGGGTGAGCCCTGGTCGTTCGGCCACACGCTCGAGGACCAGATCGGTGGCCAATTGGACGCCGGCTTCGTGCTCACCGCGATGTTCGAGGACCGCTGGCCGGAGAGCGCGCTGGGCCGTTACTTGCCGACGTTCATGGCGACGCGTGCGGTGAAGCCGCACGGCTGAGCGCGGTGGGGCGGGGGGCAGCGGCACCGGACGGGCACCGCGCCGCGCTCCAGCCACGGCTCACTGCGAGCCGAGCGCGGCGTAGATGTCGTAGAGCGCATGCACGACGATCGCCGTGGTCGTGTTGGCGCGCAGGCGCACCAAGCCCAGCGTCAGGCCGAGCAATGCGATGGTGAGCATGCCGAACCACGTGTACTGGACATGGCCGGCGGCGAACAGGACCGAAGCCCAGAACAATCCCATGCGCGGCTGCAAAGCGCCGCGCACGAGCACCTCCTCGCCGACGCCCGCACTCACGCCCAGCACCAGCGTGGCGGCGAGGCTCAAGTCGGCGGCGATCATGCGGACCATGTTCTGGTCGCGCAGCCAGAGCGCGTGGAACCACGTCCGCTCGAGCCACTCCATGCCGGCGTTGAGCCCGATGATCGCGACGAGTCCCACGACCGCGACGAGTGCATGCCGGGCGCTCATGCCGCCGAGCCCGAGCCGCTCGCGCACGGCGCGCGCATCACGGCCCACCCACAGCCCGACTGCGGCGAGCGCGAACAGCACCTCGCCCACCAGTTGACCCACCAGCCCACCGACCTCGGCGAGCGGCTGGCCGGTGGACATCGCTGCCTTCATGATGGGGTCAAAGAGCCACTGGAACGGCACCGGCAGCAGCAGGATCACCAGCGCGACCGATGCGGTGAGCCGCGCCGTGTGCCCCGGCGCCGGGCCGGGCATGAAGGTCCGCGCCAGGATCTGGTTCATCACCGGGAACGCGTTGACCAGACACACGACCGCCGCCGCGGCACACCACTGCATGGCGGCCAGCGTGGTCGTGGCGGCCGGCAACGAGCGTGCGAACATGCCGAGCCCGGCGAACGCGATGGCGCCCGCGACCGGCACCAGCAGCGGCACGACGACGCGCAGCACGCTGCCGAGGATGCCGGGCTCCAGCGCCAGGTCGGCCACCGGATCGCCCGTGCGGGCGCGGTCGCGCATGTCCCACGACTGCGTGAGCGCGAACAGCGCCGCCACCACCAGGAGCAGCGCCGCTTCCAGCCGGTGCATGAGCAGTGCGCTCAGCCCGCCCACGGCCACGAGGAACGTCCAGCGCAGCAGGCCCGCACGCATCGCCCCGCCCACGGCGTCGGCGGCGCGCTGGCGCTCGGCATGCGCGGCCTCGGCCGCGAGCCGGGTGTCGGCGGGCGTGAAGTACAGGATGCTGTCGCGCGGTGGCTCTTGCGTCGGGTCCATGTCCGGGCGAGCATAGGGGTTCACTCCCGGAGGCTCCAATCCATGCGGATCGAGGTCAGGTTGTTCGCGCAGGCGCGCGAACATGTCGGCAGCGCTCAGGCACGCCTGGAACTTCCTGACGGCAGCCGCGCCAGCCATGCGCTCGACGCGCTCCAACGGACGTATCCAGCGCTGGCCGGCCTGCGACCCCACCTGGCCCTGGCGATCGACGGCACGCTGGCGCGGCCGACCGACGTGCTGAACGACGGCTGCGAGCTGGCGCTGCTACCGCCGGTGAGCGGGGGCTAGCGGCGTATGGCATCGACGTGGCGGATCGTGGCGGTGACGCCCGAGCGCTGGCCGGACCTCGAGCAGTTGTTCGGACCCAAGGGCGCGTGCGACTGCGGCCAGATCCTCAGCGGCGCGGAAGGCGGTCGGTCGTGGCTGAACTGACGCGTGCCGTCATTGACGTGGCACCCCTGCTCGCCGCCGCCGCGCGGCGCGAGTGCGGTGCGGTGAACTTGTTCCTGGGCACCACGCGCGACCACCACGATGGCCGGCGCGTGCTGCGCCTGGAGTACGAGGCCTACGACGCCATGGCACTCGCCGCGCTCGCCACGCTCGAACGTGTCGCGAGCGAGCGCTTCGCGCTCGCGCACTGCTTCGTCATCCATCGCCTGGGTGACGTGCCGGTGACCGAGGTGAGCGTCGCGGTGGTGGTGAGCTCGCCGCATCGGGGCGCGGCGTTCGAGGCGGCGAGCTGGATCATGGACGAACTCAAGCGCACGGTGCCCATCTGGAAGAAGGAGTTCTTCGCCGATGGCGACGCACACTGGGTGGTGGGGCGGACGCTGACGCCGCCGTGAGCGCTGCCTGGGCACTCCCCGGGCCGGGTGGCGAGCGCCCCGGGACGGGAGCGCGGAGTCCGCACACCGTGGGTTGGACCGCCGCTATCGCGCACCGGCGGTGTCCGCCGCTCCGCCCGCTCCAAGGCTGATCGCCTGGGTGGCCTCGTCGCGCACCCACTCGTCCGCGTCGGCGAGTGCGGCGGCATGCAGTGTCGCGAGCGCCTCGACGAGTGCGTCCGGAGCCAGCACGCGCAGTAACCGGCCCAGCGCCCACGCCGCATGCCCGCGCACCAGCGCGTCGGGGTCGCTCGCGAGCGCGCGGGCGAGCGGTGCCGCGTATGGCGCCTCGCCGCGATTGCCCATGGCGATGCAGACATTGCGCAGGAAGCCGCCGCGATCCGCACGGCGAATGGGGCTCGCCGCGAACAGCTCGTGGAACGCCGGCTCATCCAGCGTCAGGAACCGTTCGAGCGACCAACCCTCGAGCGAGTTCGCGTGCAGCCGCGCCTCACGCGCCGGAGGCGCGAACCGGTTCCACGGACAGACCTCCTGGCAGATGTCACAGCCGAAGATCCAGTCGCCGATGAGCGCGCGCAGCTCGTGCGGCACCGGGCCCTTGTGCTCGATGGTGAGGTACGAGATGCAGCGCCGCGCGTCGACCTGGAAGGGCGCCACGATGGCATGTGTCGGGCAGCCGTCGAGGCAGCGTGTGCACGTGCCGCAGCGTGCAGGCACTGGAACGTCGGGCACCAACTCGCGGTCCACCAGCACTTCGCCGAGCAGGAACCACGAGCCGATCGACTCCGACAGCACGCCCGCGTGCTTGCCGACCCAGCCGAGTCCGGCGCGTTCGGCCCAGCCGCGTTCGAGGATGGCCCCGGTGTCCGAGTACCACAGCGAGCCCGAGCCGGGGAAAAGCTCGGTCTGGATCCAGCGCTCGAGCGTGAGCAGCCGGTCCTTCATGATGCGGTGGTAGTCCTCGCCCGCGGCGTAGCGTGCGATGCGGCCGATGCGCGTGTCGCGCGCGGCGTCGCGCTGGGGCGGGTGGCAGAGCGCGACGCACACCACCGAACGGATGCCGGGCACGAGCCGCGCGGGATCCGCTCGGCGCTCGCGATGCTTGGCCGACGCCAGCCACGTCATGCCGCCATGGCGGCCGGCCGCGAGCCAGGCTTCGTAGTGCTGCTGGGCCTCGAGCGGGCCGACGCTCGCCACACCCACGGCGTCGAAGCCCAGCTCGAGTGCTCGCGCCTTGAGGCGCGCGGTCGACTGTGCGCTGTCGCTCGTCAGCGCTCGCCCGATCCGGGCGCTGGGCTGCCCCCGCGCGCTCGGCGCAGGCTGTCGCCGGGCGCGTTCGTCGCACTGTCCGGCACCACCGGCACACGCATGGGGCGCGGTTTCACCACGTTCCGGCCGGGAACCACCGCGGGTGCCCGGGTGGCTGAATCGGGCGTGGCGCCGCTGCGCCGGGCGCGCGCCGCGGCGAACTCGCGCTGTGCGACGCGCACGACGCGTTGCGTGCGCGCCTCGAGCGCGCCGGCCTCGAAGCTGCGAGCATCGGACACCGGCGAGCGCACTGGGAACGGGTGGGTTGCGTTGCCGTCGCGTTCGTCGATACGCAAACGGTCGGCGGCCGGAGCGCCGAGCACACTGATCAGGTCGGGGCCGGCGTTCCAGTAGACGCCGCGGTAGGACGCGACGCGGTCGATCGGCCGCATGTCACCCTGCGAATCGGGGACGTTGTTGACGAAGCTGGCATGCAGCGCGGCCGAGGGCTGCGCGAGTGCCTGCGCTGCCACGTAAGTGAACACGCCGCCGGGCACTTTGTCGTAGCTTGCGGTGCCGTCGGGTCCCAGCGGGGCCCAGCCGACGAAATCGCCGACCTGCACCCAGGCCACCCATGATGGCGCCCACGCGCCGTAAGGCTGCCAGACCCAGCCCTGGAAGTCGTCGTGGAACCAGAACCCATAGTGGTCGGTGATCCAGCCGAACGGATCGTTTGATTCCCAGACCCAGCCGAACGAATACGACGGCTCCCAGTGGCCATCCTGGTACGGCCGCCACGCCACGGTGTTCACCCGCGGCCGGAATACCCAGCCGTTGGGCTCGACGAGGATCCAGTCACCGAACTCGGTCAGCGCGTCATAGAATGGCCGGAGCGCCGGGGCGAGGCCCAGCCGGCCGGCTTCCATGGGACGGGCCTGGGGCGGCTGAGGGATGTCCTGCCCGCCGAGACCGCCATTGACGGCACATGAGGACGCCAGCAGGACCAAACTGGCCAGCAGCGCCATGTTGGCGGATAACCTATTGCGCCACTTCATGTTATCATGCTCCTTGTGACTCTTGTCGGAGAATTCTCCCAACAGAAGCAAATTAGCCTTTGTTCACCCGGTGCGACATCAGTATTCTTCCGTCCGTGCAATCTGCAAACAGGACCGTCCCCCCGGCCTGATGATTTGTGGAAAGACATCCCACCGGGAGTACACCAACACATGCGCCGGTCACCCGTCCCTACCGTTCTTGCGTGCCTGAGTTCCTGCATTCTCGTCGGGGCTGCGTTCTCCGCGCCGGTCGAGTTGGATGCACCCGATATGCTTCCGGGCATCGCTGCTTCGTCCCTCATCCACGTCAATGTCATCGCGGGTGCCAGTGGCGCGCCGAACGGCTTCACGATCGAGTGGATGACGGCTGCGCACTTCGCCACGCTCGGAGACGTGTGGCCCGCTGATCCGGCCCTGGACCCGTTGTTCCACTCGGCGAGCTTCCTCGGCACGCCGACGCTCAACACGGTCGATGGTACCACGACGTTCACCCTCGGGCCGGGGGACATCGCCACCGTGCAGATCGGTGACATCTTCGATGAAACCGGGGTGTTCACCGACAACGCCAACGAGCTGACCTCCGGCACCGAGTACGTGTTCCGCGTCAAGGCCAACGGTGACGATGGTCTGGGCACTGGCCTGCTGCCGTCGAGCCCCTACGGCGCGACGCGCAACTGCTGGTCCAAGCCCCACGACGACGATCGCGATTGCGTGCATTCGCAGGGCTATTGGAAGAACCATCCGTCGGCCTGGCCCGTCTCGAGTATTCGTCTGGGCAGCATCATCTACACGAAGACGCAGGCGATCACTATCCTGATGCAGCCCGCGAACGGCAACGGCTTGGTGTCACTGGCGCATCAGTTGATCGCCGCCAAGCTCAACGTCGCCTCCGGTGCCAATGCCGGCACGCTCATCGCAGGTGCAATCTCGACCTCGGATGCGCTCATCGGCTCCAAGGTCTCACCGCCGTTCGGCACGGGCTACATCGCTCCGCGCACCACGAGCCACCTTGCGGATGACCTCGAGGAATTCAACGACGACGAGATGGAGCATCACGACTGCAGGGTCGCCACGGCGATCGCACCGAGGAGCTGGGGCCAGCTGAAGGCGATGTACCGCTAGTGTCTCGTCCCAGAAGTCCTGTGCATGAATCGGCGAGCAATCGTGGCCGCTGGCAAGGCGCGACGACGAAGTCGTATCCGGGAGATACGTCGAGGAGGAGCAACGCAGCCAG
>JANMAX010000223.1:0-2285 GCA_031360075.1 bacterium | reverse complement strand
ACGAGATGGGCGACGAGCCGCCCGTGACGCTGACCTGGTCGGCCGAGACGGCCGGGCAGGGCGCGTCCGTGAGCGCCGACATCGATGGCTCCCCGGTCGACGGCCCAAAGGCCGAGGGGGAATGGGGACTGTTCCATGTCCTGGACAAGGCCTCGCTGGCGCCGGCGGCCGGAGATCACGTCAAGGCGACATGGCGCTTCGGCAGCGTCAGCATGGTGGTCGAGATCGTGCCGCGCACAACCGTCCACCCGTTCACGTCGGGCTTCCTGAGGCTCGGTCCGCCTCCCGCCGTGGGCGGTAACTGACGGCGAACATCGTTCACCCAGCCGGTGTTTCACGTCCTCCCAGGTGGGGACGGGCAGAAGTTCGTTGCAGCAGCTTCGACGTCTGCAGCACATTCGGGCGCAGGACCGGCTCTCCCGGTCCCGCGCACCCGTGCAGTCCTTCCAGCGGATGGATGACATGAGCGTCGACGTTCTCGAACTCGGTAGAAAGCCCATCTCGGACGCCGCCCCGGCTGGCGTGCCGAGTCGTGACGATCCCGCGTATGAAGCGCTGGCGGGGGAGTTCCGGAAGCTCGAACTGCCGGAGTTGCCGGCCGTCGACTGGTCCGGCGCCGTGAAGCTGGCGAGCGACGTGCTCGAGAACAAGTCGAAGGACGTCATGGCCGGCGTCTACCTGGCCATTGCACTGTTCGAACGCGACGGCTATGACGGCCTCGCCTCCGGGCTCGGCGTCCTGCACGACATGTTGTCGACCTATTGGGACACCATGCACCCGGAGCGCGTGCGTCCGCGCCAGAGCGCGTTCCAGTATCTGGGTGATCGGGGCGCCAAGCGTGTGAGCCAGCGCAGTGGTGACGGCGCGAATCGCGCCACCATCGAGGGACTGCTCGAGACCACGGCCAAGCTCGACACACTGTTGAGCGAGAAGCTCGAGGGTGGGTCGGGTTTGCTGAGCGAGATGACGCGTGCGCTCCGCGATGTGCTGGACCAGACTGCGCCCGCCGCGTCCTCGGAGCCGGCCCCGTCGAGCTCCTCCGCGACCACTGCCTCGTCGGCGTCGTTCTCGTCCGCGGGAGCAGCGTTGCCCTCGTCCGTGGGCAGCGAGGACGACTTCGACCGCGCCGTGCAAGCGGTGCGTCCAGTCTTGCGTTCGATCGGCGAGTACAAGCGCATGACCAACCCGCGCGACCCGCTGGCCTACCGACTGCCGCGCATTGCGACCTGGATCGCGATCAAGCAGTCGCCGCCCTCGAGCGGTGGTGCCACGTCGATCCCGGCGCCGGAACCGGCCGACACGCTCGAGAAGCTCGAGGGCCGCATCGCCGCCCAGCAGTGGGCCGGAGTGCTCGAGGAAACCGAGAGTCGCATGGCGACGTCGGTGTTCTGGCTCGATCTGCACTATTTCGCCTACACCGCGCTGCGCGGCATGGGCCCTGACTTCTACGCGGCCTCCGAGGGCGTGGCGGGCGAAGTCCGATCGCTCTTGCAGCGCCTGCCGGATCTCGCCGAACTGTCGTTCGCGGGCGGCATGCCGCTGGCGAACGACGCGACGCGCTCCTGGGTCGGCGACACCGTGCTGGCCGCTGCCGGCAGCGGCGGCGGTGCTGGCGCCAAGTCCTCGCTGGGGCTGTCGCTCGCCGCCGAGGGCGGTGAGCCCGATGGCCTGGCCGAAGCGCGCCTGCGCGCCGCGGCACTCGTGGGCGAGGGCAAGCTGGCCGATGCCGTGCGGCTGTTCGAGGCCGGTTCGGCTCGTGCGCTGAAGGCTCGGGAACGTGCGGCGTGGAAAGTCGCGGTCGCGCGCGTGTGCGCGGATGCCGGGCGTCACGACGTCGCGCTCGCGCAACTGGAAGCGCTGCAGGACGACCTGCAGGCGACGACGCTCGAAGCGTGGGATCCCGAACTTGCCTCCCAGATGCTCCGGCTGCTGCTGTCCGCGCGCCAGAAGGCGGTGCCGGCCAGCGCAGCCGCACCGGATGAACAACAGAAGACGAGAGAGTTGCTCCGCCGGCTCGCCCGATTGGACGTGGTGGCGGCATTGGATTTCCAACGCCCGGCGCAGTGATGCCCGTGGCACAGATGTGTTTCCTGTCCCCAGTGAAAGGAGAAGACCATGGCGAAGGACGGTTCGGTTGGGCCGCGGTCACGCATCAACATCAAGTACACCGCGGCGGTCGGCGATGCCCAGAAGGAGATCGAGCTCCCGCTGCGCATGCTCGTGATGGGCGACTTCACCGGTAAGCCGGATGGCAAGGCGGTGGCCGATCGCAAGGCGATCTCCGT
>JANMAX010000216.1:0-9081 GCA_031360075.1 bacterium | reverse complement strand
CGACATTCCGGCTGGCGGGCCGCCGGCGGCTCGAACTCAGTCCCGAACCACTGCCGCTGGTTTACGCGGACAAGTACGCGGGCGAGCCGGGGCAGTCGAGTTTGGTGGCCACATCGGACTTCGCGTTTCACAAGCCGCGTGCCGACGTCATCGTGCTCGGAAAGGCGTGTGCCCCGGACGGCAGGGCTGTCCCCTCGATGACCGTGTCCGTGTCAGTCGGGGCGGTCTCAGCCACGCTCTCCGTCACGGGAGACCGCGTCTGGAAGAAAGGCCTGTTCGGTGTCGCACCCGGCAGTCCCAGGAGCTTCCGCGATATGCCACTGGTGTGGGAGCGAGCTTACGGCGGCCAGTGTCCGCCCAAGGACGGCGAAGGCGTTGTCCGCCACTGGCCGAATCCGGTCGGGTGTGGCTTCTGGCTCACCGACAAGCACGCTGCCGATCAGCCCGTACCGAACCTCGAGTGGCCGGATGACCGCCTGCAGAAGCTTGGCGATCGTCCCGCGCCGGGGAGCTTCGGTTTCGTCTCCCCCGACTGGGAGTCACGTGCTGCGCTGGCCGGGACGTACGACGCCGCCTGGGAACGCGACCGCATGCCGCTCCTGCCGTCCGACTTCGATGCGGGGTTCTTCAACAGCGCCCCCGCGGCGCTCCAGTCGGCACGCTATTTCGCCGGTGGCGAGCCGGTGCGGCTGACGGGTCTGCACGCCGACGGCGAACGGGTGTTCGAGCTGCCGAGCGACCGGGTCTGGCTCGACCTGCTGACGCCCGGCGACGTGCTGGCGACGCACCCCGCTCGGCTCGACACCGTGGTCATCGACTCCGAGGCCGGTCTCGTGCAACTCGTATGGCGCGCCACCGTCCCCGCTCCGGATCCGCTCACGCGCCTGCAGCATGTGCGGATCCGCAGCGAGCAGTTCCCCGCACTCGATCCGACGGATTCGGAGCAGCCAGCGTTCCCCGGTGCCGGAGCGGCTCGTGGCTGAGGATCCGGGTGCCATCGTGGTGTCGGGCTGCGGTGTGCTGACCTCGCTCGGCCAGACGGCTCAGAGCTGGGCCGCCATGCGCGCGGGCTTGGCCCGGATCGAGGAGCACGAGGACTTCAACCTGCTCGGGCCCGATGAGGAGTTCGACCTGCCGAGTCCGTTGCGTGGCGCACCCGTGCCCTTGCCATGGCAGGGTGCGCACGCTTGGGACCGGCTCGCCGAGCTCGTGCTGCCCGCGCTCGATGAGGCGCTGGCGAGCGCGCAGCTGTCGCGCAAAGCGTGGACGCAAGTCCATGTGGCACTCGGCTTGCGACCCCCCGGCGAGGGCGTTTCCCCGGCCGAGATGGGACGGTACGTGCTCGGCGCCGTGCAGAGCGATGGTGCGTTGCCGCCGCCGCGAGCATCGCACGTGCGCTTCGATGGACATGCCTCGGGAACCATCGCGATCATCGACGCCGTGCGCGCACTGCGCGCCGGTGAACGCGATTGCTGTGTCGTGGGCGGGGCCGAGACGTTCCTGGACCCGGCCGCGATCGCCACGCTCGACCGGGACTTCCGGTTGCGCAGCGAACGCAGCGCGGATGGGTACCTGCCCGGCGAGGCCGCGGCGTTCGTCGTGCTCGAGACGGCCGGTCGTGCCGCCAGCCGCGGTGCGCGTCCACTCGCGGTCATCGGCGGCTACGGGCTCGCCGACGAGCCGCATCCGCATGGCTCCGATACGCCCTCGGCGGCTGCCGGCCTGTGCGAGGCCATTCGCCAAACCGCCGAACGCGCTGGACGCAGTGGCGGCCGACCGGCGCCCGCGGCATGGGTGGTTTCCGACCAGAACGGTGAACGCCATCGCGCCAGGGAGTGGGCGCTGACCGTGACCCGGCTGCAAGCGCTGCTCGCGCCGGGGCTCGAACTCTGGCATCCGGCCGAGAACTTCGGTGACACGGGGGCGGCATCGGTGCCGTTGCTGGTGGCGATGGTCGTGGAGACGCTGCGGCGCGGGTGCGCCCCGGCTTCCGAGGCCTTGCTCGTGGCTTCATCCGATGGGCCGGCGCGCGCCGGCCTGCAGTTGCGCGAACCCGCTGGAAAGGACTGACGCATGCCCGCGACCGTCAGCGTCAACATGCGCACCGTGGTGCACGCCAGCAGCAATGGCATCTGCATGGGATTCCCGGACGTCTGCAAGACGCCGGCACCGCCCGCGCCCCCGATCCCGATCCCGTACCCGAACATCGCGATGTCCTCGGACACGGCGCAGGGCAGCACGACGGTCAAGTGCGACGGCAATCCGATCATGCTTGAGAATTCGTCGTTCTCCACGAGCACAGGAGATGAGGCCGGGAGCATCGGCGGGCTCATCTCGAGCGTCACCAAGGGCAAGGCCGAGTTCAAGATGTACTCGTTCGACGTCAAGATCGACGGCAAGAGCGTGCCGCGCCTGCTCGACATCATGGTGCTCAACAAGATGAACACGCCGCCGTTCCCGCTGCTGCAGCCGCCGGCCATCGTGATCATGATCCCGGCCATGGAAGAGAGCAGCGACGCGAGTCTGACCAAGTTCGAA
Organism: bacterium; assembly: GCA_031360075.1. Classification (GTDB taxonomy): domain Bacteria; phylum Eisenbacteria; class RBG-16-71-46; order RBG-16-71-46; family RBG-16-71-46; genus JAIOPA01. The sequence goes on along the minus strand of JANMAX010000216.1, from coordinate 6,543 downwards.
CAGCCGGACGGCGACCAGAAGAAGGCGGAGTAGATGAAGAAGCTCATCATCAATCTCAAGACGTCCGCGCGGGCGATCCATTCCAAGGCCGAGATCAGCAAGTCGGCCGTGCGCAAGCTGTATTGGTTCATCGAGGGCGACGGCGGCAACACGCCACTCAAGCTCGTGCCCGCGAAGCACCGGGGCGGCTTCGGCGAGGCGGGAGTCATGAAGTTCTCGATGAACACGAACAAGCAGGGTGTCTGCGAGCACGACGAGGTGCGGCTCTCGGTGTGCGGTATGGACAAGTTCAAGGTCTCGGTCGGGCTCAAGAAGGACGGCTCCGACAAGCGCACCAACGAGGAGTACCAAGTCTGGCGCCAGGTGTACTTCTCGGTGCGCTATATGGACGCCAAGTTCCTGTTCCCGTTCGGGCCTTTGCACGACGAGTACCGCAAGCATGGCATCTGGCCCGAGCAGGTCGCCGCAGGCGGCGGCTCGGCGAAGGTCAAGTACCAGGAGGTCATCACCGAGTACAACGAGGCCGAGGCACTCGTGCAACCGGTGACCGAGCATCACCTCGAGGGCCGAGTCGTCCTCGTGGATCGCATCTGGATCAAGTTCTTCCGCGAGTTCACGGTCAGGACGAAGAAGCGCGCGTTCAAGGTGGATGCGGCCAAGTGGGTGGCGGATGCCAAGCCGAGCTGGATCCTGTGGCCGGATGGCAAGGGTGGCACAGCGACCGCGGGCGGGGCCGGGATCGGGAGCTATGACTTGACGCCGCACATGCAGATCAAGGGCGACACGGAGCTATCGGTGAGCGTGCCGGACGGGACCCCGATCGCCACCGCGCTCGACGAGGCGAAAGAGCGCGGCGATCTGGTCTACCACTTCAAGCTCTGGTTCGTGAAAGTGCTGAACGGTTATGCGAATAGTGACTCCGGGCGCATCGTGATCGCGAACCGCACGCGCGGGAACACGCCCCGCGAAGTCGCTCCCCGTCAGGGCACGGTGATTCACGAGTTGGGACACGGCCTCGGGATGGTGCCCGCGAAGATCCAGGACTACAACGAGGCGAACGGCAATCCGATTCCCTCCGGGCTCAAGAAGAACCCGACCCAGTACATGAATGGCGGCGGGCACTGCAGCACCGCCGCCGGCGGCAGCGACCCGGACTTCAGGAGTGGCACTTGTGTGATGTTCCATTATGGGCATGACGGTCGCACGCTGGCTTTCTGCGGTTCCTGCGCGCCGATCGTGAAGCGGCTGAACCTCAATCGCGACGACATGGCGTGGCCGTGAACCGTCCATGCTGCTGGGCCGTGGCCCTGGTGTGCTGCCTCGCCGGCGCGGCTTGTTCGCGGCGCGGGGGAACGAACGACGCGACCTCAACGCCGGCGCCGGTTGCAGGTCAGACGGGGGATGCGATGGGAGATGAAGCGTTCGACAAGATCGCGCTTGATACGTTCGAGCCGTCGGCCGGCACGCCGGACGTGGCGGCGGAGGGGTTCACCGGCATCCGGATCTCCATGCCGACGCGAGTGTCCGCGGGTCGGCTCGCGAAGCTGCCGTTGTGCGGCGTCTGGGCATTCGGTGGTGAGACGCTCGCGAAGTATCCCGTGGTCGAGGACAGCCTCGTGTTCCTGGCGCGCAATCTCGACACGCACGAGACCGCGACCGGCAACTTCCGCGTCCATGAGGACCCGGCGACGCCGGCGGAAATGAAGGCCGGTGCGTCAACGAGCGGGCCTCCGGCGGATGACGACCTGCCGACGATCGAACCCGCGGCGGTCACGGCGCGCGGCTACTTCAATTTCAATCTCGGCCGCCCCTGGAAGGTGCCGGCCAAGCCCGGGCGCTGGCGCGTGACCGTGGTGCTGCACGATGTGCAGTCGAACACGGTCGAGTTCGAGGTCGTGAAGTGAGTCCGGCGCTGCCGTGGTTCGAGGCGACCGCGGATTCGCCCGCGGTGCCCGATGGCGTGGCGTGTCTGATGCTCACCGTGCCCGCGACCGTCGCCGCTTCGCGGCCGGCGGCACTCCCGGTGAGCGGGACGTTCCAGATGTCCGAGCGCGATGCCGCCGAGCTGCCACGCGAGGATCCGTTCGCCGCATTGACGCTGCTGGTCGTGGAAGTGGGTTCGGCACGCAGCATGGCGTTCCGACCGGCGCGCTCGGCGGTGGGCCCCGAGACACAGCCGGTGCCGCCCGGGATGCGCCGGGGCTGGTTCCACGCCGATGTGTTCGGGCAGACTGGCTTCGTGCCACGCCCGGGTCGCTACTATGTGTCGGCATGGCTCGGAGCACTGCAGTCGCTGGCCGCTGAAGTCTGTGTCGTGGAGTCCGCATGACCGCCGCTGCGGTCGTCACAGGAGGTGTGTCGTGAACAGTGACCTGATCAGCGCGGCGTTGAGCGCCGCTCGCGCGGCACTTGCCAGCGTCATCGAACTGACCGAGCGGGGAGATGTCGGTGTCGTGGTGCCGGGCGAGCCGCCGATCCGCCTGCGCTGTGACGTGCTGCGCACGGGGGATCGCGCCACGCTGACGCTCGCGCTGGGCGACCGCGTCCTGGTGCTGCTGCCCGCTCCGGGGCTTGAACGCGGCTGTGTGCTGGGGGTGATCGGTGCCTACGAATCGCCCCGCCCTGAGCCGGCTCCCGCGGAACTCCGTCTCGAGGCTGCGAGCCGGGTCGAGATCCGCTGCGGCGAGAGTGCCCTGACCATGGACGCCGAAGGGCGTGTGCTCCTGAAGGGCAAGGACATCGTGACCCGGGCCAAGCGCACGCAGAAGATCCGTGCCGGCACGGTGCACATCAACTGATCGCACTGCTGCCGCCCGAACGTGTGGGGAACATGACGACGAAGATCCGTGAGCCGCGCATCCTGGTCGACGACCTGCCCGCCGAGCACCTGGGCGAGCTGGAGTTCCTGTGGGACCAGCGAGACTCGATGATGCGCTCGGGCGATCATCTCGGCTCGCACCTCGCCAGCATCGAACGGCGGCTCGAAGCGAACGCCTGCGGACTCGAGGTGGCCCCGCGGATCGCATTGCCCGTGTTGGAGGAGGCAGTGGCGGGACCGGAGACTTCGCTCGCGGCAGCCGCGGCCTGGGCGCTGCTCCGGATCGGTGGTGAGCGCGCGCTCCGGGCCGTGCTCGGCGTGCTCGAGTCCGGGGAACCTCCCGCGCGCGAAGGGGTTCGCCAGGCGCTGTTGTCCGGGCCGGCCACGGAGATCCTCGGCCGCGTCCGCAAGCTCGCGAGTTCCGCGGACCCCGCCGTCGGGGTGACCGTGGCCGAGGTGCTCGCGGCGCACGGTGCCAGCGACGGCGCACGTGCCCTGCCGGCTTGGCTCGCGGACCCCGCGGCAGCCGTGCGTTTGGGCGCCTGCCGGCTCGCTTCGTGGACGGCTTCCGGCACCGCCGATCTCGAGGGAGTCGCGCGCGCCGACGCCGATGCCGGCGTCCGCGAGGCCGCGTTCGAAGCAGGGCTGTGGCTGCGCGCTCCGTGGGTGATGGCGCTGGGGCGCGAGCGCGCACGGGCGCCAGGGCATGCGGACCCGGGCCTGCTCGTGCTGTTCTGCGCGATCGCGGAACCTGCCGATGCGCCGCTGATCGCCGCCCTTGCGGCCGACGCGGCGCTCGGACCGGCCCGCTGGCGGGCCGTTGCCGCCTATGGCAGCAAGGCGAGCATCGAAGCCGCGCTGACCGGGCTCGGCGCGAAGGACGCCGCGGATGCCGAGAGTGCAGGCCGGGCGTTCGCGCGCATGACGGGCCTGGAGTTGGGGGCTGCGAAGCGTGTGAACCTGGCCGCGCCGACCGACGGCGGCCCCGACGCGGCGGAGTTCGCGGACGAGGCGTTCGTGCCCGACCCCGAATTGGCGAAGCGGCGCTGGGAGGCCAGCCGGCAGCAATTCGAAACTGGAAAGCGCTGGAACCGCGGTTGCGACGTCGACCGGGGTGGCGCCAGCGCGCTGAGCTCGGCCGATCTCGCCGCGCGCGCTGAGTGCATGCTGCGCGCCCGCTTCCGCGGCACTGCAACTCCAAGCCGCCGCGAGTTCCTGCTGTTGCCCTGACGGCAGACCCAGCGCGGCTAGGGGGCGGCGGGCACGCACGATCGCGCGTCGCACACCCCATTGGATGTGCGCTGACGATACGGCACCACCGCCGCGGGGGATTGGCTGGCGCGGCTACCCGATCGCGAACTCCAGCGCGAACACCGGTGCCTTGCTCTCCAGCAGGAGCGGCGGCTTGACCGAGACCGCGACTCGTCGCGGGGCGATGTCGTCGGCTTCCAGTACCTGCACGCTCAGCGCTTCGGTGCGGTCGCCGAGCAGGCCGCTGAGCTGCTCGCGCAGCACGCCCGTCACGCGTGCCGCGACCGCGTCGCTGGCCGCGCCGTCCTCGACCGCCCCCGCCGCGGTGCCGCACGCCAGTGCCACGCGCGCCACGGTGAGCTGGTAGGCGAGCGTGCCCTCCACGGTGAGCCGGCCCGGCGCATGGCGATGAGTGGTCACGACCATCGGCATCATCACCGTGGCCATGCCGAGACCGCCGTTCAGCGGCGTGAACGCCGCATGCGTCAGCTCGAGCGATTGGGTCTCGGGGAACGACACCTCGGCCGCGAGTGCGCGAGACTCGTTGGCACTGATGGGGAACGGTCGGGTCGCGAGCCCGTCGAACCGGCCGCCCATGCCCGAGAGGTCGAGTGCATGCCCGTACGCGCGCACGCTGCGCGCGACAGCCGCCGCCACGAGCCACACGCCACGGCCCCACAGGTAGCTTTCGGGGTTCGATTCGCTGCACGATTCGCGGTAGCCCTCGACCTGCCACGGCTCGCGCAACAGGAAGCGGTTGAGCGTGATACACAGCCAGCGCGCGTCCTCGCTCTTCTGGAACGCCTGCCAGTTCGCGTGCGCCGGATCGGCGAGCCGTCCGGCGATGTCTTTCACGGCGCCGGCCTGCACCAGGAAGCGCAGCTCGAAGAATCCGGCGCCGGCATTGGCCACGATGGGCGCTTGCAGCTCCGCCGCCATGGCCGCGAGCGCGGACAGGGTGGCGAGGTCCTCCGCCTTGTGCGTGAAGTCGAAGTCCAGCACCACGAGTGTGACCGGCTCGGCCGCGATCCGTTCGGGACCGTGCACGGCCGCGCGGAAGCGGTCGGCGAGCCCCTTTCGTGGCAGCGACAGCACCTCGACGCTCACCGGGCCGCCCGAGTGGCCGAGCAGCAGCGTCAGCCCGCGCCATGCCGACTCGATGCGCTGCTGACGGGAGTCATGCAGGAAAGCGTCGATCGCCGTGGCGCTCGAGCCGGTGGCCAGCTGGGATCCGGGAGCGAGCTGCTCCAGGGTGACCGGAAGGGCGAGCGAAGTGAACCACGCCGCGAGTGTCTCGGTCGTGACCGGCGCGGCGACTCGGCTGTCGACGCCGAGATCGGTGACCACCAGGATGCGCCACGGCATCGTGCTCATGGTTCGTCCTCCATCCGAAGGAAGGTGCGCTGCGTGCGTGACGACTGGGAGCACGCCGGGGGCGGGCTGCCAGCCGGGCGCGCCAGGTTCCGGCTTGCGTCTGCGAGCCGTGGCGGGCACCTTGTCGGGGTATCGCGTGGGGTCGGTGTGCCTGCCGGTGTTCAACTTCCAGAAGTGATCGCCCATCGCCCATCGTCGATCGAGCGGGACGACACGCGCGAACCACACGTTAGCAGACCATGCAAGGAATGAGGACGACGGAACGTGGCCGCCACAGTCGGCAGTTGCCGGCAGCGGCCCCGCGCGGCTTGGGTGGCAGCCCCGCCCGGACCGCGCTCCCCACACCAGTCGAGGCGAGGGACCGCATGTCGAAGGATACGCGTCATGGCGTCGTTGCACGCCCGGGACGCTCCCGTGCACCATTCACCCGCACACTCGCGGCCGCCGCCGCCGCGCTCACGCTGGTCGCGAGTGCGGTATCCGCAGCCAACTGGAGCCCGGCCGGGACCGCGTTCTCCACGGCGGCCAACGATGTCTCGAGCCTGCGCGCCGTCACGGATGGTCGCGGCGGCTTCATCGCGGCGTGGATCGATGCACGGAACACACCCGCCGAGATCTACTGCCAGCGTATCGATTCCACTGGCGTCGCACAGTGGGCGACCAACGGCGTGCTGGTGTGCGGTGGGACCACGGGGGTCACGGGGCTGAGCGCGGCGTCCGACGGACTGAACGGCATCCTGCTGGCGTGGACGGCGGATCGTCCGAGCAATCAGCAGAACATCTTCATACAGCGGGTCAGCGCCGGCGGGACCGCGCTGTGGACGGCCAATGGCATGCGTGCCGACGCGACCACGCCCAGTGCGGCGCAGAGCGCGGCCGCGATCTGTTCGGACGGCTCAGGCGGCGCCGTGGTGGCGTGGGTCGACGCCCGTGCGGCGAGCGACGATATCTACATTCAGCGCGTCACCTCGGACAGCAGCCGCGCGTGGGCCCCGGCCGGGGTCGCGGTCGCGACCAGCACCGCGAACGAGCGCGCTCCGCGGTTGCTCGCGGACAGCACAGGTGGCGCGTTCATCGCGTGGGAGACCCCGGGCGCGCCC
>JANMAX010000156.1:0-4275 GCA_031360075.1 bacterium | reverse complement strand
AGACCGCGCGCGTCACCGAACCCGCTGGCATGGCGAAGTCCTCAGCCGGCTTGCCACGCGTCGCGCCCATCATGATCTCGGTCCAGACCGGCAGCGCCGCACGCGCACCCGTCATGCCCTTGCCGATGGGTTTCTTCTCGTCGTAGCCGACCCAGACACCCACCGCGAGGCTGGGGATGTAGCCCACGAACCAGGCGTCCATGTAGTCGTCCATGGTGCCCGTCTTGCCCGCGGCGGGCGCCGTGAAGCCCGCCGCACGAGCGGGGAAGCCGGTGCCGTGGTCCATCACCGACTGCAGCAGGCTGGTCATGGTGGCGGCGGTGTTCTCGGACAACACCTCGTAGGGGCGCGGCGTGTTGCGCTCGAGCACGGTGCCGTTCTTGTCCTCGACCTTGAGGATGAACATCGGTTCATTGCGTACCCCGCGGTTGGCGAACACGCTGTACGCCGACGTGAGTTCGAGCAGGTTGACCTCGCTCGACCCGAGCGCCAGCGACAGGTTCTGCCCGAGCGGGCTCTTGATGCCGAGCCGGCGCGCATAACTCGCCACCAGCGACGTGCCGACCTTGCGCAGCAGTTTGATGGCCGGGATGTTCACGGATTCCTGCAGCGCATAGCGCAGCGTGATCGAGCCTCGGAACTTCATGTCGTAGTTCTGCGGTTCGTACGCCGGCTGGCCCTCGCCGCCCGGGAACGTCACCGGCTCGTCGACGATCTGGTCGCTCGGCTTGAAGCCATTGTCCATGGCTGCGGCGTACACGAACGGCTTGAACGACGAGCCCGGCTGGCGCGCGGCCTGGGTGGCGCGGTTGAAGTTGCTCTCGTTCCAGTCGCGGCCGCCCACGAGCGCCCGGATCGCGCCGTTCTTGGGGTCGATGGCCACGACCGCGCCCTGCAGGTAGGGAGTCCGTCCGCCGGCCGGCGTGGTGCCGGCGGCGACGGCGGCCGAATAGGCCTCGCGCGTGCGCTTGGCCCTGAGGTCCTTCTCGAGTGACGTCAGGTGCCGTTCGAGCGCCTTCTCGGTGAGCAGCTGCAGATCCATGTCGACGGTGGTGTAGACCTTGAGCCCGCCCTCGTAGACGGCGTTCGAGCCGTGCTTCTCGTCGAGGTACAGGCGCACCATCTCGACGAAGTAGGCGGCGCGGTCGTTGCTGTAGCGGATCGTGGTCACCCCCAGTGGGGCTGCTGCGGCGCGGTCGAACTCGACTTGGCCGATCGCGCCGGTCGCCAGCATGTTGCGCAGCACTTTCGAACGGCGCGCAAGGGCGGCCTGCGGACGGCGGCGCGGCGAGTACAGACTCGGATTCGCGGGGATGCCCGCGATCAGCGCGCACTCCGGGAGCGTCAGCTCGCGCAGCGGTTTGCCATAGTAGGTCTTGGCCGCGGCCTCGACGCCGTAGGCGCCTTCACCGAAGTAAATCTGGTTGAAGTACATCTCGAGGATCTGGTCTTTGGAATAGGCGCGCTCGAGGTCGATGGCCAGCACGAGCTCCTTGAGCTTACGCGTGAACGATTTCTCGTACATGTTGAACAGGTTGCGCGCCAGCTGCTGTGTGATCGTGCTGCCGCCCTGGGCGCGGCGCATGTGCATGACATCCGTGACCACGGCACGGCCGACACCCCACAGGTCGACGCCCCAGTGCTGGTAGAAGTTGCGGTCCTCGGTCGAGAGCGTGGCATTCACGAGATGGCGCGGGATGTTCTTGAGCGGTACGACCGAGCGGTTCTCGCGGTAGAACTCGTGCAGCACGCGGCCGCGCGCATCGAACACCGTGGTCTTCACCGGTGTCTCCATGGCGGCCAGCTTCTCGGGCGAGGGCAGGTCATTGCGCAGCCACTGCACGAGCCCGAACACGGCGCCGGCCGAACCGAACACGGCGACGAGGACGACCGTGAAGAACAGGCGCCACGGGAATTGGCGCGCGGCACGCATGGCGGGCTGGTACATGGTGCTGGGACTGCTCCTTTCGAGTCGCCAATCTGGAGGCGTCATCGAGCCTGACCTTTCGGGAGCCTAGGGTGCGCCACGGGGAGGGGCAACCACAGGCCCCTGCCGGGTGTCCTTATCGATGCTGTCAGCCAGCCACGTCGAGCAGCGCGTAAGTCTTCTTGCCACGCCGTAGTACCACGAATCGATCGGCCAGTAGGTCGGTTCTCCTGAGCACCCGGGCAGGTTCCTTGACCACTTCGTGATTCACCGACACTGCACCTTGCTCGATGGACGTGCGGGCCTGGCCCTTGGAGGGCGCCAAGCCGCAGCGTACCAAGGCGCTCGGCAGATCAAGCCCGTCCAGCTCGGTGGCGGGCAGACTCGTGCGAGGTGCATCGCCCAGGCCCTCGCTGAGTTCCTCGGAAGACAGCGTGCGCAGATCGCCGCCCTCGAACAGCACGGCGGTCGCGCGCTGCGCGGCAGCCAGCGCGGTGTCACCGTGCACCAGCGCCGTGACGTGCTGAGCGAGCAGGCGCTGCACTTCGCGCTTCTCGGGACGCGACGCGTGCGCGGCGGCCAGCTCGTGGATCGCGGCGGGCTCGAGGAACGTGAAGTAGCGCAGGTAGCGCACGGCGTCGGCGTCCTGGGCGTTGAGCCAGAACTGGTAGAACGCGAACGGGCTGGTGCGCTTGGCGTCCAGCCAGACATTGCCGCTCTCGCTCTTGCCGAACTTGGCTCCGTCGGATTTGGTGATGAGTGGCATCGTGAGCCCATGCGCGCTGCCCTGACGCAGGCGACGGATGAGTTCGCAGCCGTCCGTGATGTTGCCCCACTGGTCGCTGCCGCCAAGCTGCAAGCGGCAGCCGAAGCGGTCGTAGAGCGCGAGGAAGTCGTAGGCCTGCAGCAGGGAGTACGTGAACTCCGTGAACGACATGCCCTGGTCGCGTGCCTCGAGCCGCAGTTTCACCGAATCGCGCTGGATCATGGCGTTGACGCTGAAATGCTTGCCGATGTCGCGCAGGAAACCTATGACGTCGAGCTTTCCGAGCCAGTCGAGATTATTGACGAGCTGTGCGGCGTGCGGGCCGCTGAAGTCGAGGAAGCGTTCCAGCTGGCGGCGCTGGCCGGCGACGTTCGCGTCGATGAGCTCGGTCGTGAGCAGGTTGCGCTCGGCGGACTTCCCGCTCGGGTCACCGATCATGCCGGTGCCGCCGCCCACGACCGCGATCGGATGATGGCCGGCACGTTGCAGCCGCATGAGTGCGAGCACGGGCAGGAGGCTGCCGACGTGCAGGCTGTCCGCGGTGGGATCGAAGCCGATGTACGCGGTCACCGGGCCATTGCGGAGCAACGCGACGACTTGATCGGAGGTGGTCTGGTGGACCAGACCGCGGGCCTCGAGATCCGCATGGAAGTCGGGCTTCATCGCATCGAGCTCCTTGATCGTGTCGAGCGTCGTGGCGTGGCGCGGAACGCCGATCGCCAGTGGGGCGCGCATCGTGCGCATTGGATGCGCATGTGGATAGCGTAAGCATCGCCGCGCGTCCAGTCCGCTTCGGCCGGGCTCGTCCGGTTCCGGGCCCGGTACGTGTTCGGCCCTGTGTCCATGCGCTCGAATCGCATATCGCGCAGGGCTCGGCCGGGGCCGATTGCAGGCACCGGGAATGGCGGGGGTCGCGCCGCGCGCCCCTGGGGCCGGGGCCGGATCCGTGTAGGGAGGGGGATTTTCTTGTCAGGGTCCTGACGAACAAGGCGCTCCAGTCCAGCCCGCGCATGGCTGGTAACTCGTTGTGCTGCAACGCACACGCGCCACCGAGCTGTCTGAGTTGACAGGGCAGGGCACCCAACCTATATTGCCCCTCGCTGCAGGAACAAAGCCTACCTCGAAACACAACCCTGTTGACAACACCAACAGCTGAGGCTAAGTTCCCCGTCCGCTTCTCGCATCGCGGGGGGCGTTTGACGTGTCTCCGATCTTTGAAAACTGAATAGCGCACGTGACTTCGAAAGCCCGGCAAGTCCTTGTCGGCGAGTGATACTGCTCGTTCGGCAAAGTAATACCTTGCAAATTGATCCGTTCGGCAGCCTTTTGGCTTCCGGACGTTTCTCCATTTTTACCATGGAGAGTTTGATCCTGGCTCAGAACGAACGCTGGCGGCGTGGATTAGGCATGCAAGTCGAACGCGAAAGAGGGGGCAACCCCTTGAGTAGAGTGGCGAACGGGTGAGTAACGCGTGAGAAACCTGCCTTCATCAGGGGGATAACACTCCTAACGGAGTGCTAATACCGCATGAGACCACGGGATCGCATGATCCTGAGGTCAAAGGTGGCCTCTATTTATAAGC
>JANMAX010000096.1:0-10677 GCA_031360075.1 bacterium | reverse complement strand
GCTAGCTGCGTGCCTGCAGCGCAGCAGTTTCGAAACCGCCCTCTGATTCCTTGTTCCAGTGATTGCGGCCGTCGCAGTGGGCCGTCGCGAGTCGTCTCGGGCGATGCATCTTTGGTCGCATAGGGTCATTCTGACCGCACCCGCGACGGCGGAACTCCCCCGGAGCAGTCCGTGCTCGGGTCAGGTGGGACGGTGCCGGCATTCAGGAGCTGGAGGGGCGTGGCCGTCGTGCGCGGCTCGGTCAGCCGGAGTCGGGACCGATCGGCGTGGCCAGACGGGTCATCACGCGCTGCGTCGCCGATCTCAAGGCGCAGCTGTACAAGGCCGAGCCGCGCACCTCGGTGTTCGTGGCGGGGCTGCCGGCATTCGCTTCTTTCCAGGTTGCCTATGGCCCGCTCATTCGCGGAGTCTACCGGGACAGCACGCTGCGCGGTTACGACCTGTCACAGTTCACACATGATCGCGGCGTGTTCATGAGCAGCGCGTTGGGACAGGTCATGAACGGCCGGCTCGACGTCGCCGAGGCGGCGCTCGAAGCGGCCCGCCTGAACGGCGAGGATGACATCGGGCGGCCGTACCTGTCGGCGGTCGTGGCGCTCGGGCTGCGCGATCGCGAGCGCGCGGTCCGGCTGTTCCGGGACTCGGGGCATGGCACGGGCGGCGACGGGCCCGGGCTGTTGCGCGCCAGCCGCCGGCAGCTGGCCGCCAAGGACAGTCTGGGAGCGTTGCTGACCATGCGGCGCGCGCTGCGCGAGGACGTCATGAATCCGGAATGCCATTCACTCGCTGCCGATCTCATGTTGTCGCACCCGGAGACCCAGGTGGAAGGGCAGGTCGAGTCGTACATCGCCATGCTGCTCGCACCCGAGTCGCCGTCGGCGTGGCGGCGCTGGGCGTTCGTCCTGGCGATCGAGAACCGCCAGGCGGAATCGATCGCCGCGCTCGAGCGTTACTTCGAGCTCTATCCCGAGGCCCTGACGAGGGACCCCGATGCGCTCCGGTTGCGTGACTTCGAGCGCCGCCTGATGCCGGGGGGAGACCTGGCGCAGAGGGCCATGAAGAAGGAGCTGGCGCGCTGATCGAGACCGGCCGGAGCAGGCCCGGAGCGTGCCGTCCAGGAGTTGACGGGTGCTCGCCGGGTGGTGTACACCCTTCCGTCCCAAGACCTTCGGTGGGGCTGTAGCTCAGCTGGGAGAGCGCTTGCATGGCATGCAAGAGGTCGACGGTTCGATCCCGTTCAGCTCCACCAATTACGTCCCCGGCCGCGTCCGGCGCCTGAACAGGCAGCCTGACCCAGCCCAGCCCACCACACGCCGCGCGGCCTGGTCCAAACGGTCGCGCGCAACTCACCCGGGGGTTCACCGTGATGGTGTTCGTGCTCATCGTGCTGGCTGCCGCTTCCCGCCTGCTGCCGCACCCGCCCAACTTCGCGCCTGTGGCCGCCATCGGCCTGTTCGCCGGGGCGCACAGCAGCCGCCGCGCCGGCTGGCTGGTACCGCTCGCGGCACTGCTGGCTTCGGACGCCATCCTCGGCTTCTACCACCCGGTGGGTATGCTGTGGAACTATCTGGCGTTCGCCGCCTGCCTGCTGCTGGGTTCGGGCTGGTTGGCGCGCAAGCGCAGCGTGGCGCTCGTGACGGGTGCGGTGCTCACGAGCTCGCTGGCGTTCTTCACGCTCTCCAACTTCGGCATGTGGGCGAGCGGCTACTACCCGCGCACGTGGGCCGGTCTGGTCGAGTGCTACATCGCCGCGCTGCCCTTCTTCCGCAACACGCTGGCCTCGGATGCGGTCTACAGCACGGCGTTGTTCGGCGGCTACGCATTGCTGACGCGCTGGCTCGCGCGCCGCTCGGCTGCGGAAGCGCGCGCCTGACCCGAGCGATTCATGAGCGCGCGGCCTGCGAGGGCCGTCTGCCCATGAGTCGTCGTGGAGCCCGCACGGCCGGCTCCGCGGCGTGTCATCCACTCGACTGCCTCGCCGGCCAGATCCGCTCCTTGCGCTTCAAGGACATCCGGACCTCTCGGCTCACGGTTCATGAACAGTCCGGGCTAGAGTTTTCGAATCTCGTTCACGGGCCCCGGTCGCTTGAGCGGCCGGGGTTTCGTGTAGGCGGGCCGCCATGCGGCGGTGCCGGCGCTGTCCACCGGAGCGGGCTCGCGCGACTCGAGCAGCAGCGCGCGCGTCTCCGGCGCCAGCCAGTCGATCTCGCCGGGCTGGGAGACGAGCACCTGACCGCGGGCATCCAGCAGCCAGGTATAAGGAATGCTCGGGCAGGGCAGTGCGGCCTGCAGATCCCGGCGCAGGTCCAGCATCACCGGCACCGTGACGCGCAACCGGCCGATGTAGCGCGCCACAGACGGGAACGGGTCGAACGTCACGACTGCCATCCGAACGGTACCCTCGGGCAGCGTGCGCATGAGCGAATCGAGTGCGGTGATCTGCACGCGCGAATGCCGCTCCCACGGCGCCCAGTAGTGCACGAGCAGCGGCTGGCCGCCGGGCGTGAGTTGCGCGATGCCGATCGGCACCACCGGCAGTGACACGGCGAACACCGGAGGGGCGACATGACGCGAGCGCAGCAACGGACGCGGAGCGTCGCCGGGCTTGGACACCGTGAACAGTTCGGCTCGCCACAGCACGAGGCCGAACACGCCGAGCACCAGCAGCATCGCCGCCAGACGCAGGCGGATCATCGGTGTGGTCCCTGCGCGCGCGATCGCCCTGCCGCCCCGGAGGCGGGGCCCGCAGACGCGTACCTCCCGAGAGTGTTCACGCGCCGCAGTGTAGCCCCACCGTGGGTCTGCTGTCAGGACGCGCGCCGGAAGAGATCCGATGGTGTGTCGCGGCCGCCCGGGCGCCGTTTGGCCACCAGCTTCACACCTTCCGCCGCGCTCGTGCGCGCCGCCGTCCCGCAAGTCGGACAGAACCCCCAGTGCGCTTCGACGCGGCGCTTGCAGCCGCCACAGTGTTCGCCCACGAAGTGGCCGCAATGGTGGCAGAACTCGAACTCTTCGGCCACCACCGTGCTGCACGAGCCGCACACCTTGACGCCCTGCTCGGGCAGGTACACGACGCGCGACACCTCCGACAGCGTGGTGACGCCCCTGAGCACCTTGCCCAGGCCGTCCTCGCCGATGGGATGCATGCCGCCTTGCACCGCCATCTTGCGCACTTCGGATTCGGCCGCGCCACGCACGACCAAGCCGCGCATGGCGTCGTTCATCTGGAGCACCTCGAAGATGCCGCTGCGGCCGGAATAACCGCTCTGCCCGCAGTGCGCGCAACCAGCCCCGCGCTGCAGCGTGACGTGGCCCGCGGTGCTTCCCGAGCCGCCGAGCTTGTTGAGCGTCGATGCCTCGACATCGTGCGGTTCCTTGCAGCGCGTGCAGATGGTGCGCACCAATCGCATGCTCACGACGCCGACCAGCGAGCTGGCCACCATGAACGGCTCGAGCCCGAGATCGATCAGTCGTGTCACCGCACCGGCCGCGTCGTTCGTGTGCACCGTGCTCAGCACCAAGTGGCCGGTCACCGAGGCGCGGAACGCGATCTGCGCAGTCTCCTTGTCACGGATCTCGCCGATCATGATGACGTCGGGGTCCTGACGCAGGATGGCGCGCAAGGAGTTCGCGAACGTCTTCTTGGCCTTCTCGTCGACGTGCACCTGGTTGACGCCCGGGATCTGGTACTCGACCGGGTCCTCCACCGTGGTGATGTTGCGCGTGACGTCCTGGATGCTCTGGAGCGCCGAGTACAGCAGCGTCGTCTTGCCCGATCCCGTGGGGCCGGTCACCAGGACGATGCCCTGCGGGCGCGACAGGAACTGCTTCAAGCGGCCCAGGTCATGGCTTGTCATGCCGAGGTCCTCCAGCTCGACCCGTCCGCGGCGCGAGTCCACCACGCGCATCACGAGCTTCTCACCGCCGGTCAGCGGCAGGGTCGAGACGCGCATGTCGATGCGCCGGCCGCCGATGTCGGCCACCAAGCGGCCGTCCTGGGGCAGGCGTTTCTCGGCGATGTCAAGGTTGGAGAGCACCTTCAAACGGGACACGATCGCGCTCTGCGTCCACTTGGGCAGACGCTGTTCCTCACGCAGCAGACCGTCGACGCGCAGGCGCACGATGAGCTCGTTGCCCTGCGGTTCGATGTGGATGTCGCTGGCGCCCTCCTCGACCGCACGATGCAGCAGCCAATTGGCGAGGCGCACGATGGGGCGGCCCTCGGCCTCGCGCATCAGCTCGCCGATGGCCTGCACCTCGTCGTCGTCGGCGACCGCATTGACCACGACGTCGTTCTCGCCCTGAATGATGCTCTGCACGACCTCGTTCATGGAGGAGTCGAGATGGTAATAGCGTTCGATCGCCTCGATGATCTGGCTGGGCGCGGCGAGCACGGGCCGGATGAACATGCCGGCGTGGAAGCGCAGGTCCTCGAGCGCGGCGACATTCAGCGGGTCGGCCATCGCCACGACCAGCGTCTTGCGGCCCTCGATCTCGATCGGCAGCGCCACGTAACGGCGCGCCATCTCCTCCTTGATCTTGGCCAGTGCCAGTTCGTCCGCGGGCACGATGTCGAGGTCCACGAGCGGCATGCTGAGCTGGCGCTGCAGCAGTCCCATGAGCTGGGACTCCTTGAGCATGCCGAGCTTGAGCAGCGTCGAGCCGAGCATCAGCCCCGTCTTGCGCTGCTCGGCGACCGCGACCTCGAGTTGCTCAGCCGTGATCAGCTTGGCATCCAACAGCATGTCACCGAGCCGCTTGTGCTCATTCGCCATGGGAAGGACTCCCGTCCGTGGGTGGGGGTGCAGCGTGCGAGGGTGTCATCGGCAGTTCGGGCGGCCGGGATGAGCGCATCCGTAAGGAGCGGACTGGACGCCGAATGCACATGGGCGGCGGGTGGCTGGCCGCCCGGTGGGGTGCGTGCTAGCGTCGGCGCGTGACTTCCGAGACCCCTCCGAGCCCTCCGACGGCGGCGCACCCGGCCGTCGAACCGCTGCTGCCGCGCATCTCCGTCCAGTCCCTGATCGGACCGGACGGGATCGCCGGTCCCGAGCGTTTCAACGACCTGCTGCGCGCGGCCACCCGCCAGTGCCGGCGGCTGGTCGATTGCGAGACCGTGCGCATCTGGGTGGCCCGCAGCGCCGGCCGCCGGTTGGTGGCGCGCGACTTCGCCGAGAACGGCAGCGCGAGTCAGGAACTGCGGCAGGGGCGGGGTGAGGGGCTGGCCGGCTGGGTCATGGACCGCGGTGAGGCGCTGCGTCTGGCGCCCGGAGATCCGCGGCCCCTGGGCCTGGCGGGCGAGCACGACAGCCAGCGCTCGGCGCTCGTGCTGCCGCTGTTCCGGCGTGGCGAGCCGTTCGGCGCCATCGAATGCCTGGCCAAGCGTGGCGGAGCGTTCACGGCCGCCGACTTCGACCGGCTCGAAGTTGCCGCCGAAGGGGTGTCGTTCGCGCTCGACTACGCTTGGTTGTCGCAGGAGATCGAACGGCGCGCGCTCGAGAAGGAAGTCCTGCTGGAGGTCACGCGCCTGCTGGCGGCCCCATTCGACCTCGAGGAAGTCGTCGAGGCCATATTCACCGGCCTGCGCCAGGTGGTCGACTTCGATGCCTCGGCGATCTACCTGATCACGCGCGGCACCGAGGTGCTCGAGATGGTGTCGGAGCACGGCTACCCCGAGGGCTCCGAATCGGCCTTCGACCTGCAGATCGGCCAGGGCATCGTCGGCTGGGTGGCGAAGCACGGCGAGCCGGTGATCGTGCCCGACGTCAATGCCGATCCGCGCTACGTCGCGGCGCGCTTCAGCACGCGCAGCGAGATCGCCGCGCCGCTCATCGTGGAAGGCCGTGTCATCGGTGTGTTCAACCTGGAGAGCGACCACGAGGACGTCTATCACGAGGGTCATCTCGAACTGCTGAACGCGTTCGCGGCGCAGGCGGCGGTCGCGGTCGAGCGTGCGCGCACCGCTCGCGACCGGGTCGAGCGCCGGCGGCTGGAGAAGGAGCTGGCCATCGCGCGCGACATCCAGCGCTCGTTCCTGCCCGCCAGCGCGCCGCGCGTGCCCGGATTCGATCTGGCGGGCACGTCGATCTCGCATGATCAGGTCGGCGGCGACTACTACGACTTCATCACCGTGAGCGAGACGCGCATGGGGCTCGCCATCGCGGACGTCTCGGGCAAGGGCATCCCGGCTGCACTGCTCATGGCCGGCTTCCGCATGGCGCTGCTCGCCGAGATCCGCAATGAGTTCGCCATCCGCGCGGTGATGCGCAAGGTGAACCAGTTGCTGCACGAGAGCACCGAGCGAGATCGTTTCGTCACGGCTTTCTACGGCGTGCTCGACTGGCGCAATGGCGTGCTCATCTTCTCCAACGCCGGCCACAACCCGCCGCTGCTGCTGCACGCCGATGGCACGAGTGAGCCGCTCACGGAGGGCGGCGTGGCGCTGGGGGTGCTGGAGGACACGCACTATGAAGAGCGCCCGGTGGGCATCGGGCATGGCGACATCGTGGTCATGTACACCGACGGCGTGTCCGAGGCCGAGAACGAGCGCAAGGAGCAGTTCGGCACCGAGCGCATCGAGGCCATCGTGCGCGCGAACCCCGGCCACAACGCACGCGAGCTGACGCAGGACATCGTCGCGGCCGTGCTCGACTGGGCCGGGGCGGTGGGCCTGAACGATGACCTCACGCTGCTCGTGTTGCGCAAGCTGCCGCGATCAGCCTGAGGCACCCCGGCGGGGCCGGGTTCGAGTGGCACGCGACTTAAAGTGTTACTTGAATGCCGGAATCCTTGACCCGTATGGGGGCGTTCGATAGTCTGCGCCCCCTGACTTCCAACCACCGAGGTGATCCTTCGTGTCGAGCGCGACTGGTCGCATCCTCTCCGGCATGCGCCCCACAGGTCGGCTGCATCTGGGCAACTACGTGGGCGCCCTGGAGAACTGGGTCCGCCTGCAGGATGCCGGCTGGACCAATTACCACATGGTGGCCGACTGGCACATGCTGACCACCGGCTACGAGGACACGTCACGCCTCCAGCAGCACACCTGGGACATGGTGCTGGACTGGCTCGGTGCCGGGCTGGACCCCGCGAAGAGCGTTCTCTTCGTGCAATCGGCGGTGAAGGAACATGCCGAGCTGCACCTGCTGCTCTCGATGCTGGTGTCCAAGGCGCGCCTGGAGCGCATCCCGACGCTCAAGGAGCAGATCCAGGATCTGGGTCTCGACGAGCAGACCATCTCCTATGGTCATCTGGGCTACTCCGTCCTGCAGGCCGGCGACATCCTGCTCTACCGCGCCACGCATGTGCCGGTCGGGCAGGACCAGGTGCCGCATGTCGAGCTGACGCGCGAACTCGCTCGCCGCTTCAACTTCGTCTATTGCAAGGACCGCGCGCCGGTGCTCACCGAGCCCGAGGCGCAGCTCACCAGCTTCCCGCGTTTGCGCGGGCTCGACGGCAGCCGCATGTCGAAGACCCTCGGCAACACCATCCTGTTGGCGGAGGAACCGGGCGAGGCCGAGAAGAAAGTGATGCAGGCCTACACGGATCCCAAGAAGCTCCGGAAGGACGACCCCGGTCGTCCCGAGGCTGACGAGAATGATGGCCACCCGGGCTGCGTGGTGTGGGAGTATCACCGCAAGTTCAACGCTGGCGAGGCGGAATCGATCGCCACGCTGTGTCGCGCGGGCCAGTTGGGCTGTGTCGCCGACAAGAAGCGCCTGGCGGCGGTCATGAGCGAGTCGCTCGAACCCATCCGCGCACGCCGTGCGCGCTGGGCGCAGGATCCCGATGCGGTGCGAGACGTGTTGCGCGACGGGACGCGCAAGGCGCGCGAGACGGCCCGCCAGACCATGGACATGGTGCGGAGCGCGATGGGCGTGAAGTCCATCGTGGAGCCCGAGTGAAAGACCAGCGCCCCGACAGCGCCGACGACGCGCTCAGCGAAGCCGAGCCGGCGTCCGATTCGGTGCCCAGCGAATCGGATGCGGACCTGACCGTGGAGAGCCCGGCCGCACGCGAGCGCGACGGCGGACCCATGGTGCTCCCGCGTCCCGGCGTGATGTTCAAGCTGCCGCGCTTCGAGGGCCCGCTCGACCTGCTGTTGCACCTCATCAAGCGCGACGAAGTCGACATCCACGACATCCCGATCGCGCACATCACCAAGCAGTACCTGGACTACATCGGGCTCCTGCAGCTGCTCGACCTCGATGTTGCGGGCGACTTCCTCGTGATGGCCGCGACGCTCATGCGCATCAAGGCCAAGATGCTGCTGCCGCTGCCCGCGTCCAACGCCGAGGAGGATGAAGGGGACCCGCGCGAGGAACTCGTGCAGCGCCTGCTCGAGTACCGCCTGTACAAAGAGGCGGCCGAGGGCATGCAGGGTCGCGAGTTCGAGCGCCGCAAGTGGCACGAGCGCGGCATGGTGCCGACCGAGGAGGACGCCGGTCCGCTGCCGCTCGCACCCGCCACGCTGTTCGACCTCATTGGTGCGCTGCAGCGCGTCATGGCACGCAAGCCCGAACGCGTCGTGTACTCGGTCCAGACCGAGGGCTACGACATCGAGGAGAAGATGTCGCTCATCGCCCGCGAAGTCGCGGAGACCGGCGAACTGCGCTTCTCGCTCATTATGTCGCGCTCGCACGCGCGCATGGAGATCATCGTCTCGTTCATGGCCCTGCTCGAGCTGATCAAGCTCGGCCGGGTGATCGTCGTCCAGGAGTCGAACTTCGACGACATCCTGATCCTGCCCCGTCTTAACGCTGAAAGGACCCCCGATGCCTCCCCAGAACCTGCGCTCGGCGGTTGAAGCACTGCTGTTCTCGTCGGACCAGCCGCTGCCGCTGACCCTGCTCGCCGATGCGCTCGACTCCGACACCGAAGCCGTGACCGGCGCGCTCGAAGCGCTTGGCAACGAATATCGCGCGCGCACCGCCGGCATCGAGCTGCGCGAGATCGCGGGCGGCTGGATCGTAACGTCGACGACCGACCAGCACGAGTGGGTGACGCGCATGCTGCGGGGCAAGCGCAAGATGCGCTTGTCGCGTGCCGCGCTCGAGACGCTGGCGATCATCGCGTACAAGCAGCCGGTCACGAAGAGCGAGGTCGAGGCCATCCGCGGTGTCGACTCGAGCGGAACGCTGGCCACGCTGCTCGAGCGTTCGCTCGTCACCATCAAGGGGCGCTCGACCGTGGTCGGCCGTCCGCTGCTGTACGGTTCGACGCCGGAGTTCCTGAGCTACTTCGGCCTGCGCGACCTGAACGAACTGCCGCGTCCCGAAGAGTTGCGCGCGCTGGTCGCGGCCCGTGAACCCGAGCAGATGGAGATGTTGGAGCTCGACGGCGATGGCATGCCGCTCGCGCTCACCGCCGCCGCCGACCTTCTGGGCGCGACCGAGGGTGCCGGAACGGCCGGCGACGAAGGCATCGCCGCCGGGACCGAACTCGAGGATGAGGCCGCGATCGCGGCCGCCGCTGACCAGGAGTTGCTCGCCGAAGCCGCCGACGGAGCCAGGTTCGACGACGATGATGATGAAGAAGGCGTCATCGACGACCTCGACGACGATACCGAGGAAATCGAAATCGAGAACTCCGAGGAGGACGGCTCCCGGATCGAGCAGGAGGTGTTCATGGTCTCGGGCGACAAGCCGGCGGCCTCGGACGACGACGACTCGGACGAAGACGAAGACGACGAAGACGATGAAGACGACGAGTTCGAGGACGACGACGAGGACGAAGACGACGACGACGAGGATGATGCCGACGATGATGCGGACGACGAGGACGGCGCCAAGCCCTCGGCCCGCCTGTCGGAGCGGGACGGGCGCTGAGCCGGCGGGAGCCAGCCGGGACAGCCAGCGTGGGGCAGCGGGTCCGCGAACTCCAACTGGCGCCACATCCCGAAGGCGGTTGGTTCCGCGAGACCTTCCGCAGTCCCGAGTGCCACGTGGTTTCGTCGCTGCCCGCGCCGTACGCGGGCGAACGTGCGCTTTTCACCAGCATCCTCTACCTGCTCGCGGCGGGTCAGCGCTCGCACTTCCACCGCCTGCGCTCAGACGAGGTATGGTTCCACCACTCGGGCGGTGACGTCCTGGTTCATCTCCTCGGCCCGGACGGAGAGCGGATGCTGGTGGTGGGGGACGGCACGCCGCAGGTGGTGGTGCCGCACGGCACCTGGTTCGCCGCGGAGCCGGCGCCTGGCGCGGACTACGCGTTGGTCGGTTGCCTGGTTTCGCCTGGATTCGAATACGACGACTTCGAGCTGGCGTCACGTGACGCCCTGCTCCTGGAACATCCTGCGCAGCGCGAACTCGTGCTGCGCTTCACCCGCACGCCGGAGGAACCCGCGTGGCCGTGAGACTCAACAAGTACCTGGCCGACCGTGGCATCGGTGCGCGGCGCAAGTGTGACGACCTCATCGCGCAGGGCCGTGTCTCGGTGAACGGCCACATCGTCACCGAGGCGGGAACCAAGGTCGAGGACTCGGGTGATCGGGTCTCGGTCGACGGCAAGCCGGTCGGTGGCCGTGCGCAGCACGTTTACTACATCATCAACAAGCCGGTCGGCGTCATCACCACGCTCGACGACCCGCAGGGCCGTCGCACCATCCGCGAGTTCCTGCCGCGTGGTGCACGCCTGTACCCGGTCGGCCGCCTCGATGCCGACACCAGCGGTCTGCTG
>JANMAX010000022.1:0-16383 GCA_031360075.1 bacterium | reverse complement strand
GTGGTCAGGATGGACTCGGGGTGGAACTGCACGCCCCACGTCTCGTGCTCCTTGTGCTTGATACCCATGAGTTCGTTCTCGGGCGTCCATGCCATGACGTCGAAGACGTCGGGTAGTGTCTCTCGCTCGACGATCAGCGAGTGATAGCGCGTCGCCTCGAACGGATTGTCGAGCCCCGCGAACAGTCCCCTGCCCCGATGCAGGATGGGACTGGTCTTGCCGTGCATGAGCCGCGGCGCGCGAATCACTTTCCCACCGTAGACCTCACCGAGCGCCTGGTGGCCGAGACACACACCCAGGATCGGGACCTGGCCCGCGAGTCCGCGGATGGCGTCTTCCGTCACGCCCGCATCGCGCGGTTCGCCGGGTCCCGGAGAGATCAGCAGGCCGTCCGGCTTCAGTGCGAGCAGTTCGGTCACGGTGATCGCGTCATTCCGGCGCACATGGACTTCAGCGCCCAGGGTCCCCAGATACTGGACCAAGTTGTAGGTGAAGGAATCGTAGTTGTCGATGACCGCGATCACCGCGTCCCCCGCTCGGCGCGCTGCACGGCCAGCCACAGCGCGCGGCCCTTGTTCATGGTCTCGTCCCATTCACCCTGCGGGTCCGAGTCGGCGACGATGCCCGCTCCCACGCCCCAGTACGCGCGGCCGTTGGCGTAGACCAGCGTGCGGATCGTGATGGCGAGGTCCAGGTTGCCGTGGTAATCGAAGTGCCCGACCGCTCCGGCGTAAATGCCGCGGCGCACCGGTTCGAGCGCGTCAATGATCTCCATCGCCCGCACTTTAGGAGCACCCGAGACGGTGCCGGCGGGAAAAGTCGCGCGCACGGCATCGAGCGGTGCGAGTTCGCCCTTCACCCGGCCGCGGACATTGCTCACCAGGTGCATGACCTGTGAGTAGCGCTCGACACGCATGTACTCGTTGGTCTCGACCGTACCGAACTCGGCGACGCGCCCGACGTCGTTGCGGCCCAAGTCCACGAGCATGACATGCTCGGCACGCTCCTTCTCATTGGCCAGCAGCTCCTCTTCAAGCGCGCGGTCCTCGTCGGGTGTGCGGCCGCGCGGACGCGTGCCGGCGATGGGGCGGACTTCGATCGAGCTGTCGGTGCGGCGCACGAGGACTTCGGGCGAGCTGCCGACGATGGCGAACTCGCCCATGCGCAGGAAGTACATGTACGGCGACGGGTTCGTGACGCGCAGCGCGCGATAGCCCTCGAACGGCGGCTGCGAGACATCGGCGCTCATGCGGTGCGCCAGCACGACTTGGAAGATATCGCCGGCGCGGATGTGCTCCTTCGCGGTCTCGACGGCGGCCATGAACTGTTCGCGGCTGACCGTCGACTGGGGCTCACTCGCCTCACCCCAGGACGGCGGTTCCATCCACGACAGCGGTTTCCGCAGGCGCTCGACTTCGGCGTTCAGTCGCGAAACCGCGGCGTCGTACGCCTTGTCGGGGTCGTCGCCCCCACGCTCGTGCGTGACGACCTTCATGGTGTGGGTGAGGTTGTCGAACACGCTCACGACATCGCCGAACAGGAACACGGCGTCCGGCAGGTGCAACTCGTCTTTCGCGGCGTCGGGCAGGCGCTCAAACCAGCGCACCGCGTCGTAGCTCAAATAGCCGACGGCGCCACCACAGAAGCGCGGCAGCCCGGGCAGAGCGACAGCCTGATGGGCTTTCAGGAGTTTGGCGAGCTCTTCGTCCGGCTTACCCGGGAGCGGTGTGAGCTTGAAACCCTCGGGCCCTCCGCGCCCGGTAGCCGCGCGCTCGTGCAACTCGCACTTGTTGCCGCGCGCGATGAACACGCTCTGGGGCCGGCTGCCGAGGATCGAATAGCGCCCCCACTTCTCGCCGCCCTCGACGCTCTCGAGCAGGAACCCGTATGGGCCGTCGTCGATCTTGCGGAACGCCGAGACGGGCGTGTCGTGGTCCGCGAACACCTCGCGGTAGACAGGCACGAGCTTGCCGGTCTTGGCGAGATCGTGGAACTCGGCGCGGGTCGGGACGAGCATGGGTTCGGGGCCACGCCTCCGGCGTGGAGAAGACACAGGTTCAATCGGTTCATCGGACGACCTTCATAGGACGACCGAAGTCATCGGACGACCGAAGTCAGCGCACGGCCGAAGTCGGCGCTGCGGCCGGCACTCGAGTCACGCCTTTGTGGACGGTGCGGCGAGCAGTTCGCGCGCCTGCCGTCGGGTCGTCTCGGTGACCCGCTCGCCCGCGAGCATACGCGCCAGTTCCTCGACACGCTCGGGGCGCTCGAGGACCTGGACGCGCGCTGTGGTCCGGCCGCTGGCGACGTGCTTGGAGACCGCCAGATGATGACCGGCCATGGCCGCGATCAAGGGCAGATGGGTGACACAGATGACCTGACGATGCTCCGCCAGGCTCCGGAGACGCTCCCCGACCGCCTGAGCGACAGCACCACCGATACCGGAATCTACTTCGTCAAACACCAGAAGGTCAACGCGGTCACGGGTTTGCAGCGCACACTTGAGCGCGAGCATGACTCGGGACAACTCGCCTCCCGAGGCGATCTTCGCCAGCGGCCGTGCCGGTTCGCCCGGGTTGGCCGTGAACGCCAGTTGGACCTCGTCGATGCCGGTGGGTGTGGGCCGGCCGTCGAGCACGTGTGCCACCTCGAATGCCACGCGGGCGTGCGGGAAGCCCAGCGGCTTGAGTTCACGTGTGAGTGCCGCGGACCACTCCTTGGCGGCGGCCTGGCGTTTCTTGCTGAGCACCTTCCCCACGGCGAGGCACGCGGACTCGGCCTTGGCGACCTGGGCCTCCGCGCGCGCCAGCGCGCCCTCGGCGTCACCACCTTGCGCCAGTTCCGTGGCCAGCTCGTCGCGCCATGCCAGCAGGTCGGCGAGCGGCCGGCGGTACTTGCGGGTCAGGCGGGTGTACAGCTCGCGCCGCGCTTCGACCGTCTCGAGTCGCTCGGGGTCGGCCTCGAGATGATCGAGATAGGCGCCGAGCGTGCGCGCGGCTTCCTGTGCGGCGATGTTCGCCTCGGTGAGCTGTGCGAGTGCTTCGGCGAGGGTCGGGTCGAGGGCTGCCGCCTGCTCGATGGCATGGCGCGCGACGCCGAGCGCTTCGACCGCGGCGCCCTCGCCTTCGCTCAAGCGATCACCCGCGAGCGTGGCGAGCTCGCGCAGCCGGTCTGCATGCGCGAGTCGTGCGGCCTCGCCCGCCAACTCCTCGGCTTCGCCCTCGCGCAGTGCCGCATCGTCGAGTTCGGCCGCTGCGGCCCACAGGTAGTCGCGCCGTTCGGCGAACGTCGCGAGCGATTCACGCAGTCGGCTCAGATCGCCCTCGGCCTCGCGCCATGCTGCGAGCACATCGGCGAACTTGGTGCGCTCGGGCTCGAGGCCGGCGAGCCGGTCGAGCGTGGCGAGTGCGGCACCGTCGCGCAATAGGCTCTGGTGCTCGTGCTGGCCGTGCAGGTCGAGCAGGTGCTCGCCCAGGCGCTTGAGATTGGCGAGTGTGACGCTCGACTGATTGACGCTCGCGCGGCTGCGTCCCTCGGCGCTCACCTCGCGGCGGACGATGAGCGTCTCGCCGTCGTACTCAAGCCCCCACGATTGCAGCAACTCTCCCGCGCGGCGCGCGGCGTCGCCCGAGAGGCGGAACTCGGCCTCGACCACGCACGCCTTGGCGCCATCGCGCACGATGTCGGCGTCGGCGCGATCGCCCACCAGGAGCGCGAGTGCGTCGACTGTGAGCGACTTGCCGGAGCCGGTCTCGCCGGTGACGGCATGCAGCCCGTCGCCGAACGCGATCTCGGCGCGTTCGACCAGGGCGAGGTCACGGATGACGAGGCGTTCGAGCATGGGGTCCTTCCCACGGGGCCGTGCAGCGGCCCGGCTTGCCGGAGGCGCGTAGCGTCGGTCTGCCGCAGCGCCCCCGGGTCGGGGACTCTGGCGCGTAGCGGGTGAACAGATGTGCAGTAGGCTAGCGCGAAGGGAGGCGAGGAGGCAAGTGGGAATGGTGACGGGGGTGTCGTCAGCGGGCGGCGCCGGGCCTGGTGCACAGGCTGAATCAGCTCGGTGCGAACCGGAATCGGCGGATGACGAGCT
Source organism: bacterium (assembly GCA_031360075.1). GTDB lineage: Bacteria > Eisenbacteria > RBG-16-71-46 > RBG-16-71-46 > RBG-16-71-46 > JAIOPA01. Next base: position 12,296 of record JANMAX010000022.1, on the reverse strand, counting down.
GCCGGTGGTGCCACTCCACGAGGACTAGCGTGCCATCGGGGGCAACCGCAGGATGTGCGAGAAAACCGGTGAAGTTGAGGTCCTCGTGGTGCCACGCGACCTCGGACTCCGCCAGCTATCACGCACCAGTGTCTTTTCCAGATGCGAGTGGAGTCCGACTCGGCTCTGATCTCGAGCCACCCGTGTTCGCCAGGCAGTGCGACGACGGGCTCGGCGGTGCATCACGCCGACATTGCAGGCGTGGCATCCCTCGACCGCCGTTGCTGGATGAGCTTCACCAGCAAGCTGATGGATGCCAGCGCAGGAACGCAGACAAGGAAGCAACCCGCGATGAAGCTGGCCGTGGTATTCCCGCGAGGCTCCGGTGACCCCATCACGATCCTGAAGATCGTCCATGCGATATTGCAGCCGGCCCAGCCGCGCTTCCCTGCCGTCCACGCCAGCGGTACAGCGGCCGCGACGAGCGCGAGGCTCATGCGCTCGAGGAGTTCGATGACTTCTTGGGAGGGCCGAAGCTCCATGCGAACCGATGGAGCCCGTACCCGAGCATGAAGCGAAGCATGTAGCAGGTGGGCTTGTACCGTGGCGGCGCCTGCGACACACGACCTCCTCTCAGCACCCAAGGGTATGAGGCGGACTCTACTCTCATAGAAGAATCGGGTGTCCAGTACGACTTCGTATCCATTGGAGCTGGAAAACAGCACTTGACGTCCCCATGCGAGCCGCCATCGCCGGGGGCGAGGCCCGCACCGGGGCGTAGTCCCATTCGCGCACCGCCGCCGCGCCGAGGGTTTTCCGGCCATACCCCGAACCCGATTTGATCCGAGCCGGCGTTTGCCCACGCCGTCGCATCCACGGCGCTCGAAACCCCTCGTGCTACGCTGGATGCACGAGTCCCCACGCCACCTCGCCCCCGTCGCGAGCGTGCAGCATGTTGTTCGAGCGCATCAGTAACCAGCGCGATCCGGTCATCGCCAGCGAGGCCCGCCAGCATTCGCGCCAGGAGTCCGGTGCCACCGCGGGCCTCCTTGCCTGCCTCGCCGTGTTCGACGAGCGTCGGGCGTTCAGCGACCTGGGCTTCTCGTCCATGCTGGAGTACTGCCAGCGCGACCTCTCGCTCAGCGAGGACGTCGCGAAGAAGTACCTGCGCGCCGCTCGCATCGCGCGCGAGCGACCGGTGCTGTTCGACATGCTGGCGGACCGGCGGCTGTCGGTGAGCGCGGTGCTCACGCTCGGGCCGTGGCTCGAGTCGGGTGCCAACGACGACCTGATCGCGGCTGCAGTCGGCAGGTCGCGCGAGGAGATCGAGTGGCTCATCGCGAGCCGCTGTCCGCGGCCCGAGATGCTGTCGCTGGAGGCCGGCGCCTGTGCGGCTGTGACTTCGGATGCCTCACTTCAAGTAACACTCGAAGGGGCCCCGGGGCCCGCTTGCCCATCGACTGCCCTGGAATCACCAAGTTCGTGGGTACCACTTCTGCCGGCCGCTACGATGAAGCCGCTCTCGGCGGACCACGTCGCGCTCACGGTCACGATGTCGCGCGCGACGCGCGAGAAGATCCGGCACGCTCAGGAGCTCCTCGGTAACACCGTGGCGCCTGAAGCGATCGCGGACGTACTCGACCGAGCCTTGGACCAGCTCATCGTCGCGCTGGAGAAGCGCAAGCATGGGCTGCACCGGAAGCCGCGCGGCGTGCGGGCCAGGGCGTCATGCCGCGCGCGCCACATTTCAGCTGACGTGCGCGCCGCGGTCTACAAGCGCGACGGCGGCGTGTGCACGTTCGTGAGCGATGACGGGCAGCGCTGCGGGTGCCGGCACGCGCTCCAGTACGACCACATCGTGGCGGTCGCCGACGGCGGCCCGTCGACGGTGGAGAACCTTCGCCTTCTGTGTCCGGCTCACAATCAGCTCGAGGCCGAGCGACGCTTCGGCAAGGGCTTTATGGAGCAGCAGCGTTCTGGGGCGAAGTCCGGACGGCTGAACGCACGCGAACAGAAGGAGAAGATGAAGGCCCCGCACGAGAACGATGTGCGCGCCGCGCTCACGACGCTGGGCTACAACCGCGCCCTGGTGAGCATCGGGCTGTCGGCTGCGGCCACGCTGCCAGCCGAGGCGAGTGCGGAGGATCGCGTGAAAGTGGCACTCACCGCACTGTCGCGCGGGTTCGCGCGCAAGGAGACGCCGGCAGGGCGCGAGTCTATGGCGACCCGACGCGCGACGTGACCTGTGGCGAGTGGCGAGCCTGCAAGCTCGTTCGCGCGCTCCCCTGCCACGCCATCGTGGCCTACCGGGTGTGCACGACCCGTCACCACGAGCGAGTCGAAGTCGGGCTCGACGAAGGGGCTGCCCGTTGACAACGAGCACTCGGTCGAGTGGCTCGACCTGCCCGTACGCATCGCGACGCCCTCGGTGTTCAAGCCGAATCGGAGCAATCAGCGCGGCTCGCCACCCGCGACGAGTCCGACCTCAGCCCGCTGCGCCCTTCCCGGGCGACACTTCCCCGGCTTCGATCAGGGCGTGAGCCCGACGCTCGATGACACCGACGGGAAAGGCACGCACCTCGGCGTTGGCGCCGTGTCGCGTGAGCAGTCGGGCCGCCGCAACGAACTCCCTCGAGGTCCGCCGCGCCGTGGAAACGAACCACGAGGCGCCGTCAGCGGGCTCTCGTCCACACAGCCGGAGCCGCGCTGAACCCGCCCAAGTGCGAGTGGATCGTGCGGGGATGCTGGAGACCCAGCCCGACCCGGGCGTCAGCGCCGTCCGTGGGACAAGCTCATGGGGGCGTGGTGCCGTGCGCCGCTGGGGCGTTCGAGCTCAGGCTGCCGAGCGTTGTGAAGCCGGCGCTGCCGCGTCCGCGAAATCGATCAGGTCGTGGCCGCGGCGTTCGATGAGGCCGATGAGCGCGGCACGCACCTCGGCGATGTCGCCATGCCGGCTCAGCAAGCGCGCCGCACCGACGAAGGCCATGGCGGCCGACCGGGCCACGGGCAGGAACACGCTGTCGTGGGCACCCAGGGAGCGTCCGTCCTGGCGGAAGTGGTTCAACGCCGAGCAGACGCCGATGATCTGCCCCAGATCCCGCAGCGTGGCCAGTTCGTCGCTGGTCCAGTTCCGGGGCTTGCCGTCGATCGCGCAGAACGAGCCGATGGTCTCGCCCGTTGCCGCCGACAAGGGGACACCGGCGTAGGCGACGACCCCGAGATCGAAGATGGCGCCATTGGTCCGCAGGATCGGATGCTCGCGCGCGTCGGAGATCGCGAGCTCCTGGTCGCTCGAGACCACCCACTGACAGAACGAGTGCGACAGCGGCGTCTGTCTCTGCTGGTCCCACGGCTGTGGCAGTCCGATCTGGCTCTTGAAGAACTGCCGCTGATCGTCAACCAGCGAGACCAATGCGACCGGCGCGTGCAGCAGCCGCGCGGCGAGGCGCGTGACGGTGTCGAACTCCTCGTCCTCAGCGCTGTCGAGCAGACCGGTCCGTTCGAGCGCCGCCAAGCGACCCGGATCTCCGAGGATCTCGGCCGGCGCCCCGCTCACGGTTCGACTGACGAGCAAGAGTTCGTGGAGCGCACGGAACAACTCGGCCGAGTCCAACGGAAGGTCGAGACACGCCTCCACGCCCGCAGCGAGCAGCGCCTGTTTCACCGGGCCGGGCTCGGCCAGCGCGATGACGGGGATACCGGCCGTATGCACCGAGGAGCGCAGCCGCCTGAGGGCGAGGTTGGTCCCGCCCGCGGCCAGACGATCGGCGAGGACCACGGCATCGGGCTTGTGCCGGAGGGCCATCGTCAGGACCGCGACCGCATCGGTGGCCACCACGATCTCGTAACCCTGCCGTCGCAAGGCGTTCGAGACGTCGGCTCCGGCCTCGGACATGGCGACGAGGAGCTTCCGGCGCTCGGCCACTTGAGTCCTCCTGACAAGTGAGTGACAGCCCGCGATGTGTCAGCCAGCGAAGTCCGGCATCGTAAGTCTCGGCACATGGGGCCGGAGCTTGAGGGAAATCCGCGTTTCGGGCGCGGGGCTGCCCGGGCCGCGAGACGGTTCGTTCAAGGGCTTCCGGGCTCCGGACACCAGGTCCGTTCGAACGGCACAGCGTGTGAGCGCGGCGGGCAGTGCGCTCGGTCGAGCCGTGTGTGACGCGCGGGATGGATCAGGCTGCGGGCGGCACGACTACATGCTCCGTCGTTCGCTCCCCTGCCATCCGAGCTTCGCTTGCAACGTGCGCAGGAACGGACGGCCGGGGTTCTCGAACACGCGCACCCGGTCCTTCGAGAGCTGCAGTTCGACCTCGTCGTGCTTCACGAGGTCCTCCGTCTCGTGGCCGTCCATCACCAACAACGCCGGGCCCGGGCTGATCACACGGACCTGCACGATCGAACCCGGCGCCAGCACCAGCGAGCGGCTGCCAAGTGCATGCGCGCATGCCGGCGTGACGACCAACGAGTCCAGGTCCGGCGCTACCAAGGGCCCGCCGGCGGACAATGAGTATGCGGTCGAGCCGCTGGAACTCGCGGCGATCAAGCCGTCGGCGACCAGGTGCCCGAGATCGTGGCCCAGGGCCGCGACTCGCAAGTGAATGGCCGAGTAGCTGGTGGCACTCCGGATGACGGCGTCGTTCAACGCGAAACCAACGCGCTTCGCGCGGCCGCCGCGGGCGCGCTTCACGCGTGTCTCGACGCCTGCGCGTGTCGCGATCTTCCACTTACCGGCGAGCGATGCCTCGAGCGCCATGTCCAGCTCGCGTCCCTCGGCAGCGGCCAGGAATCCAAGACCGCCCATGTTGACGGCCAGCAGCACGCCCTTCCGCCCCGCCAGTGCGCGGCCGGCGGTGAGCACGGTGCCGTCACCGCCGAGCGAGATCATGACCTGGCACCAGCGCGAGAGCACCGCGATCGAGTCGCCGCTCTGCCCCACCGCACCGGCGAGCTCACGCTCGAGCCGGACGAGCGCACCCTTCCTGGCGAGCAGCGCCTGGACTCGCACGGCCTCGCGGCGCACTTGTGGACGGTTCAGGTGGCCGATGATGGCGATCCGGCGGCCGCGCGTGATCATGCCAGCCTCGGATCGCGGGTCGGTTCGCTTGCGGAGGTAGAAGCCGTGCCTGGAGTGGACCGGCAGGCGCGTGTCGGGCACTCCTGGAAATGCCTCACACCGGTCTCGACTTCAGTGGACCTCGAAGCCTGCTCAGACATACTGCTGGCGCGCTTGCCGCACGAACTCGGCCGTGCGTTTGGCGATGCCATCGGCGTCCAAGCCGATCTGGTGCAGCAGTTCGTCGCGTTTGCCGTGCAGTACGAACTCGTCCGGAACACCGAGCGCCAGATGCGGAACCACGATCAAGTTGCGGCTCAGCATTTCGCCCACGCCGCTGCCGAAGCCAGCGGCGAGCACGTTCTCCTCCACCGTGACGATGCGCCCGGTCGAGCGTGCGAGCCCGCCGATCATGGCGTCGTCCAGCGGTGCCGCGAAGCGCGCGTTGACGACCGTGGCGCTGATGCCCTGAGCGGCCAGGATCTCGGCGGCCGCCAGGCTCGGCAGCACCATGGTGCCCAGCGCCACGATGGCGACGTCGCCGCCGGCACGCAGTTGTTCGGCCTTGCCGATCTCGAGCCGGCGCGGCTCGCGCTCGGGCAGCTTGTCCTCGGGGATGGGCGCACGCGGATAGCGCACCGCGATCGGGCGCTTGCCCGGCCAGTGCGCCGCCGTCCACAGCATGTCGCGCAACTCCTCGCCATTCATCGGCTGCATGACCACGGTGCCGGGGATCATGCGCAGGTAGCCGACGTCGAACACGCCATGCTGCGGCGCGCCGTCGTCCCCGACCAGACCGGCACGGTCCAGGCACAGCACGATCTTCAAGTCCTGCACCGCCACGTCGTGGATGATCTGGTCGAAGCCGCGCTGCAGGAACGTGCTGTAGATGGTCGTGAGCGGTGTGAACCCCTCGCACGCAAGCCCGGCCGAGAACGTCACGGCATGCTCTTCGGCCATGCCGACATCGAAGAAGCGCTCGGGGAACGCCTGCGCGAATCGGGTCAGCCCGGTGTTGTCCGTCATCGCGGCGGTGATCGCCACGGCGTTCGGCAGGGCCTCGCCGATCAGCACGGCGGTTTCGGCGAACACGTTCGTGTAGGTCTTCCTGGAGCCCTTGCTGGCGGTGCCCGTGTCGGGATCGAAGACGCCGACACCGTGGAACGTGGTCGCATCCCCCTCGGCGGGCCCGTAGCCGCGGCCCTTGCGAGTCACCACGTGCAGCAGCACGGGGCCGTCGAAGCGGCGCAGGTCCGAGAGCGTCTCTTCCAGCACCGGCAGGTCGTGGCCGTCGATAGGCCCGAAGTACTTGAGCCCCATCTCCTCGAACAGCACGCCCGGCGCCACCATGTTCTGCAATCCTTCCTTCAGGCGGTGCGCCGCAATCTGGGCCTTCTTGCCGCCGCGCGGCAGCTTGCCGAGCAGTTCCCAGACGTCGCGCTCGAACGCGCGGTAGACGCGGCTGGTCGTCAGCTTGGTCAGGTACCGATGAATGGCGCCGATGTTCGGCGAGATGCTCATCTCGTTGTCGTTCAGGATGACGATGAGCTTCTTCTTGAGCTCGCCGGCGTTGTTGAGTCCTTCGAAGGCCATGCCGCCTGTGAGCGCGCCGTCACCGATGACTGCGATGACGTGGTGGCTCTCGCCCTTCAAGTCGCGCGCCGCGGCGAAGCCCAGTGCGGCCGCGATGCTCGTGCTGCCGTGGCTCGTACCGAATGGATCATGCGCGCTCTCGCAGCGCCGCGGGTAACCGGCGATGCCGCCGAGCTGGCGCAGCGTGTGGAACTGGTCGTAGCGCCCGGTGAGCAGCTTGTGCGGATAGCTCTGGTGGCCGACGTCCCAGATGATCTTGTCGGTCGGCGAATCGAACACGCGGTGCAGCGCCAGCGTGAGTTCGACGACGCCCAGATTGGGGGCCAAGTGGCCGGCATTGCGCGCGACCGTCTGGATGATGACGTGGCGCATCTCGGCCGCGAGCTTCAACACGTCGGCGCGATCAAGACTCTTGACGTCCGCCGGGGAATGGATCTTCTCGAGCATGCTCATGGATGATGCACCCGGTACCAGAGGATGGCGCTGCCCGTACCGAGGGCAGCGCCCACGAACACCTCGAACGGTGTGTGACCCAACAGCTCCATGAGCTTTTGCGTCTCCGTTTCGGAGTGCTGGAAGTGGCGCTCGATCAAGCGATTGAGCACGGCGGCCTGGCGTCCAGCGGCGCGCCGCAGGCCGGCCGCATCGTACATGACGATGAGGCTGAAGTAGAGCGTCACCGCGAACAGGCCAGTGGTATAGCCATGCCACAACCCCACCGCCGTGGTCAGGGCCGCCACCGAGGCCGAATGCGAACTCGGCATGCCGCCCGTTTCCACGAACCGCCGCAGGTTCCAGCGCCGGGTCCGGAGAAACGACGCGAACCCCTTGTAGCTCTGCACGATGACGCCGACGATCAGGGCGATCCAGAACGGTTCCGTGACGTCCTCCTTGATGGTCCCGTGCGTCCATGGCCGCGCAGGCCTCGCTCCGGGCGAGCGGTCAGCAAGTGATGGTGCGGAGTGGGGCGCGGGGTGTCAAGGGCGCGTGGGGCCTTGGCGCCCTCGCCCTACCGCTCCCGCCGGCTCAGCGCGTCGATCAGCTTGATGAGCCGCTCCGGCTTCGAGCAGCGGCGCGTCAACGAGGCGCGCACGGTCTTCAGGAGCGCGGCGACCTCCTTCCTGGCGCGCGCCTCGCCCACGGCCGCTGGGTACGTGGCCTTGCCGCGTGCGGCGTCCGTGCCGGGGCGTTTGCCGAGCTTGCTCAATGAAGCGCCGCCGGCGTTCAGCAGGTCGTCCTGGATCTGGAACGCCAGCCCGGTCATGCGGCCGGCCTGTTCAAGCGCTTCCACCGTGTGCGGGTTGGCGTCACCGGCCAGCGCGCCCAGCGCCATGCAGGCGCCGAACAATGCGCCGGTCTTGCGCTCGTGGATGTCGCGCACCAGGCGCGCCGTGGGCTTGCGGCCCTCGGCGGAGATGTCGAGCGCCTGCCCTCCCACCAGTTCGTCCGCGCCAGCGGCGCGGGACAGGCGTCGCACGCACTCGACCACGCGTGCCGGCGGCACGCCGTCGTCCGACAACCGCGTGAGTTCTTCGAACGCGAACGCCAGCAAGGCGTCCCCGGTGAGCACGCCCAGCGCTTCGCCGAACTTCTTGTGCGTCGTGAGCCGTCCACGGCGGTAGTCGTCGTCGTCCATCGCGGGCAAGTCGTCGTGCACGAGCGAGAACGCGTGCACGCACTCCACCGCGACCGCGGCGGGCAGCGCGCGCTTCCATGTGCCGCCGACGGCTTCGCACGTCGCCAGCACGAACAGCGGGCGCACACGCTTGCCGGGTGACAGCGCGGCATAGCGCACCGCCTGGCCCACGCGGCCGGGGCCGTCGGCGCGCTCGCGCAGCACGTGCGACAGGCGCTGCTCGAACGCCTCCCGCAGCGGTTCGAATCCGGGGACGAAGCTCGCCTGGCTGGTCGCCGCCATCAGAACGGTAGCTCGTCCTGCGTCGCCGCGGGGCGGCTCCCGGGAAGCTCCATCGGCTCGGTCGTCGGGGCCTCGCCCGCGCGCTCCACCAGCCGCTCGATGCGCTTCTCGGATTCATCGAGCACCGTGGTGAGACGGCGCGACAGCTTGATGCCCTCTTCGTAGCGGGCGATCGAGTCTTCCAATGACAGCTCGCCGGCTTCGAGTTCCTCCACGATGGTCTCCAGGCGCTTCATGCTCTGCTCGAAGTCCAACGGCGTGCCGTCACTGCTTCCGGCGTCGGCTTTGGGCTTGGCCATCGTCCCCTCCCTTGCGGATGGTCGTCACGGTCGCGTCGGCCTCGCCGCGCGCGAACTCCAGTGTCACCGAACTGCCTGCTTCCAGCGCTTCGGCGCTGCGCACGAACTTGCCATCGGGCGCGCGCACGAGCGCGTAGCCGCGTTCGAGCACCTGTCGGGGCGACAATGCGCGCAACTGGTCGGCCAGCGCCAGCGCGTGCCGGCGGCGGTCCAGGACCCGCGCCACGACCGCATCGTCGAGCGAGCGGCGCGAGCGCGCCAGTGCCAGGCGGGCATCGGCCAGCCGGCGCGGCAGGGCCTCGCGGAAGCCGTACGCCGTACGCGCCCGCAACAGGCGCTCGCGGGCGCCCTCGAACGCGCCGCGCAGTCCGGCGTCCAGCCGGTCGCGCAGGTCGTCGGTGCGCTGCTGCCAGTGCGCGAACAGGTCGTGCACGCGCCGGAAGCCGTGCTGCTTCAGCATGGCCGTGAGCTCGCGGCGCAGACGGTCGAGCTTGTTGCGCACGCGCGAGCCGATGCGTTGCGAGAGCGCCTCGATGCGAGCCAATGTCTCGCGCCCGTCGCGAACCGCGAGCTCGGCGGCGTTGCTGGGCGTGGCGGCGCGCAGGTCGGCGGCGAAGTCAGCGAGCGTGGTGTCCACCTCGTGGCCCACTGCCGAGATGATCGGCGTGCGCGCCGCCGCGATGGCGCGCACCACGATCTCCTCGTTGAACGCCCACAGGTCCTCGATGCTGCCACCGCCGCGGCCGACGATCAGCACGTCGGCGCCGCCCCAGCGGTCGAACCGTTCGATGGCGGCGGCGATCTCGGCGGCCGAGCCTTCGCCCTGCACTCTCACGGGGGCGAGCACGATGCGCACCCCGGGCCAGCGCCCGCGCAGCACGGTGATGACGTCCTTCACCGCAGCGCCCACGGGCGACGTCACGACGCCGATGGTGGCCGGGTACTTGGGCAGCGGCTGTTTGCGCGCGGCGTCGAACAGCCCCTCGGCGGTCAGCTTTCGCTTGAGCTCTTCCAGTTGCGCCAGCAGCGCGCCGATACCGGCCGGGCGCATCTGCTTGATGATCAACTGGTACTTGCCCTGCGGCTCGTAGACGTTGATCTCGCCGAAGGCCTCGACTTCGAGGCCCTCTTTCGGCGTGAACATCAGCTTCGTGGCCGAGCGCTGGAACATGGCGCAACCCAACGTCGCGTTCGGGTCCTTGAGCGTGAAGTACAGGTGCCCGCTCGGCTGCGGACCTTTGTAGCTCGAGATCTCACCCTTCACCCACACGCCCGGGAAGGACCCGCTCAGCAGGTCCTTGATGGCACGCGTCAGCTCTCCTACCGACAGGACGCGGTCTTCCGGTGCCTGCGCCGTGGCCAAGGAGCTAGACCTTCACCGTGGCCGACTGGCGCTCGGCGGCGATGATCGTGCTGAGCACGACCATCGCCACGGTCATGGGGCCGACGCCACCGGGCACGGGGGTGATCGCACCGGCGATGTGTCGCACCGACTCGAAGTCGACATCGCCGGTGAGGCGTGCCTTGGTGCTGCCGGGGGCCGGCGGATCGCGGTGGATGCCGACGTCAACGACCACGGCGCCGGGCTTGACCCAGTCGGCCGTCACCATGTGACGCCTGCCCACCGCGGCCACGAGCACGTCCGCCTGGCGCGATAGCGCCATCAACTCCGATACCCCGCTGCCCGAGTGCCCGATCGTGACCGTCATGTCCTGCCCCTTGCTGCTCAGCAGCGTCGCCATGGGGCGGCCGACGATGTGGCTGCGGCCCAGCACCACCGCGTGCTTGCCGCGCAACGGGATGTCGTAGTGCTGCAACAGCCGCAGCACGCCGAACGGGGTCGCCGGGATGAAGCACGGCAGGCCCACCGCCAGCCGCCCGGCGTTCTCGGGATGAAAACCATCGACGTCCTTGCTGGGCGGGATGGCCTCGAGCACGGCGTCGCCATGGGCGGGCGCGGCGAGCGGCAACTGCACCAGGATGCCGTGCACCGACGGATCGGCACCCAGCTGGCGCACGCGCTTCACCACTTCATCGGTGGTCGTGCCCGCCGGGAACTGCACGCGCTCCACCACGATGCCGGCCTCGCTGCAGGCCTCGTGCTTCTTCTTCATGTAGACCTGCGATGCCGGGTCGTCGCCCACGGACACCAGTGCCAGCTTCGGCGTGATGCCGGCATCGATCAGCACGCTGGCGCGGATCTTCGCCTCGATGCGCGTGGCTTCCGCCGGCTCGGCACCGGTCAAGAGCTTCGCTCCCGCGGGCTCGGCGCCCGTGCTCTCGGCGGCGGCACGCGAGTACGGGATCTGCAGGCGCTGGATTCTCTGCGCCTTCCCCGTCGCCTCATCCAGTGCGAGCAGCACGGCATTCAAACGCAGGTCGCCGCCCGCGGGCGTGAGCCGCTCCGGCATGAGCGTCAGGAAGCGTCGCAGTGCCGCGGCGCGATCCATGCCGATGACGCTGTCGAAGCCGCCCGTCATGCCGGCGTCGCTCAGACAGGCCGTGCCGCCCGGCAGGATGCGGTCGTCGGCGGTCTGCACATGCGTGTGCGTGCCGATCACCGCGGACACCCGGCCGTCCAGGTGCCAGCCGAGCGCGATCTTCTCGGCCGTGGTCTCGGCGTGGAAGTCTACGAAGATCGTCCTGGTCTGCTTGCCCAGTTGCTCCAGCACGGCATCGGACGTGCGGAACGCGCAATCGGCTTCCTTCATGAACACGCGGCCGATCAGGTTCACGACGCCGACCAGCGTGCCGTTGCTGGCCTTGAACACGCGCCAGCCCTCGCCGGGAGTGCCCACCGGCAAGTTCGCGGGGCGCACCAGCCGGGGCTCGTCGCCGATGTACTCGATGGCGTCCTTCTTGTCCCACAGGTGATTGCCACCGGTGAGCACGTCACAGCCGGCGGCGAACAGGTCGCGCGCGACGTCCTTGGTGACACCGAAGCCGGCGGCTGAGTTCTCGCAGTTGCAGATCACCAGATGGATGTCGTGGCGGCGTTTGAGTTCGGGCAGCAGTGCGTGCAGCACCTCGCGCCCGGGTGAGCCGATGACGTCGGCGACGAACAGTAGATTGGTCAATGCTTTCCCCCGTTGGGATCATGATGCCCCGAGCGCGGTCCCAACCGGCCGCAGCACGGTGGCGGGTTCTCGGGTTGCTCGAGCCCAACCGGCCCCTGTCCTGGCGCGCCCGGCCCGGCGTACGGCTTACTTCGCATAGTCCACGGCGCGCGTCTCACGGATCACGGTGACGCGGATCTGGCCGGGGTACTGCAGTTCCTTCTCGATCCGGCGTGCGATCTCGCCGGCCAGGCCCTGCGCACGGGCGTCGTCGATGCGATGATGCTCCACCATGATGCGCACTTCGCGTCCCGCCTGGATGGCGTAGCTTTTCTCGACGCCGGCGAACGAGTTGGCGATGCGCTCGAGCGACTCGAGCCGCTTGATGTAGTGCTCGA
>JANMAX010000015.1:0-13299 GCA_031360075.1 bacterium | reverse complement strand
CGTTTCGCGAGCCCCCGCTGCGCTACACTCGGGTGCATGTCTCTCGACGACACCCATCCTGAAAGCCTGCGCGTTCAAGGGGACGTTCTCCGTGGCCTGACCGGCCCCGAGAGACTGCGCGCTGCATTCGAACTCACGGCGCTCGCCTATCAAGCCACCCGCGCCGGTCTTCGAGACCGATTCCCAGGCGCAAGCGACGACCAGCTCGATGAAGAGCACTATCGCCTGATGTTCGGGCCCGAGCTCGCGAGAAAGGTACTCGACTACCGCAGGCAGATCGGTGTTTCACGGGGTGGTGCGGCGTGACCGCTCCGGCCGAGGTCATCCGCACGGTGATCGGCACCCTCGACGAACTGGGCATCCGGTATCACGTCGGCGGCTCCTTCGCGAGTTCCTACTACGGACTGTCCCGAACGACGGCGGACGTCGATCTCGTGATCGAGGCCAACCCTGATCAGCTGTCCGCTCTGGCGGATGCGCTCTCGGGCGAGTTCTACGTTTCGCGTGAAGCGATGACCGAGGCATTCGCCGACCGTCGCTCGTTCAATGCCATCCTGCTCAAGGGACCGTTCAAGGTCGACTTCTTCTTGGTCGGAACCCGGCCATTCGACCGAGAGGAATTCCGTCGCGCCGAGCTTCGGGACCTCGGGATGCCCGACGGCGCCCGACTTCGCATCAAAACCGCCGAGGACCTCGTGCTACGCAAGCTGGAGTGGTTCCGGCTGGGAGGCGAGGTTTCAGAGCGGCAATGGTCCGACGTGGTCGGCGTGCTGCGTGCCATGCGCGGCCGGCTCGACGACGCGCACCTGGATCATTGGGCTGAAGAGCTGGGGCTGGTGGAACTGCTGGCGCGCGCGCGTGCGGAGAGTTCGCAGGGCTGAGATGGCCGATGCCATTCCAGTGCACCCGGCATCGTGCCGGCGTCGGCCGGCTGCCCGTTCCAGGCTTGGTCGGTAGGCGAGCGGATGCGGCTGGAAAGCGAACTGCGGCCTGACGCCTGACGAGGCGATCCCCGTCAGCTTTTCCGCATCACCCACGTCGTCATGCAGCGCTGGTCCTGGACCACCGTGGTCTTGAGCGGGTCCAGTAGCCGCCCGCCCAGTCGGTGGGTCCAGTCGACCAGCATGGCCTCGTCGACGAGGTAGCGCTCGGAGCCGTCGGGCAGCCGGTAGCGGCCCGCGGTCGTCGGCGTCATGCGTGACTCCATGCCGATGTCCGAGGCGAGCCGGCAGAACCACAGGCCGCCCGGTCGCAGCACGCGCCACATCGAGCCCAGCATGGCGGCGAAGTGCGCATCGTCGCGCGCGAAGTGGAGCACCGCGATGCTCAGCACGACGTCGGCTTCGTGGTCGGCGAACGACATGGCTTCGACCGGCTCGACGCGGAAGTTCGACGACGGCAGCGCCGGCGCCAGTCGCGCCGCGAGCGCGCGGGTGGTCGCGACCGCTTCCGGCGAAGCGTCCACCGCGCGGACGTCGAAACCCACCGCCATTAAGTAGTGGAGGTTGCGACCGCTGCCGCAGCCCGCGTCGATCACGCGCATGGGAGGGGACAAGCGGCCACGTAGCAGCTGATCGAACAGGTAGATGTCGATCGGGCCGAACTGCGTGGCCAGCTCGTTCATCTCCCCTCCGAGGGCATCCGAGTGCAGCCTACGAGTCGCCGACCCGCACCAGGTTGTAGAACTCCTCGTTCGTCTTGGTGCGGTTCAGGCGGTCGACCAGCTTGAGCATGGCTTCCTGCGGCGCCATCTGCACCAGGATGCGGCGCAGCGCCTGGAACGTGGTCAGCTGGCTCGCGGGGATGAGCTTCTCTTCCTTGCGCGTGCCGCTCTTGGGAATGTCGATGGCGGGGTAGATGCGGCGCTCCGCCAGCTCGCGCGACAGGAAGATCTCGGAGTTGCCGGTGCCCTTGAACTCCTCGAAGATGATCTGGTCCATGCGCGAGCCCGTGTCGACCAGCGCGGTGCCGATGATCGTGAGCGAGCCGCCGTTCTCGATCTTGCGAGCCGAGCCGAAGATCTGGCGCGGCGACTGCATGGCGTTGGAATCGAGCCCGCCCGACATGGTGCGGCCACCGTTGCCGGCCGACGCGTTGTAGGCGCGCGCCAGGCGCGTGATCGAGTCGAGCAGCAGGACTACATCCTTGCCCGCGATGACCTCGGCGGCCACCAGGTTCATGGCGCGCTCGGCGGTCTCGATGTGCTCGTCGACACTCATGTCGCTCGAGGCGGCAATGACTTCGGCCGGCGTGTTGCGCTTGAAGTCGGTGACTTCCTCGGGACGCTCGTCCACGAGCAGCGCGTACACCTTCACTTCGGGATGGTTGTAGGCGACTGACGAAGCGATCGCCTGCAGGATGCGCGTCTTGCCGGCTTTGGGAGGGGCGACCAGCAGGCAGCGCTGCCCTCGGCCGAGCGGCGCGATGAGGTCGATGGCGCGCCCGGTGGTGCGGTCCCCGTACGGCGGATCACCCATGCCCGGCGGCAGCTCCATGATCAGGCGTTCAGTCGGATCGAGCGCGGCTCCGGCGTTCTGCAGCTGCTTCAGGATCTCGAGGCCGGGCCGCTGCGGACGGCTGCGGTTCTGGCTCGGGCTGTTGTTGCCACCGCCGCCACCGCCACCCGTGTTGCCACCGCGCACGTTGCGCCGGTTGCGGCCGCGACGCCCGCCTTGATTGGGGAACTGCTGGTAGCCGCCCTGCTGCTGTTGCGGCTGCTGCTGTTGGGGCGGCGGAGCGCCGCCACCGCTGCGATTGTTGTTGCGCGGCCGGCGCCGGCGCCGGCGGCCGGAGCGGTCGAAGCCAGCCTGCGAGCCGTTCGGTCCGGGCGCGCCACCGGCGGGAGCTCCGGAGCCACCGGTCGTGTCGCTGCTCATCTCAGCGCCACCGGCGGACCCCCCGGAGTAGTCGCCTGGGGACGAGCCGCTGGAGTCGGACGGAGCCGAGTCCCGGGCCGGGGAGCCGCCATCGGAAGAAGCGGCTGGTGCATCGTTGACGGATCCTTCTGGAGCGGCGCCCGTTGCATCTTCGGGGCGCGTGCCGCGGGGGCGGCGACGGCGTGGTCTCATGACATTCCTTCCGGCGCGCACTTAGTCGTGCGCCGGGGGTGGACCTGTGCGCAGCGCGGCATGGCGAGCCCGTGCTCTGCGCGGTTCGACCGGCGAGCGCTTTCCGGGTCGATGGCCGTGTGTTTCTACGGTGACATCGCGTGCGCGGAACTCTGGGCGCTCGACCTGCTTGTGCCGAAGGGCGGCTCTTGGCTCGCCCCGGCGTCACCGGTGCCCGACATCGACAACTCGGTGGGGAATCGTTCGGCGACAAGGTCCGCCGCTAGCGGCACCTGACGCCATGGGCCTCGGCCTTCTGTTCCCAGCGCACGAGGCTACGGGCTGGGAACCTACACGCTCGATCGCCGTCGCGCCAATTGAAATAAGCGCGGTTCGCTTGTTCGAGCCGGACGCGGGGGAGCGAGTTCTCATCGAACGAACGCGGCAATCGGCACCGCGGCTCCAGCGCGAAGAAGGTGACCGAATCATTATCGGCAGGAGTGTTGCGGAATTCAAGTCGGCGTTTTGGGGGTCGTTCCAGCGGCGGTCCCATGACCGGGAAACGTCATGGCTGCCGGGTTTGCAGGATCCGTGCGCTCCAATGGCTCAGCAAAGACTCTTGGTGCGACGTTCCGGCTCGGGGGTGCGACCTTGGCCTACGGGTTATCGCCCGGCGTTGCCGGCCCAGGTCTGGTCGGGCACGCCGGCGCGGAAGTTCGCCCAGCGGGCCATCACGAACAGCAGGTCGGCGACGCGGTTGAGCCAGCGCACCAGCCGTGAGTTCACTTCCTCGTGTGTGGCGAGCGCCGTGACGCGCCGTTCCGCGCGGCGGCACACGGTGCGTGCCTGGTGCAGCGTCGCCGCCAGCGGCGTGCCCCCGGGAAGCACGAAGCGCGTCAGCGGCGCGAGGTCGGTCTCGAGCCGGTCGATCTCGTGCTCCAGTCCGATGATGTCGTCATCCGATACCAGCGCCAGTTTGGCGAGCATGGAGGCATCGAGGGTGGCGAGTTCCGCGCCGACCTGGAAGCAGGCGGTCTGCAGCGCCGGCACGAGGCCGCCGAACCAGCGCTCGGTGTCCTGCGTGTGCGCCACGCCCAGCACGGCGTTCAGTTCATCGACACTGCCATACGCCTCGACGCGGGCGTCGTGCTTGGGCACGCGGTCCTTGCCGAGCAGTCCGGTGGTGCCGTCATCGCCGGTGCGCGTGTAGATCTTCATGGACCGGAGTGTAGTGCGGCCCGGCCCTGGCGTCACCCGCAAGCGCGTCTGCCATCGGCTAATGTATTCGGGTCGGCGGACGGTGCCGCCGGCGCAGGCCGCCGGCCGCCGCTGGCTTCGCCGCCTCAAACCATCATCACCCCGGAGTGTTCTCCCCATGTACCTCCAGCGTTTCTTCGATGAGCCGCTCGCGCAGGCGAGCTTCCTGGTGGCGGACACGATCAGCCACGAGGCCACCGTCATCGATCCCAACCGCGACGTGGAGCCCTATTTGCAGGCGGCCGAGGCGCAGAAGCTGCGCATCGTGGCGGTGACCGAGACGCACATCCATGCCGACTACTGTTCGGGCACGCGAGAACTCGCACAGCGCTCCGGCGCGCGTGCCTATCTTTCAGACGAAGGCGACGCAGACTGGAAGTACGCGTGGGGTAGCGAGCCCAATGTCACGCTGGTGCGCGATGGCAACACGATCCGCGCAGGCCGGGTGCGGCTGGATGTGCTCGCGACCCCTGGGCACACGCCCGAGCACATCAGCTTCGTGCTCACCGACGAGGCTGCGAGCCCCGAGGCCGTGGGCGTGTTCACGGGCGACTTCGTGTTCGTGGGGGACGTCGGCCGGCCCGATCTTCTGGAACGCGCCGCGAACATGGCGGGCACCATGGAGCGAGGCGCGCGCCTGCTGTATGCCTCGCTCGCCGACTTCCGCACGCACCACCCGGGGCACCTCATGCTGTGGCCGGGCCATGGCGCGGGCTCGGCGTGCGGCAAGAACCTCAGCGGGCTGCCGGTGACGACGCTGGCGTACGAACGGCTCACGAACTGGGCGGTGCGCTGCGAGGACGAAGCGTCGTTCGTGACCGAAGTGCTGGCGGGCCAGCCCGAGCCGCCGGCGTATTTCAAGCACATGAAGCGCATCAACAAGAACGGCCCACCGCTGCTGGGTGCCTTCCGCGAGCCGCCGCGGCTCCCCGACGACGCCATCGTCGCCGCGGTCGAACGCGGCGAGCCGGTCGTCGACCTGCGCGCCACCAAAGACGTCCTGGCGGGCGGCATTCCGGGCGTGCTCGCGATTCCCGTGGGCGGTTCGTTCTCCACCTGGGCCGGCTGGCTGCTGCCCTATGACCGGCCGCTGCTGTTGCTCGCGAACGATGTGGCCCGCGCCAACGCCGCGGTGCGACAACTCGCGATGATCGGACTGGATCATGTGGCGGGCTGGTTCGGGCCCGAGGCGTTCGCCGCCTGGGCTCGCGCCAAGGGCGCGCTCGCGGTGACCGCTTCGATCGATGCACGCGCTGCGTTCGACGGCATGCAGCGCGGCGAGTTGCGCGTGCTCGATGTGCGCGGCACGTCGGAGTACGCGGCCGGCCACGTTCCCGGTGCGCTGCATGTGCCACTGGGTTACCTGTCCGAGCGCGCGGCCGAGATCCCGCGCGACCTGCCGATCGCGCTCTATTGTGGGGGCGGCACGCGCTCGCGCATCGCGGTCAGCGTATTGCGCCGTGCTGGCTTCGGCGACCTGCTGGACCAGGGGGGCGGTTTCGCCGCGCATGCCGAGGCCGGGCTGCCGGTGGAATAGCTCACGAAGGCGGCGGGCCCGTCGGCAGCCGCGCCCGCGCTGGGCGCAGGCAGGCGCGCTTGCGCAAAGCGCGCCCGTAGGCCATATTCCATTGCCCTTCAGACGAGCTGCTGACTCTTTCATCTCTGTGAGGCTATGCCCGTCCGCGACGCCCTCCCCGCTGTGCTCCGTGGCGAAACCGGAGCCGATCTTTCGGCCTCCGCACGCACGGAACTCGAGACCCTCGCTCACGATGCCCAGACCGAGAAGCGTCTCGCGTGGATGCGCGATGAGCTCGGCGGACGGCTCAAGCAGGCCGATCCGGCGCCGTCGTGGGGTGTCTACTACCTGCTCGCCGCGGTGTGTGCCCTGAATGGCGAGGTCGAGCGCGCGCAGCAGACGCTGCTGGCGCTGGGAGACAAGGTCTCGCTCACCAAGAAGTGGGACGCCCTGGCCGCGATCGCCGAGCGCTCGCTGAGCCTCGTGCAGACGCAGGCCGCCGCCCGTTTCCTGGTGCAGGCGCACGAGGGCATGGGCAAGGATCCAGCGCGTCTGGATGCGTTGTCACGTGCGTGGGCGATCATGCCGGAGGATCTCGAGCTGGCGCAGTTGCTCGCCAGCCGCCTGGGTGCCGCGGGCCGCGGGGAGGATCGCCGGGCGTTGCTCGCCGAACTCGCGGCACCGTTCGCCGAGGAAGGGCTCTACAAGGAACTGCAATTGGCGACGGATGAACTCGCCAAGCACGACGACTGGGAGGGCCTCATCCACGTGGCCGCGGCACTGCCGACGGTCGCGGGCAAGGGCGCCCTCAAGGAAGCGCAGAAGGTGGCGGATGCCGCCGTGAGCGGGCTCGCGAAGACCGGTCATGCCGGCGAAGCGCTCGAGCCGTTGCGCAAGGTCGTTGCCATCGCAGTCACGTCGCAGGGCGATTCGGCCGCTGAACCCTTCCGCGAGGCGGTCACCGAGGCGCTCCGTCAGGGTCCGGGCAAGAACGTGCCGGGTCTCGAGGACGCCATCGTCCAGAGCGGACTCACCACCGAGGAGACCCCGCTGGCCAAGGCCATCGAAGCTTTCGACACCATCGCCTCGCTCGCGCCCGGCCGTGGTGTGCTGCATGACGGCTTCGGTCCCGGCCGTATCGTCGCCAACGACACGGTCACGATCGTCGTGGATTTCATGAAGTCCAAGGGCCACAAGATGCCGTACATGGCCGCCAAGCGGACGCTGACGCCGGTGGACGAGGACGACATCCGTCTGGTGCGTTACACGAACCCGTCCGAAGTCGTGCGCATGCGCACCGAAGACCAGTCGAGCATGGTGGTGTCCGCGCTCAAGTGCCTGGGAGGTTCCGCCGACGCCAACCGCCTGAAGCTGTTCCTCATCAGCACCGATCTCGTCGCGGCCAAGGACTGGACGGTGTTCTGGCGCAAGGGCAAGACGGCGTGCGAGAAGGATTCGCGCATCGACCACACCCGCGCGTTCGAGCAGTTCTACAAGCTGGCGCCCGCGGGCAAGCCGGCTGGTACGAGCAAGTCCGGCGCGGGCAGCGTGGCCATCTCGCATGACGACGCGCCGCTGCCGGGGCTTGAAGTTCGCAAACCCGCCAAGACGAATCTCGGCACGATCCGCAAGTTCCTGGCCCAGCATCCGTCGCTCGAAGCGCCGCTCAAGGCGCGCTTCGGACGCTTCGTGCAGCGCACCACGCTCGATCTGGATGCCGACAAGTCCGATCGCGCGCGCGCCGGGCTGTACTTTGCGCGCTGGAATCCCGAGCAGCGCGAAGTCTGGCTGGGTGTGGTCCGCTCGCTGTGGGGCATCGGCATCGGCATCAGCGACCTGTCCTACGAGGACGAGCAACTCACGTTCCTGGCCGATTCGCGCACCGCGGGCGTCGCGGCCGAAGCCATTCTCTCGGCGCTCGATTCGCGCTTCTCGGCCGTGCGTGAAGCGGCCGAGCGCGAGCGCGCCGAACTGGACGACGCCGGCAAGGCGGTGCTGCGCCGTACGCTCATCGACCGGGCCGTGACGTTCCCCGCGGCCGTGCTGAGGCTCATCGAGGACGCTGTCGACGCGGCGGTGCCGCCGGATGACGCCTGGCGCCTTTACATCGCCGCGCTGCAGCTGATCGAGGACAAGCCCAAGCCGTCCACGGGTGAGAAGGTGCTCAAGTGGATCGACGAGGGCGGCGCCTTCCAGCGCATGCTCGCCGACATGACGCCGCCGAACGAGGCGCGCCTGAAGTTGCGCGTGTTGCTGCGCCAGTGGCGCTCCAGCGATCGCTTCCTGTTCCCGGCACTCGAGTCAGTGGCCCGCATGGGTATGCCGGCCGAGAAGCAGTGGGTGCTCGATCATCGCCAGAAGAAGACCGATGCGCTGTTCAGCCAGGTCGGTGAGCAGGCCGAGGACTTCGACACGCCGGTGATGACCCGTGTCACCTGGCACCTGCTCCAGAAGGAGCTCGAGGACATCGAGCGCGAACTGCGCTCGACGATCCCCGCCAGCATCCAGAAGGCTCGTGAGCTGGGCGATCTCAAGGAAAACGCCGAATACCATTCGGCGAAACTCAAGCAGGCAAACGCCCAGAAGCGCGCCGGCTCGTTGCAGATGCGCATCTCGCGGGCACGCTTCGTCGAGGATTCCGAGTTCAAGGATGGCATCGCCGGACTCGGCACCGAGGTGGTCCTCGAGGCGGGCGCCGACACGCGTTCGTACTGGATCCTGGGCGACGGCGAGCATCATCTGGGCGCTCACGTCATCTCGCACATGACGCCGATCGCGAAGGCGATCGTCGGGCACAAGGTCGGCGAGTCGCTCGAGCTGGCCGATGGGGACCAGAAGCGCGCATGGCGCGTTCGCTCGGTGACGCGGCGCCTGCCGCCGGCCGTGACGCCTTCCAGCGCTTCCTGAGCCGCACGCCGCAGCACAAGCATTCACAGTGCTTTCGCGGCATGACTGCGTTCGCGCACGCAAGGCGCGCGCCAGTATCGGCGCACAGCGCGCGCTGTGAAGTGGCTCTACCGCAGCGGTGAGAGCGGGCCGCGCGCTCGTGACGAGTGGTCCTTCGGAATCGCCGTCCGAGTGGTCAGCGCGCCGCCGCGTGAAAATAGGCCGCGTGCTCGAGAAATAATTCCGCGTGCGGGACAGCTGTGGCACGCGTTTGTCCGTGGCTCACACGCGTGCGAAAAAATCTCGTGCAGGCTGCGAAAATCGGTTGGCAGCACGCTCGGCGCACGCTATGTTCCGCGCACGTTTCGCACCGACACCCCGCGCATCCACAACGAGCAGCGAGCGCGGCAGTCACGCCGGTCGGGCCGTGCGCGAACCATCCGCGCGCGCCCCGTATGGATTCAGGGACCGGCGGGCGGCGATGACACGAGTTTTGGCCGCAATGGTACCGGGTAGGCGTCCGCGCTGATCCGTGCCGTTCGGTCGGAAATGGACTTCCCGCCGCCCGCTCACTTTCCACCGAGTGTGTCTTCCTCGGTCGAGTGGGCACAGGAGACCGCGATGACGCTGCAGGCCCGGACCGGTTCTCTCGTGCTCGAGATGGATGACGCACTCCGGGGTATCGTGACGTTGGGCTGGCTCGAGGCCGATGGCTTGAACGGCGAGCCGCTCGGTGAGGCATTCGGTGCCGAACGCGATGAGTCCATCCAGACGCTCATGCGGCGCTGCACGGGGCGTCAGGCCGCGGATATCTCGGGTGTCGCCGAGACGCGCGGCATGTTCCACCGCCTCGGCGTCGATCCCACCAAGTCGCGCCCCGCGAGCGAGGCGCTGCTGCGCCGCATCCTGCAGGGCAAGGGGCTGCCCGCGATCCTGCCGGCGGTCGACGTCTGCAACCTGGCGTCCCTCGAGCACCAACTGCCGCTCGGGCTGTACGACCGCAAGCCCCTCAAGGGCCCGGTCTACGCCCGCATCGGACGCTCCGGCGAAGGATACGACGGCATTCGCAAGGGTCACGTCGGCCTGTCCGGCCGGCCCCTGCTGTCCGACGACGAAGGTCCGTTCGGCGCCCCGACTTCGGATTCGGGCCGCACGCAGGTCACCGCGGCCACCACGTCGCTGCTCGCCGTCGTCTATTGCCCGGCCGAACGCCCGAGCCAGCACCTGAGCATGATGCTCGAGCGCGTCGCCGAACTGCTGTCGCGCCACTGTGGTGCCACCGTGCACCTGGTGCAGACCCGGCAGTAGTCGCGGGCTTCGCAGGGATCCACCCCCGGGCTGGGGGCGCGTGCTTGACCCCCCGCGGGTGCTCGGCCAACCTCCACCCGTCGTTCCCCCCCTGGTCCTGCAAACGGACCGCATCCAAGGAAGGAAGGAGCCAGACATGAAGAAGCTGTTCGTGATCGCGATCGCGGTGCTCGCGCTCGCCGCGAGCACCGCGCACGCCGCCAGTATCGGCGTCGGTGTGTTCGGCGGCATGAGCATTCCCGTGCTGCAGGACGATCAGGGCAACGGCACGCTGATGGGCGTTCGCGTCCCAGTGAAGCTGGTGCCCCTGCTCGCGCTCGAGCCGTTCTATGCCAAGACGACGCTCGGCGACAAGACATTCGACGTGGGCGGTTTCAGTGTGACGCGTGAGGGCTCGGATGTCACCACCTATGGCCTGAACGCCATGCTCACGCTCGGCGGCCCGGTGAGCCTGTATCCGTACGCCGGCATCGGTCAGGCCAAGTTCAAGCGCACGGCGCAGGACGAGTCGTTCACGTCGTACCATCTGGGACTGGGCTTCGGATTCTCGATGGTGCCCAAGATCTCGATCGACCTGCGCGGCGAGCTGCAGGCGGCGGTCGATGGTGACCTGTCGCGGAAGATGGTCAACGTCACGTTGGGTGCGTCCTACTCGCTGTTCAGCATGCCTTGAAAGGGAACCCGACCATGAAGATGCTCCGCACCACCGTGCCCGTGCTGGCCCTGGCCGCGCTCGCGGCGGCCGGCTGCTTCCTTGTTTCCGGCCAGTTCGTCGTGAATTACGCCCTGCCGACTCCGCTGCACGTCGTCACCGGCGCCACGCTCACCGGCGTGGCGGTCAATCTCAACACGATCAGCACGTACAGCGACCACAAGGCCGAGCTGAAGCGTGTCGATGACCTGGCGTTGATCGGCGACTTCAGGAACAACGCCGGCGCCGCGGCCAACGTTGAGTGCTGGATCGTCCCCGCCGGCACGCTGACGCTCACGGCTGGGCAGCTGGCCACGAACGGCGTCAGGCTGTGGGGCCCGCTCAATGTGGCGGCAGGCGCCACCGAGAAAGTCGACTGGAACCGCTCCGCCACGCTGTTCGTGGGCGGTCAGACGCTCATCAACGAGATCAAGGGCGACGGCGAGTTCTCGCTCTACGTCATCGCCAACGGCGCGTTCGACGTCACCGTGACGAACGGGGCCGTGATCGCCGTGGTGGGCGCCGCCAAGTAACCGCCATCTCCGCAGGGCGCACGGCCCCGGAGCCGCAAGGCACCGGGGCCGCGTTGCGTCAAGGCGCGGGCTAACCGCGCCAGCGGTTCGTGATCGGCAGCCGCCGGTCCTTGCCGAACGCGCGCGGCGTGATCTTGATGCCCGGCGGGCTCTGGCGGCGCTTGTATTCGGCCAAGTCCACCATGCGGGCCACCTTGCGCACCAGCGCCTCGTCGTGCCCCATGCGCGCGATCTCGGCTGGCGAGCGGTCCTCCTCGACGTACTCGCGCAGGATGGCGTCCAGCGCGTCGTACGGCGGCAGCGAGTCCTGGTCAGTCTGGTCCGGCCGCAGCTCGGCCGAGGGTGCGCGCGTCAGCGTGAGTTCGGGGATCACCGGCGACTGCGCGTTGCGCCAGCGCGACAGCGCGTACACCTGCGTCTTGTAGACGTCCTTCAGCACCGCGAACCCGCCGGCCGTGTCGCCGTACAGCGTGCTGTAGCCGACACTGGTCTCGCTCTTGTTGCCCGTGGTCAGCACCAACCAGCCGAACTTGTTGGACAGCGCCATGAGCGTGTTGCCACGGATACGTGCCTGCAGGTTCTCTTCGGTGGTGTCGGCGGCCCGGCCGGCGAAGCTCGCGGCCAGCGCGGCTTCGTAGGCCTTCATCGTGCCCTCGATGGCCACGGTCTGGAACTTCATGCCGAGCGTGCGCGCCAGTTGTTCGGCGGTGTCCCGCGACTCGCGCGACGTGTATGGCGATGGCATGGACACGCCGATGACCTGCTCCGCCCCGAGCGCGTCGACCGCGATGCACGCGGTGAGCGCCGAGTCGATACCGCCGGACAGCCCCAGGACAACGGTGTTGAAGCTATTCTTGAGCACGTAGTCGCGCACGCCGAGCGTGAGCGCGGCATAGATCTCGGCCTGTTCGCTGACCTCGACCCGGGCGGGGCGTGCGGCCAGCGCCGGCTTCGCGATCACCGCGACACCCGCGCCGGGAAGGTGCTCCCGGCCCGGCTCGGTCAGGTGGATGCGCGGCATGGGTTCGGACTCGTCGAGCGCGCGTTCCTTCCGCAGCCGCGGGTCGTGCAGCCGGGCGTTGAACACCTCGTCCAGGTCGACGTCGGTGACCACCAGATCCTCGGCGAACGCCGCGCCCTCGGCCAGCACTTCGCCGTGCTGGTCGCAGATCAGGCTCGAGCCGTCGAACACGATCTCGTCCTGCCCGCCGACCAGGTTCACGTAGCAAACGATCGCCAGCGTGTCGGCGGCGCGCGTCGAGATCATGCGGCGGCGTTCGGTCGCCTTGCCGGCGTGATAGGGCGACGCCGACAAGTTCAGGATGATCTCGGCGCCGCCGCGCACCACTTGTTCCTCGGAAGGCCCCCCCGAGAGCCAGATGTCCTCGCAGACGTTGACGCCGAACACCATGCCGTCGCGCGCGAACACCAGGCTGTGGCGTTCGGCCATGAAGTAACGGTTCTCGTCGAACACGCCGTAGTTGGGCAGGTAGCGCTTGCGCGCCGTGCCGACGAAGCGGCCGTCATGCAGCACCGCAGCGGAGTTGTAGAGGTCGGCGTCGCGTTCGAGCGTGCCGACCACGACCGTCATCCCCCGGGTGTGCTCAGCGAGGGCCCGGGTGCGCTCGATGCAGCCCTGGATGAACGCCGGCTTCAGGAGCAGGTCCTCGGGCGGGTAGCCCGGGACGCACATCTCGGGGAACGTCAGCAGGTCCACGCCGAGCGCTCGCGCGCGTGCAATGGCGTCGACGATCCGCTCGACGTTGCCGTCAAGGTCGCCGACGGTGGGGTTGATCTGGGCGAGTCCGAGGCGGAGCAGGCGCATGCGTGGCCAGTGTGGCGGGCGGCTGGCGGGCGCGCAAGCGGCAGCACGCGGCGGGCGGCGTAAACCCATGCCCACAAACGAAAACGCCCGACCGATGGCCGGGCGATCCCGTTTCGTACGGAGGGGCCTCGGGCCCGACCGCTTGCGCAAGAGAGACCGGACGAGCCGCTCTTGGGTGCGAGCCTCCCGGGTCCGACCCATCGTCCGGCAGGGACCTCTCGGGTCCGTGTCTTTAC
>JANMAX010000002.1:0-5318 GCA_031360075.1 bacterium | reverse complement strand
GTGCAGTTCCACCCCGAGTCCATCCTGACCACGTCGGGGCTCAAGCTCATCGAGAACTTCCTCACCATCTGCCGCCATCAGGGGGGTGCGAAGCCTTGATCCTGTCCGCCATCGCCCGCGCCGTCGCACGCGAGCACCTGTCCGGGGAACTGGCGCGCGCCAGCATGGAGCAGATCCTCGCCGGCGAGGCCACCGCCGCCCAGATCGCGGCACTGGCCATCGCATTGCGCATGAAGGGCGAGACTCCCGAGGAGATCGCCGGCATGGCGCAGGCCATGCGCGATCGCGTCCCGCCGCTGCGCACGCGCCGTTCACCGTTGCTCGACACGTGCGGCACCGGCGGCGGCGATGCCGGCTCCAAGTTCAACGTCTCAACCACCGTGGCCATCGTCACGGCGTCCTGCGGCGTGGCGGTCGCCAAGCACGGCAATCGGGCGGTCACCAGCCGCACCGGCAGCGCCGACGTGCTCGAGGCCCTGGGCGTCCGGCTCGACCTCACCGCCGAATCCGCCGGCCGCTCACTCGACAATCTCGGCATCACGTTCCTGTTCGCGCCCAACTACCACAGTGCCATGCGCAACGCCGCCGGCGCGCGCAAGGAGATGGGGGTGCGCACCGTGTTCAATCTGCTGGGCCCGCTGACCAACCCCGCGGGTGCGAGCCGCCAGCTCCTCGGCGTGTACTCCGACGTCCACGTGCCCATCCTGGCCGAGGTGCTGCGCCAGCTGGGCAGCGAACGCGCCATGATCGTGCATGGTAGTGACGGCATGGACGAGTTGACGGTGTTCGCCAAGAACCATGTGGCCGAACTGCATGACGGCAAGATCCGCGAGTACACGCTCGATCCGGCCGAACTCGGGCTGGCGCATACCGACCGCAGCGCGGTGAGCGGCGGCAACGCCCAGGAGAATGCCGCGCGCATCCGTGGTGTGCTCGCCGGCGAGGCAGGTCCGGCGCGCGACATCGTGGTGCTCAACGCGGCCGCCGCGCTCGTGGTGGCCGGCGTCGCCGCCGACGTGCAGGCGGGAGTGGAGCGCGTGCGCGGGGCGCTCGACAGCGGCGAGGCGGCGCGCAAGCTCGAACAGCTCGCGGCGTTCCGGGGCTAGCGTGTTCTGCCCGCGCTGCGGCACCCGGGCTCCGGACGACATCGCGACTTGCGGGCTGTGCGGCGTCGCGCTGCAGGCCGGCCATGTACCGGGCACGGCCGCGCCGCACGCCCGGCTGGCGGCGCCCGGACTGACACTCGCGACCTATGGCGGCTTCTGGCGCCGGTTCATGGCCTTGCTGCTCGACACGCTCGTGTTGTTCTTCCCAGCCGCCACCGTGCGTGTCCTGCTCGGACTCGATGTCTTCGGCAAGTTCGATGGCGACA
Organism: bacterium; assembly: GCA_031360075.1. Classification (GTDB taxonomy): domain Bacteria; phylum Eisenbacteria; class RBG-16-71-46; order RBG-16-71-46; family RBG-16-71-46; genus JAIOPA01. The sequence continues at coordinate 3,946 of JANMAX010000002.1, read as the reverse complement.
CGTCGTTGTCCTACATGGCCTCGGCGTTCGACCTGTTCATCAACTGGCTGTATGCCGCGATCCTGATCGCGTCCCCGCTGCGCGGCACGCTCGGCATGATCGTCATGGACCTGCACCTCACCGATCTCAAGGGTGACCGCATCACGTTCCCGCGTGCGACCTGGCGCTTCTTCGCGCAGTTCCTGTCGTTGCTCACGCTCGGCATCGGTTACCTGATGCAGTTGTTCACCGCGCGCCGGCAGACGCTGCACGACATGGTCTCGGGCACCATCGTGGTGCGCCCGCGCCGCGACCCCGCGTTCGATGCCACCCCGGCCATGCGGCTCGTGCCGTGATCCCGAATCGAGGGCTGTGATGAGCAAGGGTGCCGAGTTCCTGGCCCAGATCGCCGACGACCGCCGCCGCCGGGTCGCCGAGATGAAGCTCGCCGTCCCGCCCCACGTGCTCCGAGCCAAGCTGCCTCCGGCCCCGAGCAACGGCCGGCTCGAGCGCGCGCTGCGCCGTGGCGGCCCCGCGGGTGCCCTGAAGCTGCTGTGCGAGGTGAAGCGGGCGTCGCCCTCCAAGGGCATGCTCAATGAGCACGTCGATCCCGTGGCGCTGGCCCGTGTGTACGAAGCCGGTGGCGCCGCCGCGATCTCGCTGGTGACCGAGCCCGATCACTTCAGGGGCGATCTGGCGTGGATGGATCTCGTGCGACCGGAGGTCGCGCTACCACTACTTCTGAAGGACTTCGTCATCGACTCCTACCAGTTGCTGGACGGCGCCGTGCGCGGGGCCGATGGCGTGCTGCTGCTGGCGGCACTGCTGTCGGAGACCGAGCTGCAGCGCCTGATCGGCGAGGCCAAGGTCATGGGGCTGGACCCGTTGGTCGAAGTGCACACGGTCGAGGAGCTGCACATGTCCCTCCGGGCGGGCGCCACGATCGTGGGCATCAATCACCGCAACTTGCACACGTTCGAGCTCGACATGACGCTGTCGGCCAAGCTCCTGCCGTTGATCCCACCGTCGGTCACCGCCGTCGTCGAGAGCGGGCTGTCGCAACCTCATGAGCTGCTGAAGCTGCGCGCGACGCGTTGCGATGCGGTGCTCATGGGTGAAGTGTTCGCCACCACGACCGATCCCGCCGCGAAACTCGCAGCCCTCGCCGCCGCTGCCCGGGGCGAGGGCTGACGTCACGGGTCCGGGCGCGCGATGACGCGGCGCATGGTGGTCAAGGTGTGCGGGCTGACGCGCCGTGAGGACGCTGCCCATGCCCTGGCTTGCGGTGCCGACTGGCTGGGCTTCGTGGTGCACGGGGGTAGCCCGCGCCGTGTGGAGCCCGAGCAGGCCGCGCGCATCGTCGAAGCGGTCGGGGGAGCTGTCGCGGTGGCTGTGATGGTGGGTGTCACCCCGGTGCAAGCACTCGATATCGCTCGCCGCGCGCGCGCGCACCGCATCCAACTGCACCGCGTGCCCCCTGCGACGTGGCCGGCCGACTTCCCGCTGCCGTGTGCGTTCGCCATGGGAGTGACCCCCGAGGGCGAGATGGTGGGAGAAGAGCCGGGCTCGCCGCACTTGGTGTTGCTGGACACTTCGTACGGCAAGCAGGCCGGTGGCACTGGCCGGACATGGCCCTGGGAGGTCGCCCGCGGGCTCACCGCACGTCGCGACGTCATGCTGGCCGGCGGCCTGAGCGGCGCCAACGTCGCCCAGGCCATCCGGACCCTGCAGCCGTTCGGTGTCGATGCGTCGTCCGCACTGGAACTCAGCCCCGGTATCAAGGACCCCGAACGCGTGCGGCAGTTCGTCACCGCAGCCCGTGAGTTCGATACGCAGTCCGATGTGCAACCCGAGGACGCCTTGTGAAGATCCCGATCCGTCGTCGAGCGAGCGCGCAGTCATGACCGAACCCACCGGCGTCCCCGACGCCACCGGCCACTTCGGCCCTTACGGCGGTCGGTTCGTGCCCGAGACCCTCGTGGTCGCTCTCGAGGAACTCGAGCGTGAATACGAGCGTGCGCAGGCCGACCCGGCGTTCCGCGATGAGTTGCACGCCACGCTGCGCGACTTCGCCGGCCGCCCCACGCCGCTCATCGAGGCGAGGCGCTTCTCCGAGCAGGCCGGCTGCCGGGTGTTCCTGAAGCGCGAGGACCTGCTGCACACCGGCGCGCACAAGATCAACAACTCGATCGGGCAGTGCCTGCTCACGAAGCGCATGGGCAAGCCGCGCGTCATCGCCGAGACCGGCGCCGGCCAGCACGGGGTCGCCACGGCTGCGGCGGCGGCACGTTTCGGGCTCGAGTGCCGCGTCTACATGGGTGCCGAGGACGCGCGCCGGCAGAGACTCAACGTCGAGCGCATGAAACTGCTGGGCGCCGAAGTGGTGGAGGTCGATTCTGGCAGCCGAACGCTCAAGGACGCCGTGAACGAGTCGCTGCGTGACTGGGTCACACGCGTGCGCGACACCCACTACATCCTGGGCTCGGTGCTGGGCCCGCATCCGTTCCCGCGCATCGTACGCGACTTCCATCGCGTCATCGGTATCGAGGCACGTGAGCAGATCCAGCGCATCGCGGGCCGGCTGCCCGAAGTGCTGGTGGCCTGCGTCGGCGGTGGCAGCAACGCCATCGGACTGTTCCATGCATTCCTCGGCGACCAGCAGGTGCGCAAGGTCGGCGTCGAGGCCGGCGGCGATGGCATCGCCACGGGCCGGCATGCCGCGCGTGTGCCCGAGCACTCGGTGGGGGTGCTGCACGGCACGCGCACACTGATCCTGCAGGATGCCAACGGCATGATCCGCGAGACGCATTCGGTTTCGGCCGGCCTGGACTATCCGGCACTCGGCCCCGAGCACGCCTGGCTCAACGATCAGGGCATGGCGGACTACGACAGTGTCACCGACAGCGAAGCGCTCGCCGCATTCGAGACGCTGTGCCGGCTCGAGGGCATCCTGCCCGCGCTCGAGTCCGCGCACGCGCTGGCTTGGGTGTTGCGCGAAGGCAAGCAGCTCGGCCGCGACACGGTCGTGCTCGTCAACCTGTCGGGTCGCGGCGACAAGGACGTGGCCGAAGTCCTGCGCGTCACCGGACGCAGCCTGCCATGAGCGCAAGCGAAGGTGTGCCATGAGCGCAAGCGAAGGTATGCCATGAGCGCAAGCGAAGGTGTGCCATGAGCGCAAGCGAAGCCATCGCATGACCTCAGAACCGTTCATCCATCGTTTCGAACCCGCCCCGGCGGGGGACTCCGACGGCACGCTGCTGCTGCTGCATGGCACCGGTGGCAACGAGAATGACCTGCTGCCGCTCGGCCGCGCCATCGCGCCGCATGCCGCTCTGTTGTCCCCTCGCGGTCAGGTGCTGGAACACGGCATGCCGCGCTTCTTCCGCCGGCTTGCCGAGGGAGTGTTCGACCACGACGACCTTGTGGCACGCACCGGAGCGCTGGCAGCGTTCATCCAGAGCTCAGCGGGGGAGTACGGCTTCGATCCGCGCCACGTCGTGGCTGTGGGCTTCTCGAATGGCGCCAATATCGCCGCCGCCATGATGCTGCTCCACCCCGATGTCCTGGCGGGCGCGATCCTGTTGCGCCCCATGGTGCCGTTCGTGGCCGAGAAACTGCCTTCGCTGGCCGGCCGCCGCGTGCTCGTGGCCGCCGGCCGCGCCGATCCCATCGTGCCGGCGCGCCAGAGCGAGGTCATGGCCGAGATGCTGCGTCAGGCTGGTGCCGACGTGACGCTGCACTGGTCACCGGGAGCGCATGGGCTGGAACGCGCCGATCTGGTTGCCGCCACGGAGTGGTGGGAGGCCGGCAAGCGCTGAGCGCGGCCGGCGCGCCGTGACGCCGCCGCGCACCTGTGCTATAAAACGCCGCCGCTCGTGCGCCCGTAGCTCAACTGGATAGAGCGTCAGCCTCCGGAGCTGAAGGTTACAGGTTCGACCCCTGTCGGGCGCACCATTCTCACTCGCGG
>JANMAX010000381.1:0-5465 GCA_031360075.1 bacterium | reverse complement strand
AGGGCGAACCGCGGCGAGGACGCCGTGCCAACAGGAGGCTAGGATGGCAGTGAAGAAGGTGACCCAGCGTCGCGGGCGTGAACGGCGCGGGAGCGAACGCGCGGATGCCAAGCTGTCCATGCGTCTCGAAGCAGGGGCCGGGGCGGGCTCACCGCACATCGTCACCGAGAGCCAGAACATCTCCTCGAGCGGCATCTACTGCCTTGCGTCGCACTATCTGGCGCCCCTCTCGAAGGTCATGCTCACCATCGTGCTGCCGCGCGTCCCCGGCAGTGAGGGCGCGCCCCAGGAACTGTTGAAGTGCGATTCGATCGTGGTGCGTTGCGACCAGCGCACGGCCGACCGTTCGGGGACGCCGTACGAACTGGCGTGTATGTTCACGGGCCTGGCGCCGGACCAGCGCCGCCGGGTCGAGGAGTTCGTGACCTGGCGGAACCTGCAGGCGTTGCGCGCCGCAGTGGCGCTGCCGGCCAGGGACAAGCAGCCGGTGACCCGAGGGGTGGCACGCAAGAAGATCACGAAGCGCCCGCCGTCTCGCGCCCGAGCCGCGAAGCCGGCCCGGGCTGGCAAGGCTGCGCTCGCGAAGCCGGCCCGGAAGCGACCCGCAGTCGCCAGCAGTGCGGCGAAACGCAAGGCGCCGAAGCCGGCGGCCAGGGGCTCGGCGACCCGGGTGGCCAAGAAGCCGGCGAAGCGCAGCGCGGGCGGAGCCCGGCGCTGAGCGACGGCGTGCGGATCGCACCCCGTCTCGGGGTCGTTCGGGGGCGGCTGCTCTCGGGCGATTTCAGTCCGCCGGGCGACAAGTCGATCACGCATCGCGCCCTGTTGTTCGGGATGCTCGCCGACGGCGTGACGCGCATTCGCGGTGCGAATCCCGGTGCGGACTGTGCGCGCTCGGCGTCCGCCGCACGCGCGCTCGGTGCTGGCGTCCTCGCCCACGCCGAGGGCTGGGACGTGAGCGGTACGTCGGGAGCCTTGAGCGCGAGCGTCACTCCGCTCGATTGCGGGAACTCGGGCACGACGCTGCGGTTGCTGGCAGGGATCGTCGCCGCACATCCGTTCACGACCACGCTCACCGGCGACGCCTCGTTGTCGCGCCGCCCCATGCGCCGCATCGCGGAGCCGCTCACCCGCATGGGCGCGCGGCTCGCGGGTCAGGGTGAAGCGTGTACGCCACCGCTGGTCGTCCAGGGGGGCGCGCTGCGAGGCATCGCCTACGAGGTTCCCATGGCCAGCGCCCAGGTCGCCACCTGCACGCTGCTCGCGGGGCTGTCTGCCTCGGGCGGCACGCGGGTCACGCTGCACGGCCCGGCGCGCGATCACACCGAGCGGATGTTGCCGGCGTTCGGCGTCGCGCTCGAGCGTCACGATCATGCGAACGGCGGTCGCACCGTCTCGGTCCAGGGTGGCGCGTGCCTGCGGGCGGCGGATGTGCAGGTGCCGGGGGACTTCTCGGCGGCGGCGTTCTTCTTCGCCGCGGCCGCGGCACTGCCCGGCGCCTGTGTCACCGCGCGCGGCGTCAACCTGAACCCGACCCGGACCGGTTTCCTGGACGTGCTGCGCGCCATGGGCGCCGGCGTGGTCGTGGAACACGAGCGTTCCGCGGCGGGCGAACCCGCCGGCGATGTCACCGTCACCGGACCCGAGTCATTGCGCCCGTTCGCGGTGCCGGCGGACTGGCTGCCGCGCATGGTCGACGAAGCGCCGGCATGGGCGGTCCTGGCCGCGGCCGCCGCCGGTACTTCGCGCCTGACCGGAGCGGGTGAGTTGCGGGTCAAGGAGAGCGACCGCATCGCGACGCTCGCCGCAGGCCTGCGTGCGGTCGGAATCACCGCGCAGGAGAGCGCCGACGGTCTGGCGGTCACCGGCGGGCTGCCACACGGTGGTGCACGCATCGCGACGCACCATGACCATCGGATCGCGATGGCGTTCGCCGTCCTCGCCAGCCGCATGTCGGAGCCATTGTGGTTCGACGATCTCGCGAGTGTCCCGACGTCGTATCCCGCGTTTTTCGAAACGCTCGTCGCGCTCGGGGGCGAGGTGTTGCCCGAACCGGCCGCGGGAGGCCCGCGGTGAGTTTCGTCGTCACCATCGACGGGCCTGGAGCGGCGGGGAAGAGTACGACTGCACGCGCGGTGGCGCAGGAGTTGGGCTGGCGTTATCTGGACACGGGCGCGTTCTACCGTGCGCTGGCGTTGAAGGCCATGCGCCTGCAGACGGTGCTGGCGGACGACAGCACCACACGGCTCGCGGATGTCACGGCGATCGAGTTCTCCGGCGATCCGTCCCATCCGCACGTGCTGCTGGACGGCGAGGACGTCACCGATACCATCCGCACACCCGAGGTGAGTGAAGGGGCGTCCCGGATCGCGGCGTTCCCGGGCGTGCGCCGTCTGCTCGTGCAATGGCAGCGCACGCTGCGCGAGAAGGAGCCGCTCGTTGGCGAAGGGCGCGACCTCGGCACCGTGGTGTTCCCCGATGCCGAGGTGAAGCTCTTCCTGGACGCCGATCTCGACACGCGCGCCCACCGCCGGTTCAGCGAACTGGTCCTGCGCGGGCTCACCGCCCGGCTCGAGGCCGTGCGGGACGACCTGGACGCGCGCGATCATCGCGACCGGTCGCGCGCCGACAGCCCGTTGAAGCCCGCTCCGGACGCCATCGTGCTCGACACCAGTGGGATGGACATCGAACATCAGGTGGCGGCGGCCCTGGCGGTGATCCGCGCCCACCCGGGGTGTCCTCCGCCGGCGAGCCGGCCGATAGGATAGTGGGAGATTTGCCGCACCCGGTCGCCGGCTGCACGCTGGCGGTCGCGGGCGGACGGGCGGGCCGCGTCCCGTCGCCCGGGCAGGACGTCCAGATGGACTTCCCGGTGGCAGAACGACGTTCGGACAACGACTTGGAGATTGCTTGAGCCTGCACTATAGTGCGTCCCGCTTCCTGCTCCGGGGTTTCGTGACGGTCCTGAGCGGCTGGGAGGTCCGTGGTCGCGACCACGTGCCGTCTTCCGGTGCGGTGATCGTGGCATCGAACCACATCTCGTACTGGGACCCAGTGCTGGTCGGCAGCGCGACGGTCCGTGAACTGCACTACCTCGCCAAGGAGGAGCTGTTCCGGCCCCCGATCTTCGGCCCGATGATCCGGTCGTTCAACGCCATTCCCATCCGGCGCGGGACAGCGGACCTGAGTGGACTGAAGAAAGCTGCGGACGTGCTCCGAGCAGGGCGTGCGCTCATCCTGTTCCCGGAAGGGACTCGTGCGCGCGATGGCGAGTTGCATGCGGCCCGGCCCGGGATCGGCATGCTCGCGGTCGCGACCGGGGCCCGGATCGTGCCGGCGTACGTGGAACACAGCAATCGCCCGAGGAAGTGGATGTTGCGGCAGGTGAAGCTGCGGGTCTCATTCGCCCCGGCACGCACCTGGCAGGAACTGGCAGGTCCGGACGCCGGACTCGAGCCGGGACGCGCGCTCTACCAGAGCGTGGGTGCCGGTGTCATGCGGGAGATCGCGGCGTTGCGGGCCGGTCGGCTGAACGAGGCTACACGTGGCACGGCGAACCCGTGACACATATTCCATATATCAGGAGGTAGTCGCTGCATGTCGGAAGTCCAGGAGCACACCCCGAACCCCGTGAGCAACAAACGGGTGCCCCCGTTGCCTCTCGTCCCTCTCAACTATGACGACGAAGAGGAGCTGACTCTCGAACAGCGCCAGGATCTTTTCGGTGCGTACGAAGAGTCCATGCGTTCCATCGGCGAAGGCGAGATCGTGCGTGGCACGGTCCTGTCCGTCGACGACAAGGACGTCTTGGTCGACGTGGGTTTCAAGAGCGAAGGCATCATCTCATTGTCCGAGTTCTCGGATCCGTCCAGCATCAAGGTCGGTGACATCCTCGAGGTGTTCCTCGAGAAGATGGAGAATCAGGACGGTCTGGTCGTGCTGTCGAAGCAGCGCGCCGACTTCGTCCGTGTCTGGGATCGCGTCAAGGAAGCCCATGATTCGGGTCAGGTGGTCGAAGGCCGCCTCATCCGCAAGATCAAGGGCGGCGTGGTCGTCGACCTTTACGGCGTCGAGGCGTTCCTGCCGGGCTCGCAGATCGCGCTGCGCCAGGTCCAGAACGTGGACGCGCTGCTCGGCCAGTCGGTCTCGGTCAAGATCATCAAGCTGAACAAGCGCCGCCGGAACATCGTGGTGTCCCGCCGCGCCGTGCTCGAGGAAGAGCGCGACCGGATGAAGACCACCATCCTCAAGGACCTGGCGAAAGATCAGATCCGCGAGGGCGTGGTCAAGAACATCACCGACTTCGGTGCGTTCGTGGATCTCGGCGGTATCGACGGTCTGCTCCACATCACCGACATGTCGTGGGGCCGCGTCGCGCATCCTTCGGAGCTGGTCAAGATCGGCGACAAGGTGCGCGTGAAGGTGCTCAACTTCGATCCTGAGAAGGAGCGCATCTCGCTCGGCCTGAAGCAGCTGGACGCCTATCCCTGGGAAGGTGTCGAGGACAAGTACAAGGTGGGCGATCGCATCAAGGGCAAGGTCGTCTCGATCACCGACTACGGCGCATTCATCGAGCTGGAGAAGGGCATCGAGGGTCTGATCCATGTCTCCGAGATGTCGTGGACCCGCCATGTCCGGCATCCCTCGAAGATCGTCAACATCGGCGACATCATCGAAGCCGTCGTCTTGAAGGTCGACAAGGCCAACGAGAAGATCTCGCTCGGCCTGAAGCAGGTGGAGCCGGATCCGTGGCTCACGCTCGACCACAAGTATCCGCCGGGCATGAAGGTCAAGGGCAAGGTTCGGAACCTCACGAACTTCGGCGCGTTCGTCGAACTCGAAGAGGGCATCGACGGTCTGGTTCACGTCTCCGATATGTCGTGGACCAAGCGTGTCGCGCATCCGAGCGAAGTGCTCAAGAAGGGCGATGCCATCGAAGTCGTGGTGTTGTCCATCGACAAGGAGCACCGCCGCATCAGCCTCGGCCTGAAGCAGGTGTCGGACGATCCGTGGCCATTGCTGGCGGACAAGTTCCCGTCCGGCATGGAGCAGACGGGTTCGATCAACCGCCTGTTCGACCGTGGTGCGATCGTGGATCTCGGCGAAGGCATCGAGGGTTTCATCCCGTTGTCGCAGCTGGGCCTCGACGATCTCAAGCGTCCGAACGACGCCTTCGAGGTCGGAGAGACGCTCGCCATGAAGGTCACGCGCGTCGATGTGCCGAATCACCGGCTCATCTTGAGCGTGAAGGCATGGCTGATCGAACAGGACGACATCGCGCTTGCCGAGTGGACGTCGAAGCGGAATCAGGTCCGGGCGAACATCGCCGCGAACCCGCCCGCTGAGGAGCCCGTTCCGGCCAAGGTCCGCGAGGACGTCGGCGACGAGGAGTGAACGCGGGGGGGGGGGGGGGGGGCCCCCCGGCCGCCGCGGGGGGTGGGGGACCGCGGGGGGGGCCCCCCGGGGGG
>JANMAX010000379.1:0-6141 GCA_031360075.1 bacterium | reverse complement strand
CGCGATCAAGCACATCCGAGTAGACGATGAGCGCTCACGCGAGCGCCCTCCGAGGGCGGGCGGTTCACTGCCGTTCTGGACACGACGCCCAGCCGCCTCTCGGAGACCTCGGCCGTGGGCAGTGTGAACCAGAAGGTGCTGCCCTCCCCCCGCTCGCTCTCGACCCCGATGCGGCCGCCATGCTGCTCGATGATGCCCTTCGAGATGACGAGCCCGAGGCCCGTGCCACCGACTTTGCGCGTCGAACCCGAGTCGATCTGCTGGAACTTCTTGAACAGTTTGGGAAGGTCCGCCGCGGCGATGCCATCGCCGTGGTCGCGCACGGCCAGGCGCAACACGCCCTCGCTCACGCTGGTCTCAATGCGGACTTCGCCGCCGGGCGGCGAGAACTTGATGGCGTTCGACAACAGGTTCGTGACCACCTGCGTGATGCGGTGCGCATCGAGCAGCGCGTCGGGCAGATCGTCGGGCAGTTCCAGCTTGAGCTGGATGCGGCGCTCCTCGAGCAGCATGCGCAGGTTCTGCGCGGCCTGCTGCACCACTGGTTCCAGCCGCTGCCGCTCGATGGTCATGGGCAGCGACGCGGACTCGAGCTTGGAGAAATCGAGGATGTCGTTGATGAGCAGCAGCAGCCGCTCGGCGTTCGCGTGCGCGATGGCGAGCAGCTTGCCCTGCTGCTCGGAGTTCTTGAAGTAGCGCTGGTCCGAGAGCAGCTCAAGCGCGCCCTTCACGGAAGTCAGCGGCGTGCGGATCTCGTGCGACACCACGGCGACGAAGTCGGATTTCAGGCGGTCGAGTACCTTGGTGTGCTCGAACAACTGCGAATTCCGCACCTGCACGGCGGCCTGGGCCGCGAACATGCGCAGGAACTCCATGTCGCCCGCGGAAAACCCGTCGGCGCGGTCCATGACCAGCAGGACACCGATCGCCTTGTGCTCCTGCACCATGGGCACGGCGAGCACTTCGTGAGCGACCGGGCCGTGCAGGCCGGGAACTTCGAACTCGGGGCCACCGGGCTCCCCCTTGTGCGCCGCGATCCGTTCGCTGGCCACCTGACCGAGCAGGCCCGCGCCCGCGAGGAAGTGCGGGCTGCCGTCATCGGCGGACGGCAGTTCGACACCGTGCGAGACGACGGCGCGGAACTCGCCGCTCTCCTCGTGGTGCAGGTACAGGACAGCGGCGCGCGCCGACACCAGCCGGACGGCGGTCTCGGCGATGCTCGCCAGCCGCGGCTCGAGCTCGAGGTTGGCACCGATCTCCATGGAGACGCGATAAAGCGTGTCGAGATTGCCGGTCGCTTGCGCGACGCGTTCGCGCAGCTCCTGTTCGTGCCGCTGCAGCACTTCGTTCTGGCGCTGGAGCTGCTCGAGCAAGGCACGGTTCTCGACCTTGAGCCGGCGATTGCGCAGATGACGGCCCACCGTCCTGGGGATGTCCGAGATGTCCTCGAACGGCTTGGTGACGAAGTCGCTCGCCCCCTGGCGCAGGGCATCGATCGCCGTCTGCACCGAGGCATAGCCGGTCATCAGGATGACCGCGACCTCGGGGTCGGCCGTGCGCGCGTGACGCATGATATCGAGCCCGGACTTCCCGGGCAGCGAGATGTCCGTGAGGATGAGATCCGGGCAGCCCTCCCCGATGATGCGGAACGCCTCCTCCGCCGAAGCGGCGAACATCAGCTCGAGCGGCTCATCGCAGAGCACGTCGCGCAAGACTTCGGCCACCGTCTCGTCATCCTCGACGACGAGGACACGGGACAGTGGGGCGAGCAGCGGAGCACCAGTCGCGGCAGGCGCGCGATCGGGTGCGGGATCGGGGGTCATCGGGATCGTGTCCTCAGTGCGCCTGTGCCGGGCCGCTCGCCGCCGTGCGGTGGCGTCCAGCCTTCTTCGCCAGACCGAGCGCTCGCTCCGCGGCGCCCAACAACTCCGTCGGGTCCATGCCGTCGCGCGGCGAGGCCGCCACTCCAGCCGAGACACTGATCTTGCCGACGCGCGGGAAACGGTGTTCCTCGAGCGCGTGCCGCAAGCGCTCCGCGAGCCGGCGGGCCGGGGCGAGGTCGCAGTCCGGCAGCACGATCCCGAACTCATCGCCCGACAGCCGTGCGACATAGTCTCCGTCGCGCAGTGCCAACCTGAGCACGAGCCCGCATTCGGCGAGCACCTGGTCACCCGACGCCTTGCCGTACTTCTCGTTGATCGCCGCGAACAAGTCGAGATCCAGGGTCACCACCGCGAGCGGCGTGCCTTCCTCCTCGGCGCGGCCCATCTCCTGCACCAGATGATGATGGAACGCACGGCCGTCGGCGAGACCCGTGACCGCGTCACGGCCCGGCTGGTGGCGCAGGTGTTCGAGTTCGAGGCGGACGCCGAGTGCCGCGCCGAGCGCACCGGAAGCCGTGCGTACCAGCGAGCGCTGCTCCGGCTGCCAGCGCTGGCCCTTCTTCGCCAGCAGGTCCAGGGCACCGACACGCTCCGCGCCGCGCATGAGCGGCACGCCCATGGCCTCGCGGAGGTCACCGGGCTTGCGTTCCCAGGCGCCGCGCGCACGCAGGGTCTCGAGCCCGCCATCGGACGTCACGGCATGCAGCGCCGCACCGTCGCAGTCGAACGCTTTCAGCAAGGCGTCGAGCGCACGGTCGAGCGCGACCGGATCCGCGTGCGAGGACAGCAATGCCTCGCAGGCGTCCCACAGACAGCCCGACGCCGCACGGCGGTCGGCGCGACGCGAAACGTCAGCCGTCGAACGCGCGTCCCCCTTGCGTTCGCGGGGGCTGTTCGCGACGGGGCTGCGGAGCGACTCGTCACGCGGCACGGGGCCGGGGAACGGGGCTACCGAGGACCGTCTTGAGGTCCCTGAGCCGGGCAGTCGCTTCTTGGATTCGGCCGGATTCACGGAGCACGACCTCCAGTCGTTCACGCACACCCGGCACCTGCCCGGATGTGTTCATGAGCATGAGTTGCGCGTTGCCGCGCACCCCCACCAGTGCGTTGTTGATCTCGTGATGCACGCCGAGGACGTCTCTCACCCGGGCGTTCCACGCTTCCTGCTCGTTCCACCAGTCATCGACCATCGTCTGCAAAGTGGCGGCGGTCCCGGCGTCACCGGCGCGCTCGCGCGCTCCGGCTTCCTCCAGCAGGCGTTCGCGCAACCGTTCGAACGGCGGCGGCGGCAGCCCTTCCATCGCACCTTCCCGCTTCACGCTCAGGCCGCCTCGTCGTACCGGGTGGCCGCCTTTTGGATACGCAGCCTGAGCCGCGACATCGCACGCGTGTGCACCTGGGAGACTCGCGACTCCGAGATGCCGAGCGTGCGCCCGATCTCCTTGAGCGTGAGGTGTTCGTAGTAGTAGAGCGCCACGACCAGCCGTTCCTGTTCCGGCAGCAGGTCGATCGTCCGCAGCAACAGCCGGCGAGTCTGGTCGTCCTCGAGGCGCGCCTCGAGGTCGACGACGTTCGGGTCCGCGAGATGGTCCGCGAGCGTGCCCTGGTCTTCACCGTCGCTGGTGCGCGTCTCGTCCAGCGACACGAGCACGGCGCCGCGCACATGGTCGAGCAGGCGATAGAAGTCCTCACGCGACATCTTCAGCTCGCGCGCGACTTCCTCCTCGGAGGCGGCTCGGCCGAGCTTCTGGTCGAGCTTGCGCGTGATGCCGTCGAGATTGCGCGCCTTGCGCCGCATCGAGCGCGACGCCCAGTCGAGCGCACGGAGTTGGTCCAGGACCGCACCCTTGATGCGCCACACGGCGTAAGTCTCGAACTTCACGCCCTTGTGAGCGTCGAACTTCGCGTGCGCGTCGAGCAGCCCGAGCACGCCGGCCGAGTACAGGTCCTCGTGGTCGACGTTCCGAGGCAGCGTGGCGGCGACGCGCTCGACGACGTGCCGGACCAGCGGCGCGAAGCGCTTGAGCAGGTCGTTCTTGTCGTACGTCACCGCCGTGGGTGCGGTCACTCGAGCGGCCGTGCGACGGCCGGGCACGACCTTGAGCGCGGGGCGGCGCGCGGTCGTGGACTTCTTGCGGGCGGAGGCGGCAAGGGTGGCGGCACGGGGCATGGGGGTTCTCTCCTAGGCTTCGAGGCGGTGTGACGACTGCGACTTGGCGGTGAACTCAGGACCCGAGGGGACGGGCTTCCACAACCGTGCGGCCAGCGCGCGATACGCGAGGGCCGCCGGGGACTCCGGGTATGCCAGAACCACCGGTTCCTGCGAGCGGACCGCGCGCGTCACCGACGGGTCGAACGGCACATTGCCCAGGATTTCGACTTCGAGACGCAGGAAGTGGCGTGCGAACAGCTTCATGCGATCGGCCGCCTCGGCCGCCTCTTCCGGCGTCGTGGCGAGGTTCACGATCAGGCGCGGCGCGCGCACCAGCGCACCCTCCTTCTGCAGCGTCTTCATGAGGGCGTAGGCGTCCGAGAACGACGCCATGTCGGGCGTTGCCACGACCAGCAGGTCGTGCGCCGAGCGGCACAACTCGAGCGTCTGGCGGCTCAGGTCCGAAGCCGTGTCGATGATCACGACATCCGCACTCTCGTCGGCGATGCCGAGCGAACGCATCAACAACTCGCGGCGGTAGTCATCGAGTTCGGCAAGCTTCGAAGTGCCCGACGGCCCGGGCACCAGCGTGACGTTCGCGGGGCCATGCACGACGACCTCGTCGATGGTCTTCTCCCCGGCGAGCACGTGGCTCAGGTCCCAGCGCGGATGCACGCCGAGCAGCAGGTCGAGGTTCGCGCTGGCGAGATCACCATCGACCAGCACGACGCGGGCGCCACGCTGGCCGAGGGCGACCGCGAGGTTCGCCGCCAGATTGCTCTTGCCGACGCCGCCCTTGCCGCTCGTGACCACGAGCGTGCGCACGCGGCTGCGCGACAGCTGCGATGCGTGACCGGCGCCGAATTCGGCCGGCGCGGGATCACCCGACTTCACGAGCTTCATGACTCCCGATTTGGAAGCCGGACGCTTGCTCACGCGGCCTCCTCGGCGATGACGCACAGGGCGTGCACGAACTTCCAGTAGCGCAGCTGGTGCTGAGTGCGGGCCAGCGGCCACTCGAGGCCAAGACGCTCGAGCCGGCGCTGCTCCGCGCTCAGCGACTCGACCGCGGCTTCGGCGGCGAGGACGCGGGACGACGGCCGCGACGGCATCGGCCGGCGCGGATCGGCCAGAGCCGTGACGGGAACGAACGACTTCACGCTGCCCTCCGCAGCGTCGAACGGACGCCCATTTCCAGCACCAGCGATTCCATGGCGGTGGACATGCGCTGCTCGGTCTCGCGCACGCTGAGCTTCAGCGCACCGGCGGCCTCGAGCATCGACAGCCCTTCGATCAGGCACAGCGTCAGCACGAGGCGGTCAGTCTCCGGCAGCGCCTCGAGGGCGGCCGCCATGCGGACGCGCTCCGGGAGTTGACGCACGCGCGACGGCAGCCGGGCACTCACGCGGCCTTCCGCAGCGTGGAGCGGCGGCGCTCCGGCCGCGCGAGCAGCGCACGACGCACGGCGCGCCGCAGCTCGTCGACGTGGAAAGGCTTCGGGAACACTTCCGAGACGCCGGCGCGCACCAGCTCACGCACCGTCTCGGGCGAGCCGTACGCCGTGACCACGATGACCGGCTGCGCGTTGCGGCCGCGCGACAGTTTGTGCGCCAGTTCGAGGCCGGACAGGCCCGGCAGGCGGAAATCGGTGATGACGAGGTCGCTGCGATGTCCGCGCAGCCACACGAGTGCCTCCTCCCCGGTCCGGAAGGTGTCGATCGTGTAACCGTCGTCCGAGAGTCCCTCGGCTAGGGCCCAGGACGTCGTCGGCTCGTCTTCGACGATGAGGATGTGGGGCATCATCGGCTCCGGTCACGGGTGGCGTGCATCGGTTCACCGAGGCTTTTTGCACCTGCCATGCCACAACGGCGGCCGAGCCGGAAAGGACTGCCGCAAGCAGTCCGGGAGCCACACCCCGGAGCGGGAAATCACTCGAACTGGAGCACGCAATTCGCTCGCCTACAATGGTTTAGTGCCCAGGCGCCGGGCAGGGGAGGCGCTCTGGGTGAATCCGCCCGCACAGAAGTCGGCGTCACCCGGACGCACGACGGCCCGGGGCGGTGGGGGCCCCGCCGCTCAACACCCCACCCCCCCCCCCCCGGGGGG
>JANMAX010000374.1:0-3259 GCA_031360075.1 bacterium | reverse complement strand
CACTTCACGGCTTCGCTGGCGACCGTGGCCACCGCGGTGCAGTTCAAGCAGGAGCGCCTGCGCGACATGGCGTCGTTCGCGCGCGTCTCATGCTCGCCGAGCGCCGGCATCCCGCGTGCGTACGTGCTCGACGCGCGCGATCCGGTACGCGCCGCGGCCCTCGCCGAGAACCTCCAGTACGCCGGCGTCGAAGTGCTGTGGGTGCCGAAGGCGTTCAGCGTGAAGAGCGCACGCGCGGTGTGGGCCGACGAGGGCTCCAAGCCAGCGCCCGCCGGTGGCAAGGGCCTGGACCGCGCCGGCACGCCTGCGCCGGCAGCGCACGCGGCCAGCGCACAGGCGTTCACCGGCGGCGCGTTCGTGGTCGACCTGGCGCAGCCGGGCAGCCGTATCGCGCGCGCGTTGATCGAGGCCGACCGCTCGGTGGACTCGGCGTTCGCGCGCGCCGAGATCGAGAAGTACCAGCGCAACATCCGCCGTGGCCGGCGTGCGGCGGGCGAGTCCTACAGTTTCTACGACATCACGTCGTGGGCGTTGCCGCTGTCCTACGGCGTGCCCGCCTATGCCGTGAGCGAAGTGCCCGCGGGTGCGATGCGGCTGGCCGAGCCCGATCCCAACAGGCTCGACGAATCGGCCGACACGCTGCCCGACTCGATGGCGGTGGGGGTGCCGTTCACCGCGCGCACGTCACGACTGGCGCCGCTGGTCCTGCACGACACGCACGGTGCGGTGGTGTTCGATGCGCGTGGCCGGGTCGAGGGCGGCGAAGCCAACACCGCGTACGTGTGGTCCTGCGAGGGCGACGGCGCCGCCCGGCTGGCGCTGCGGCTGCTGCAGGAGGGCTACAAGGTGGCGACCGCCGCGCGGCCGCTGCGTGCGGCCGACCGGGACTATCCGCGCGGCTCGTTCATCGCGCGCGTCGAACGCAACCCGGCCACGCTGCACGCCCGTGTCGCGCAACTGGCACGCACCAGCGGCGTGCAGGTGCTGGCGGTGAACACGGCGTTCACCGATCGTGGAGACACCGGTGTGGGCTCCGAGAACATCGTCAGCTTGAAGAACCCGAGCATCGCGGTGGTGGTCGACGGCCCCGTGTCGCCCGAGTCCTACGGCTGGCTGTGGTTCACGCTCGAACGCCGGCTGGGTGTGCGCTTCACCGCCGTGCGCGCCGATCGCATCGGTAGTATCGAGCTCGAGCGCTACAACATCGTGGTGCTGCCGGACGGCGGCCCCGGGCTGGCGGGCGCGCTGGGCGGCGGCATGAGCGTGCTCAAGGACTGGGTGGCGTGTGGCGGCACGCTGGTGTGCCTGGACGACGCGGCCGAGCTGCCGACGCTCGCGAGCGTCGGGCTCTCGAGCGCCAAGGTCGTGGGGGTAGTGGTCAAGAAGAAGGACGACAAGGACGACGAGATCCCCGATCCCGACAGTTCTGCGTCCGAAGCCTCGCGCCGCCCGCAGTTAATCCCGGGGGCGATCTTCTGGGCCACGCCCGACCCGCGTCAGTGGCTGACATGGGGCTACGGCGAAGGCCGCATCCCGGTGATGCTGCAGGGCACCACCATGCTGACGCCCACCAAGGAAGGGGCGAACGCGCTGCGCTTCGACCGCGTGCCGCTCACGGTGACCGGCTGGACGTGGCCCGAGACCGAGCGCCGGCTGGCGCACACGGCGTTCGCGATCGACGAGCCCAACGGTGCTGGCCACGTGGTCATGATCAATGGCCCGGTGCTGTTCCGCGGCTACTGGCGCAACACCGAACGCCTGCTCACGAACGCGCTCCTGTACGCCCCGGCGCTGGACTAACGGCATGAGCACTCCCTACAGCGTTATCGGCCGGTATACGCCGCGTGCGTGTCTCGTGCGCATGACACCCGCCCGCGGGCAGACGTCATGAACGACTCGCCCGCGCCCGCGTTGGGCAAGCTGTCGCCCGAGATCTTCGCGCGCGACATCGCCCCGCATCTGGGCGCGGTGCGCGCGGAAGTCGCGGTCGGCCCGCGCGCCGGACACGACGCGGCCATCGTGCGCATCGGCGCGGGTCGCGTCATGGCGGTGACCACGGATCCGCTGAGCGTGATCCCGGCGCTGGGTCTCGAACGCTCGGCCTGGCTGGCGTGCCATCTGGTCGCCTCGGACCTGTGCACCTCGGGAATCCCGCCCGCCTATGCGAGTGTCGACTTCAACCTGCATCCGTCGTTCAGCGACGAGGCATTCGCGCGCTATTGGCGAGCGATGAGCGACGCGTGGACCGAACTGGGAGTGGCGGTGGTGACGGGGCACACCGGCCGGCACGAAGGGTGCAGCGAGAACATCATCGGCGCGGCCACGCTCATCGGTGTCGGCGACGAGGGCCGCTACCTCACGCCCGGCATGGCGCGCGTCGGCGACACCATCATCGTCACCAAGGGCTGCGCGATCGAGACCGCGGCCATCGCTGCATGGCTGTGCCCGGAGCGGCTGCAGCAGCGCGTGGATGAAGCAGGGTTCGCGTTCTTGCGCGGACTCGAGCGCCAGGTGAGTGTGGTGGCCGACTGCCGCGCGGCGCTGCGCGCCGGTGTGCACGACCGCGGCGTGCGTGCGCTGCACGATGCCACCGAGGGCGGCGTGCTGGGCGGTCTGGTGGAGCTGGCCAAGGCGTGTGGTCACGACGTGCGCGTCGACCGCTCACGGCTGCCGCTGCATCCGGCGGTCGCGGCCGCGTGCGAGGTGCTGCACGTGGATCCGTACTGGACCTTGAGCGAGGGCACGCTCATCGCTTGCGTCGCCCCCGAGCACGCGGCAGCCGTGCTCAAGGAGCTCGCCGACGACGGCATCGCGGCAGCGGTGGTCGGCGAGGTGCTCGCCGGGCACGGCAAGCTGTGGGTGGCCGAGCCCAATGGCGGTGTGAGCACGTTCGACGCCGCGCAACCCGATCCCTACTGGGCCGCCTACGACCGCGCGATGCGCGAGGGGTGGCGGTAGCGCGCTCACGTACCCGCGCATGAACCTGGGACGTGCAGTGTGGTAACCCGCTCGTCTTGTTCAGGTTGCCCTACCGTCGACCCCACCCCCCGGGCGCCAGTAGACCGACGGAGCATCGTGTCGGGACGGTGACGAGCCAAACGATCCAGGCGATGCTGTGGGAGTCAAGCCCATTCTTAGTTGGAATTCTCCGCGGCTCCGTTGTGTGATCACGCGGCCTTCTGTATCCGCTTCGACTGCTGCTTGATATTCAGTTCGCGCCCGAGCGCGCTGACCAACTGCGAGAGATGTGCATGGCCCT
>JANMAX010000342.1:0-3768 GCA_031360075.1 bacterium | reverse complement strand
GGCGTGCTCGCACACCAGCGCCGCCTGATCGGCGAGCGCGGCCAGGGCTTCCCGGTCACCGCGCTCCCATTCGGGGCTCGCGGGGTGCCGGTCGGAACCGTCCCACGCCGCCAGTACGCCCAAGGTCCGTCCGTAGGCCGTCAGCGGTTGCAGAGCCCACACGCTGATGTCACCCGCCCCGCCCGCGACCGCTCCGGGTAAGTCGTCCGGACCGCAGCCGGCGAGTGCTCGTCCTGCGCGCGCCACCTCGGCAGCCGCGATCTGCAGAGTGCGGGCCTGGGTGTCGCGCGCCGGCGACGGTCCGTGCGCCACCTCGATCCGCAGCGTTCCGTCCTCGCGCATGCGATAGACCGCGGCGTGGCGCACCCCCAGAGCCTGCACCGCGAGCCGCGCAAGGGCATGCACGGACTCGGCGACGTTGGCATCGCTGACCGAGGCACGCGCGAACTCCGCGACCGCCGCCAGCTGACGCGTCCGCCGCCGGGCCTCCGCTGCACGCACTTGGGCTGCGAGTGCGGCGTTGGCGGCCGCGGCGAGCCAGGCCGGTGCAGCGGCCGGGACACTCCCTTGCACCGGCGCCGAGCGCCAGCCCGCGACCAGGACTCCGTACATGCGAACTCCCCGCCGCAATGGCCAGACGCAGATGTGTTCGAAACTGGACCACGGGGTCCCGGGCTGTTGCTTGGCCGGTCCGCTCGCCGGCGAACCGGTGCGCCACGCGACCTCGCAGGCACCCTCAAGTGCGTCTGGAGGGCACACCCAGGCACGCACCTGGTCCTGGCCCTGGGGCTCGCTCGCGGGTGCGCGCCGCGCGCGTGCGATGCTGGTGGACAGCTCGGGTTCCGTGCTGCGCTCGCTGCGCACGAGCCAGCCTTCGATCAGTCCGCGGCGCTCGTCGAAGCGGGCGAGCCAGGCCTGCTCGCCCGCACCGGCCGCCGGATGCACCGCGGCCGCGAGGAGCGCTCGCTCGAGCGCCTCGAGGTCGAACTCACAATCGAGCAACGCCGCCAGCGCCTCGGCATCAGGCGCAGACTCGGGTCGGGCGGATCGGGAGGCGGTGGGTTCCATGGTCGGGGCCTCCCGGGTTATCGGCCGTTCGGCCCGTCGGCTTGACGGCCGGCCCGGCCCCGCGCGGGCGGGCGGCCGGCGCAGCGCAGGGTCGCACTTGCCGGGATGCGGGCGGCTCGCCATGATTCGGGCCAGCCTCGAGCACGCTCACACCCTCACCCCCAGCTTGGAGTCGTCATGGACCAGCCGCCTGCCGCCCAGCCATTCGAGATCGGACTCAACGAGCGCGAGGCCGAGGGCATCTATTCGAACCTCGTCTTCATCTCGCACTCGCCCAGTGAAGTCATCCTCGACTTCGCGCGCGCCCTGCCAGGGCTCCAGAAGCCGCGCGTCTTCTCGCGCATCATCATGACCCCGCAACACGCCAAGAGCCTGCTGCAGGCGCTCGAGCAGAACCTCGGCAACTACGAGAAGCAGTTCGGGGCCATCGTCATCCCGGGCGCACCGAACAACGGCCGCGACAAGGCCGAGCACCTGGGGTTCACGAGCTAGCCCGGTGTCCCGCTCAGGAACGGGCGAACATCTCCGCCAGTTCGGCATCGACACGCGGTGCGGCCGCGAACAGCGCGGCGAGCGTGGCCGGCGGCCGCATGGGCTTGGCCTCACGGCCGACGACGCAGTGCGCGGTATAGCCCAGCGCGCAGCGTGCACCGTCCTCACCCAGAATACGGTAGCCGAACCGCAGCGTGGCCCGGCCCACATCGAGCACGCCGCTCTCGATGGTGACGAGCTCGTCGTAGCGCGCGCCATGGAAGTAGCGGCAGCGCGCGTCCAGTACCGGGAGCAGCACGCCGTCGTCCTGCTCGACCGAGCGGTAGCTGCGGCCGAGCGCGCGCATCATCTCGGCGCGCCCGATCTCGAACCAGCGCAGGTAATGGCCGTAGTAGACCCAGCCCATCTGGTCGGTGTCGCCGTAACGCACGCGCAGCTCGAACCGGTGCATCATGCCTCTCCTGTCGGTGGTGCGGTCTTCCAGCGCTTGTGCAGCCAGAACCACGACTCGGGCCGCTCGCGCACCGCGGCCTCGAGCATCGCCGTGTGTCGCGCCGTGAGGGCGCGCACCGCCCCGGCGTCCCCGGCATCGCCCTGCGGGAGCAGCGGTGGCGTGAGCCTGGCCTCGTAGCGGCCGTCCGGGCCGCGCAGGCAGGTCCCGAACACGATCGGTGCTCCGGTCGCGAGTGACAGCCATGCGGGTCCGGTGGGCGTGCTCGCGAGCCGGCCGAAGAACGGCACGAACACTCCGTCACGGCGCGCATCCTGATCGGCCACCATCGCGAGGATCCCTCCGGCGCGCAGCCGCCGCACCGCCCCGCGCACGCCGAGCCCGATCGGCAGCAATTCCACTCCACAGGCCCGGCGCATCGCGCTCGTCCACTCCTCGGCGCCGGGATTCGACAGCGGCTTCACCATGATCGCGATCGGCCGCACCCGGCTCATGGCCGCCGCATAGAGCTCGAAGTTGCCGAAGTGCCCGGTCAGCATGATGACCCCACGGCCATGGGCATGCGCCTCGTGCATGTACTGTTCGTGTTCCCAGCGCGAGAACACCTCGGCGCGCGGGGCTGCGGCCAGCCGCGGCAGCCGCGCGTAGTCGGCCGCGGTGCGCCCGAGTTCCAGATAGTGATCATGCAGCACACGTTCCCGCCATGCCGGTTCGCGCTCCGGGAATGCCAGCGCGAGATTGGCCCGGGCCACGCGACGGCGCAAGCCGATCGCACCCGCGGCCGCACCGATCGCGGCGCCGAGCCCGAGTGCGGCCGGGCGCGGCAGCGCGCCGAGCATGCCGACCAAGCCGCGCAGCAGGGCGGTCTCCACGACGTGCGTCGCGCGCATCAGGCGCGGGCCGACCAGCGGCCACCCGGGTGCGACACGGCAAGGCCGCTCCACTGGAACCGCAGCAGCCGTGCCAGCACGTCGGCCGGCGTGAGGTCCGCCGCGACCGCGAGATGTTCCACGGTCATGGGTTCGCGCGACAACCGCGCCCGCAATCGCTGATCGGGATCAAGGGCCTCGCACGGGGCGGCGGCATGGGGACCCAGTGCCGCGAGCACGTCGCCGGCGTCCGCGCACACGCGCGCCCCGCCGCGCAACAGCGCGAGCGTGCCGCGTGAGCCCGGGCGGTCGACGTCGGCAGGCACCGCGAGCAGCGGGCGGCCCAATGCGAGCGCGGCGGCCGCGGTGCTGAGCGAACCGCTCGACTCGGACGCCTCGACCACGACGGTCACCGCCGACAAGGCCGCGATGATGCGGTTGCGCTTCACGAACGCGCCGCGCCCGAACGGGCCGCCTGCCGCGACTTCGCTCACCACCGCCCCCGACGCCGCGACACGCGCGGCCAGGGCGGCATGCAGAGACGGCGTCACCTCCGCCACGGCGGACGCCAGCACGGCGACCGTGCGTCCGCCGCCGGCCAGCGCACCGGCATGCGCCGCGGCATCGATGCCACGCGCCAGCCCGCTCACGATGGCGATGCCGTGTGCCGCGAGATCGCGCGCCAGGCGTTCGGCGATCACCGATCCATAGGGTGTGGCCGCGCGCGCGCCGACGATGGCCACGGATGCCGCCGTTCGGGGCAGCTCGCCGCCGCGGATGTAGAACCACGGGGGCGGGTCACGCAGATCCTCGAGCGCGCTCGGATAGCCCGGCGTGCCGCGTGCGTACGCTCGTGCCGCGAGCGGCGCGGGCCGCTCGCAGACCTGC
>JANMAX010000331.1:0-8795 GCA_031360075.1 bacterium | reverse complement strand
CTCAGGTGTACACGCACGTCTCGCGCACGCGGCTGCGCCAGGCCTATGAACAGGCACATCCGCGTGCGTAGCGGCGTGCGCCATGCGGTGCTGCTGCTGGCGGCTGCGGCCTGGGCCGCCGGCTGCGCGCGCAAGCAGCCACCCTCGGGCGGCCCGCCCGACATGGTGCCGCCGATCGTCGTCGCCGTGGTCCCGGACTCCGGCGCGACCGCGGTCGATCGCACCGGGCTCCTGTCGGTCGAGTTCAGCGAGAGCATGGATCCGCGCTCTGCCGCGGTGGCGGTCGAGATCGCGCCGCGCGTTGAAGTGAAGTCGCGACGCTGGAGCGGCCGCCGGCTGATCCTCCAGCTGGCCGACTCGCTCGAACGCGATCAGACCTATACGTTGTTCGTGGGCACCGATGCACGCGACCGCCATGGCAATCCGCTGCGCACCGGCCGCACCGTGCCGTTCACGACGGCGGTGCGGTTTCCCGATGGGCTCATCGAGGGCAAGGTCGTGCCCACCGGATTCGCGGCCCCAGGCACTTATCTATGGTGTTATCCCGACGGCCGCGAGCCGGATAGCACCGCACGTGACTTCGACGCCATCGGATTGGCGGGCGATGAAGGCGCGTTCCGGATCACCGGACTCACCGTGCCCGGGCGCTACCGCTTGTGGGCGTTCGCGGACTTGAACCGTAACCATTCGTTCGAGCCCGGGTCGGACCTGCTCGTGCCCGCCGACACCACGCTGGAGCTGACCGCCGGCCGCCCGGTGGCGACGGGCCTGCTCTTGAACGTCACGAACCCGCGCGCCCCGGGGCAGGTGAAGGGCACGGTGCTCGACTCCCTCCATGACACGCGCGGCTCATTGCGCCTGATCGCCATCTCGGTGCGCGACACGACGCGCCGGCTGCTCTACGACCTGGACCCGAGCGGCGGCTACGACTTCAACTGGGAACCGGGCACTTATCTCGTGCGCGCCATCCGTGACTTCGACCGCAACAAGATCTGGAAGCGTGATGAAGAGCCCGGGAGCGAGGAGATCGAGATCACCGTGCTGCCGGGCGGCAAGCTGCTGCTGCCGACGCTCGTGCTGGTGCGCGCACGGGCGGGGGCCGGCGTCCCGTGAGGCTGCCGTTCACCAAGATGCACGGAGCGGGCAACGACTTCGTGGTGGTGGACCACCGCGACGCCTTCCTGCCTGCCGAGCCGCAGACCCGCAGGACGCTCCTCTCACACCTGTGCGACCGCCGCCGCGGCATCGGCGCGGACGGTGTGCTGCTGTTGGAGCGCGACCCCGAGCACGACTTCGCCATGCGCTACTACAACTCGGACGGCGGCATCGCCGAATTCTGCGGCAACGGCGCGCGCTGCATCGCGCGCTTCGCGCTGTCGCTTGGACTGGGTCAGGACGGCCGTGTGAGCTTCGGGACCGATGCGGGTGCCAAGAGCGCGGCGCTTCGGGCCGACGGACGCATGGCGTTGGCGTTCGGAGCGGTCGATGCGGGTGAGCCGCTGACGTTGGCTGCCTGCGGGCGGACGTTCCGCGGTCGGCGTGTGCGGACCGGTGTGCCCCATCTGGTACTGCCCGTGCAGGATCTGGCGCACATCCCGTTTTCCGAGTGGGCGCCACCCCTGCGTGCGCATGCCGCGCTCGGCCGCGAGGGTGCCAACGTCGACTTCGTCGAACTGCGCGCAGATGGCCGAGTGGCGATGCGTACGTGGGAGCGCGGTGTGGAAGGGGAGACGCTGGCGTGCGGCAGTGGTGCCATGGCGGTGGCGCTGTGGGCGGTGACCGACGGCGGCATGAATGCGCCCGTCACGGTGCGCACCGCGGGCGGAGACGATCTGGTCGTGGAGCTGACCGAGCATGCGGGCCGGCGTGAAGCGGTGCTGGTCGGCCCTGCGCTTGCCGTCTACACAGGGGAGTGGCAGGAGGCGTGAACCCGGTGCACTCGGTGCAGCAAGTGCGTAGAGGTCTGGGTTAGTCTGGCGATCACGCGCTGCCGCGAACCGTTCGCGGCGCGCCCCGTACGAGTGTCTCGGCCGGTTGCAGGGAGTGCGGCCGCGAGGAGGATGCCATGCCGATGTTCGAAGGGCTGTCGGTCGCGATGGTGACGCCGTTCCGTGGTGGCGCGGTGGACTGGGATGCCACGGCGAGACTGGTCGAGCACATGATCGAAGGCGGCGTGCAGGGCATCGTCGTCTCGGGCTCCACCGGTGAGGCCGCGACCTGCACCGTGGAAGAGCGTCGCGAACTGTGGAAGTTCGTGCGCGAGCGCGCCAAGGGCCGCGCCTGGATCGTGGCGGGTACGGGCACCAACGACACGGCCGCGACCATCGCGCTCACGAAGATGGCGGAAGACATCGGCGTCGACGGCGCGCTGGTCGTGACACCGTTCTACAACAAGCCGACGCCCAAGGGGCAGGCCGCGCACTTCACCGCGGTGGCCAAGTCCACGAGGCTGCCGCTCATCCTGTACAACGTGCCCGGCCGCACCGGGACCAACACCACGCCCGACATCCTCGCCATGGTCCACGACCTGCCAAACGTCGTGGCGGTGAAGGAGGCCTCGGGCAACCTGGACCAGATGGCGCAGGTGCGCACCAGGACCACGCTGACGCTGCTGTCGGGCGACGACTCGCTGACGTTGCCGAGCGCCGCGGTTGGCGCCGCAGGCATCGTCTCGGTGGTCGGTCAGGCCGCCCCGAAGCAGATGCGCGCGTTGTCGGACCTGTCGCGCGCCGGCAAGCCGGCCGAGGCACTGGCCGCGCACCAGTTGCTCATGCCGCTGTTCCGCGCGGCGTTCCTGGAGTCGAACCCGGGTCCGATCAAGTACCTGCTCGCCGAGATGGGTCTGATCGCCAACGAGCTGCGACTGCCATTGGTGCCGATCGAGCCTGCGACCGAGAAGGCCATGCTGGAGGCTGCCGCGGCGGTGGGCATCAAGCTCGCCGGGGCGGCGGCGAGCGCATGATCCGCGTCGTGCTGATGGGAGCCGCCGGCCGCATGGGCCGCGCTGTCGAGTCGGCCGCGGCGGGCTGCGGCGACCTCGAAATCGCGGCGCGCGTGGATGTGCGCGCGAACTTTCCCGCCAGCGCTGGGGTATGGAGCGACGACGTCGCACAGGTCGTGAAGCGAGGGGATGTGGTCGTGGACTTCAGCGGGCCCGCCGGGGCGCGTGCAGCGGCGACCGCGTGCGCGTCGGCGGGGGCGGCACTGGTCAGTGGTTCGACCGGGTTGTCGGTGGCCGACGAAGCCGTGCTCCGTGAGCTCGCTGAGACCGTGCCGGTGTTGCGCGCCAGCAACTTCAGCCTTGGCGTCGCCGCGCTGCGTGCCGCCCTGCGAGCTGCACTCGCGGCCGTGCCGGGCAGTTGGGACGTTGAGATCGTGGAACGCCACCATCGTCTGAAGAAGGACAGCCCGTCGGGTACGGCACTGACGCTGGCTGCCGATGTTCGCGCGGCCCGGGCGCTGCCGGCCGACGCCCTCCGCCATGGGCGCGAGGGGCTCGCCGGGCCGCGCCCGGCGGGGGAAGTGGGCATGCACGCCGTACGCGGCGGCACGTGGGTGGGCGACCATCAGGTTCTGCTGGCGGGCGAGGGCGAGTGGCTGGAGTTCCGTCACGTGGCACAGGACCGTGCCGCGTTCGCCCACGGAGCACTGGCGGCGGTGAGATTCGTGGCGACGGCAGCACCTGGAACATACACACTGGAAGACGTGTTGAGCGGACCGGGCCCGCGCAGCCGCTGACCCCTATCGAACCCGGAGCACACATGCGCGTGAGTCGTCCTGAGCAGTGGCCGGGCCCGATGGGGGATCCGGCCGCCGTCGCTTGCCGCGCTGGGCGCTGGGCTCGTGTCCGGTGTGTTGCGCACGACCCCCGCTCGCCCGGGGCACGACACGCCCGTGCCGGCTGCGCCGCGCTGCTGGGCATGCTCTTGCTGGTGTTCGCGAGCGCGCTCGCCGTTCCCGCGGGGGCCCAGACCTTCGGCAAGAACAAGGTGCACTACGAGACCCTCGACTGGTCCGTGCTCGAGACTCCGCACCTGCGCCTGCACTACTACGCCGAGGAGGACAGCCTCGCGCGTTCCCTCGCGGCGTTCGCCGAGAGCGTGTGCGTCGAGTACGACCGGCGTTTCCGCCTCTCCCCGCGCAACCGCGTGCCGCTGCTCCTGTACTCGACGCATCACCTGTTCCAGCAGACCAACGCCACGCCCTCCATGCTGAGCGAATCCGTGGGCGGGCTGACCGAGTTGATCAAGGGCCGCGTGCTGGTGCCGCACAACGGTTCGTGGTCGCGGCTGGCCTGGGTGACGCGGCACGAACTGGCGCACTGGTACATGCTCGCCAAGTTCACCGCGGTCATGAAGCAGCACAAGAAGGCCGTGGCGTGGCTCCCGGACCTGTGGTTCACCGAGGGCTTCGCCGAGTACTGCGGCACGGAGTGGGAGCCCGAGGCCGAGGGCCTGTTGCGCGACATGGTGCTCACGCGCACGGCCTACCCGCTCACGCAGAGCGACCCCATCACCGGTTCCGTGATGATGTACAAGGAGGGCCAGTCGTTCCTGCTGTGGCTGGCGGAACGCTACGGGGACGAGCGCATCTTCGACTTCTTCGAGAACACCTGGCGTGCCGAGGACTTCGCGACCGCCTACCAGATCACGTTCGGGCACAAGCTGGTCGACGACGACCGCGAATGGTTCGAGGGCCTGCAGAAGCGCTACTTCCCGGTCGTCGCCACCGCGAGCCGCGCACGTGACGTGGCGCGCCCATGGCGGCAGGACAGCCGCTTCAACCTGGCCCCGCGCGCATTGCCGGCGCGCGCCACGGGTGACACCGCATTGCGCTTCTGCTGGTTCGAGGCGGGCGAGGGCTCGGTCGACCTCATGCTGAGCGAGCCTGCCGCGGATTCGTCGCGCCGGGTCCGGCGGCTCCTGCGTGGCGGTTCGAGTGCGGCGTTCGAGTCGTTCCATCTCTTCCAGAACCGGCCGTCGACTTCGCGTTCCGGGCTGATCGCGCTGTCCGCCAAGCGCGGTGGCCGGGATGCGCTTTATCTACTCGACCCGGCCTCCGGCCGGGTTTTGCGCCGGCTGGACTTCCCGGAGTTGGTCGCCATTCATGACCCCGCGCTCGCACCCGATGGGCGCAGCGTCGTGTTCGCCGCCCAGGCTTACGACGGGCAGCAGGACCTGTTCCGGGCATCGTGGAATGAAGCAGCGTTGCAGCTCGAGCGCTTGACGCACGACGCTTATGACGACATCGAGCCGACGCTGTCACCGGACGGCGCGTGGGTGGCGTGGGCGTCGGACCGTGGCGAACTGGGCGGGCGCTATTCGCTCTGGCGCATGTCACTCGCGGGCGGCCGGCCGGAGCCCGTGAGCCACCCGGTCTCAGGAGAGGACCGTCAGCCCGCGTACTCACCGGACGGCCATTGGCTCGCGTACCGCTCCACGCGCGGCGGCACCAGTGACCTGTGGCTGCGCCCCTCGGTGCCGTCGCGCGAAGCACGGCGCGTCACGCGCCTGCAGGGTCTGGCGAGCGATCCCGACTGGCTGCCCGGGGGCCGCGGACTGCTGTTCACGGCCCAGGAGGGCGTGACGTTCCGCACCTGGTCGATCGCGTTCGATCCGGATTCGCTAGCCGCCGAGCCCGAGGGTGATGGTGTTCGGGCGTCCGCGCTGCCCTTGCTCGCCGATGAGTCGCGCCCGTTGGCCTACCAGCGCCGGTTGAGCCTCGACCTGGTGCAGAACGGCATCTTCTTCGATCCCGGCTTCGGCGGCGGCGGCGCCGGTCAGATCGCGGTGAGTGACCTGCTCGGCAACGAGCAGTTCCTGCTCTCGCTCGCGAACGACGCCGAGCAGGGCGGCAACTTCTGGGACGGCTGGGAGGGCGGGCTCACCTACATCAACCAGTCCAAGCGGCTCAACTACGGACTCGGAGCGTTCCGTCTGACGCGGCTCTACGACCCCGACTTCGACATCGTGCGGCGCGAGAAGCGCGTCGGCCTGGTGGGACTCGTGAGTTACCCGATCAGCACGTTCACGCGCCTCGAGGCCTCGATGCAGGTGCGGCACGCCACCAACCACCTGCTGCGTGACGGCCCGTCGCAGACGGTCGACCTGGTGAGCAACTTCGTGAGCTTCGTGCACGACGACTCGCGCTGGTGGTGGGATGGCCCGAACGGCGGCACACGCTTCAACGTCACGGCTGGTTTCACGCGCGACATGACGTCGGGCCGCGCGGACTACGGCACGTGGCTCGCCGAGGTACGGCACTACCGCCAGCCGGTCCGGCGCATCGTGCTCGCGGCGCGCGCACAGGTGGTCGAGAGTTTCGGCGACGACGCGCAGAAGGGCTACCTGGGCGGCCCGATGCGTCTGCGCATCAACCAGCGCCGCGTCATCTCGGGGTTGCGCCTGGCGAACACGCAGGTCGAGGCGCGCTTCCCGCTGTTGCGCCAGCTCGTACTGGCCGTGCCGGCCCCGTGGATGCTGCCCACATTGCACGGCGCGGTGTTCGCCGACGCGGCGTGGGCGTGGGGCCAGGCCAACATCGACCGCGTCGCCGATGGCGGCTTCGCGCTCTACCTGGGCGGTGGGTTCTACCCGCAGATGCGCTGGAACTGGGTCTGGCGCACGAACGACTTCAAGACGCTGACGTCGAGGCGGCCGGGGACCTACTTCACGCTCGACTTCACCTACTAGCCCGAGCCACTCATGAGCCCATGGCCTGCGAGGGCCGACTCCTCACCGGAAGCCGCGATCCAGTCTCACCTCGTAGGGCTCACCGAGCCCGCCCACCGTTCCCAGCAGCACGCCGGTGGTGGAGTAACGCGACACCCGGCCGCCGTCACGAAGCACCACCCAGACCTCACCGCGCTCCAGGTCGACGGCCGCGTCGACCGGGCCCGCGAGGGGGCCGATCCGGAAGCGCACGGCGCGCGTGTCCATGTCGATCGCGACCAGGCGCCCCGCGGGCGCTTCGGCGACCCAGGCGATGCGCCGGCGCCAGTCGAGTGCGATGCCGATGGGGCCCGACAACCGCAGCGAATCGAGCACCACGAGTGACGGCGACAGCCGCCACAGCCAGCCGGTGTCGAACGATGTTACCCAACCCTGGCCGTTGGTGGAGTCGACGGCGACGCGACTCGGCAGGCCGATCGCACGTGCGCCGAGCGGCGTGCCGTCGCGGGCGTAACGCCGGATGCGCGAGCCCTGTGTCTCGGCCACCCACAACACGCCATCGTTCGCGTTGGTGGCCACGCCGCGGGGGCCCTCCAGCAGGTCGATGGGATTCCCGGCACCGGGCACGCCGGATGACAGGTAGTGATGGATCTTGCCGCTCACGTCCGAGATCCATGCACTGCCGTCGAACGGGTCCAGCGCCATCGTGAACGGCGAACCGAGGCCCTGGAGCACTCGGCTCGTGAAGTCGCTCGGATCGACGATGCGCACCGTGCCGGCGAACTGGTCGGCGACCCACACCGGGCCGAAGTCGGGCGTCACCGCGACACTGAAGGGCGCGCCGTAGCCGGTGCGGGCCGACAGGATGTCGCGGGCATCCGGCGCCAGCCGCAACAAGCGCCCGCCGGCGGCATCGCCCACCCAGGCACGAATGCGGCCTGGCACGGCGGCATCCTCGGCGAACCGCGCCGACTGCTCGCCATGGACCACGTAGTAGAGCCGGTAACGGAACTCGGCACCGTCGAGCGTGCCACCGTCGAAGAACGTCGACGAGCCTCTCGGGAACACCGTGCCCAGCGGGCGGTACACACTGTCGAACGGCGCCAGTCGGTAGAGCCGGAAGCCATCGATGGGCAGGTCGGGCCTCGCCTGCCACACCAGTCGCACCGAGACGAAGTCCGCGATCGCGTTGAAGCCGGCGGGAGCGCCGCCACTCTCTGGGTTCGCGCCATCCAATGGATTCAGGCGCTCGCGCCGGCTGCACGCGGGCGCGCACGCCAGCAGGACGAGCGCTAGAAGCGCAGCGAGACGGCGCATCGGGAGGGCTCGACTTCGAGTGTCAGGCGACTCGGCGTGCGATGCGGTTCAGCGTTCCGGTGCACGAAGCGCAGCCACACGGCCGTGGCCAGCAGGCCTTCGCCGGTGAGCAGGGCCGCGGACGCCAACCGGTCCATGCGCGTGGTGGCAGCGAAGCGCGCGTCGATCGCTGCGACATCGGTCTCGCCGAGATAGCGCTCGTAGCGCCGGTCGGATTCATGCGCGAGCGGGAACGAACCGGCCACGAGCCCGGCGCCGGCGAACGCGGTGAGCCAGACCGCGCGGTACGAGTGCCTGACCTTCGCACGCCGGGGGATGACCTCAAAAGCAGAAGCCGCCTGTGCGTGTGCACAGGCGGCTGACATCGGCGCCCCAGCGACCACCACCGCCAACAGCCAGGCGGCGAGGCGCGGTCGCACGCGGATTCCTGCGATCAGGCCGGGAGCTTCTGGACGAACTTGGAGAGGCGCGACTTCTGGCGGCTCGCGGTCTCGCGCTTGATGATGCCCTTGGAAGCGGTGCGGTCCAGGATCGCGACGGTCGTCTTGAGCGCGACTTCACCCACGGCGCGCGTCTTGGCCCCACGGACGGACTTCAAGGCCGAGCGCATACGAGTGGTGGCGGCGACGTTCCGCTGGCGGGCGATCTCGTTGGTGCCGACGCGCTTTTTAGCGGACTTGTGATGCGGCATGGACTTCCTCCTGAAGGGTGAGTGCAGTCTAAAAGGCCGAGGGAAGATAAGGTTTCGGGCTCGAATTCGTCAAGCGGACCCCGGAATCCGCCGTTGTCCCGCGACGGGCAGGGGGG
>JANMAX010000315.1:0-45210 GCA_031360075.1 bacterium | reverse complement strand
GCCGGTCTCCTCGAGCACGAGCGGGAGCAGGAAGCCGACGGACACGCTCAGGAGCTGGCCCAGGAACGTCTCGTGCGTGGCGGTGACGAACGCCAGCCGGTCCAGGCCACCCGGCGCGCCCAGGTGCAGTTCGGCATGCGCATGGGAGTGGTAACGCGCGGTGATGAACGCGCCGGAGAACGCCACGCCCGCGGCGATGCCAAGGTTGCGCGTCGTGCCCTGCAGGCCCGAGGCGAGTCCCAGGCGTTCCGCCGGTACGAGCGACAACAATGCGCTGGCGTTGGGCACGCTGAACAGTCCCTGGCCGACGCCGATCAGGACCAGCGCGGTCACGAGTCGCGCGCCCATGGGCATGACGCCGAGTTGCGACAGCAGCATGAATCCGCCGGCCGTGAACGCCATGCCGGTCACGGTCAGCGTGCGCGCTCCCATGCGGTCGGCCAGCCGTCCGGCCGCGGGCGCGCAGAACAAAGCGGCCACTGGCAGGATGGCGAGCCACGCGCCGGATCGCGCCGCGCCGAGCCCGCCGGTCTCCTCGAGCACGAGCGGGAGCAGGAAGCCGACGGACACGCTCAGGAGCTGGCCCAGGAACGTCAGCGACAGCGCGCCGCCCAGCGGTCCGAGGATCAGGTCGAGCGGCAGCAGCGGAAGCGCCGTGCGACGCTGCTGCTGCAGGAACGCCGCCATGAGCAGCACTCCGCCGACAGTGCTCACCAGCACGGCCGGAGACAGCCAGCCGTGCTCGGGGCCGCGCGTCAGCGCCAGCATGATGCCGGCGAGCCCGCCCCCCCACAACAGCGGCTGCACGCGGTCGACCGGCAGGGCGCCCGTGGCTGGCGCATCGGCGGGGACACGCTTCTGCAGCATCGAGAACGCCAGCAGGCCAAGCGGGATGTTGACGAAGAAGATCCAGCGCCACGACGCCTGCGCCACCAGGAGCCCGCCCAGCGGCGGGCCCAGCGCCAGCCCGATGCCGACCATGGCGCCGAACGCGCCCAGCGCGCGGCCGCGCTCCTCGAGCGGGAACGCCTGCACCAGCAGCGCCGAACCGTTCGCCGCCACCAACGCCGCGCCCACACCCTGCAGGACGCGCAGCGCGATCAAGACCTCGACGTTGGGCGCCAGACCGCACAACAACGACGCGAACGTGAACAGCAGCAGGCCGGTGCCGTAGATGCTGCGCCGGCCACGTGCGTCGGCAATGCGGCCGGCGGTGAGCAGCAGCCCGGTGATGGTGAGCGAGTAGGCGAGTGCCACCCACTCCACCGTGCTCAACGCGGCGTGCAGCGTGCGCTGCAGCGTGGGCAGCGCGATGTTCACCACACTGGCGTCAAGAGTCGCCATGACGACTCCGAGTGCGATGGGCGGGAACACCCGCCAGCGCGGCCAGTCGGCCAGTGCAGGAGGCGGGACGGGGGGAATCCCGACACCCCCGCCGCCCGCCATGTCATGCGATTTCAGGACGCTCACTTCTGGCGCAGGATCTTCATGATCTCGGGTAGGTTCGGAGTCTTGCCGTACAGCAGCATGCCGAGCCGGAACAGGCGCGAGCTCAGCATCAGCGTCAGCACGGCGCTGCCCGACAGCAGCACGAGTGACAGCGCGATCTGCCACGGCGGGATGACCGCGCCTGAGATCGCGGCCGCGCTCATGCGCAGCATCATGCTGGTGGCCGCTGTGGGCGGGAACAGCGACATGCCCACCGCGAGCCCCGAATTGGGCGTGTTGAGGAATTTCACCATGACCCAGAACGGACAGACGACGAGGATGGTGAGGTAGCCGGAGTACTGCGTCGCCTCGCGCAGGTTCGAGGTGATCGCGCCCATGCCGATCATGAGGCTGGCGTAGAACAGGTACCCGAACAGGAAGTACAGGAGCCCGCACACCAGCAGCGACAGCGGCAGGCTGACGTTCATGAACGCCAGCGCGCTGCCGCCGGCGAATGCGCCCGCGGTGATCCACACCGCGACCAGCGTGAGCCCGGCGCTGCCCAGCCCGAACAGTTTGCCGGCCAGCAGTTCATCCGGCGACACCGAGCACAGCAGCGACTCGAGGATGCGCGTCTCCTTCTCCTCGCTGACGCCCTGGAGCAGGTACTGGCCGCCGGTGATGATGGCCATGGCGAGCAGGAAGCCGATCGCGAACGGCAGCAGGAAGCCCGCCAGTTCCTTGGCGTCGTCCTTCAGGCCCCAGCGGCCCTCGCGGTCCTGGGTGTAGAAGTCGATCGAACGCCCCAGCAGCAGCGTCCGCGCGATGCGCAACGAGTCGGCCTGTCCGGTGAGCAGGCTGCGCGTGAGCCAGTTGCGCAGCGGCCGGTCGTCGGCGCCGCTCGTGAACACGCGCGTGTCGTGCTCGTAGAGCCGCAGCCGGCCGGAGTCGAGGAAGTCGCTGCCCACGACCAGCACTTGCTTCACGTGGCCTTGTTCGAGCGAATCGAGCGCCACCGCCTGGCTGTCGAAGTGCCTGAAGATGACCGGCACGGTCTTGCGTGGCGGCTTGGGCTTCGCGGCCTCACGCGGATCGAGGCTCACGGCCGCGGGGGCCTGGTACTCGTAGGTGAGCGGCGCGTTGGCGTACAGCCCCGACGAATCCACGAGTGCGACCACCTGCGCGCGCGACATGCGGGCGAGTTGGTCATCGACCTGCGACTGGGTCGAGAAGATGCCGGCCACGAAGAAGATCGCGGGCGTCAGCAGGAGCGAGATGATGAACGCCGGCCGCTTGACCGTGGTGAGGTACTCGCGGCGCGCGATGGTCATGACCTTTGGGAACGAGAACGTCATCGCACACCTCCCGCCGTGAAGGGCTCGTCGATGGTGGGCGGCCCGCTCTTGCCCTGGTCCAGCCCCACACCGGCCTCGACGACGTGCACGAAGATGTCTTCGAGCGGCGGCACGACCGGGATGAACGCACGCACGGCGAGCCCCTGGTCGAGCAGCGCCTTGAGCACGGCGGCCGGGTGCGACGCCTTCTCGAGCGCGAGCAGCCAGTGACCGTTGGCGGACTCCATCGACTTCACGCCGGCCACGCTGCGCGGTGTGCCATCGGCGTGCAGCTCGAAGACGTTCTCGGCGTACTGGCGGCGGATCTCGCCGACCTTGCCATACAGCACCATGTGGCCGCGGTTGATCATGAGCGCGCGGTCGCATTGCTGTTCGACCTTGTTCATCTGGTGCGTCGACAGCAGCACGGTGGTGCCCTCGGCGCGCCGGCGCCGCAGGACGTCTTCGAGCACCGCGACGTTGATGGGATCCAGGCCCGAGAACGGCTCGTCGAGAATCAGCAACTGCGGCTTGCCGATCAGCGCGGTGCACAACTGCAGCTTCTGTTGCATGCCCTTGGACAGCGCACCGACCTGTTTCTTGGCCCAAGCGGCGAGGCCGAACTCCTCGAGCAGCGTGATGGATTCGCGGCGCGATTCGGCTGCGCTCATGCTCTTGAGCTCGCCGAAGTACGCGAGCGCGTCCAGCACCGGCACCTTCTTGTAGAGCCCGCGCTCTTCGGGCAGGTACGCGATGCGCGGCCGGTCCGGCCCGCCGACCGCACGGCCATCGAACGTCACCGTGCCGGCGTCGGGACGGAGGATGTCGGTGATCATGCGGATGAGCGTGGTCTTACCGGCGCCGTTGGGGCCGAGCAGGGCGAAGATCTCGCCGGCGGCGACATCGAAGCTGACGTCGTTCACCACCGGGCGGCCGTCGTAGACCTTGGTGACATTGCGAACCTGGAGCATGTCGTCCTCTGGGCAGGGAGTAGTCGCGGGGTCGCCCGCGTGGGGGCGCCCGCCAGACCACGCCTCCGGGAGGGGCGGCGCGGCATGCGAGCCGAGACACTAGGTCGCGGCTTGCGGGCCGACAAGCGTACGGCCACCGGCGCGGACGGATTCGCGCCCGCCGGCAGGGCGGTCGTTCGGGTGCGATGGACGGTCGCGGGGTCGGGGGGCTCTGTTCGGTCGAGCGTGAGTCTGGGGAGCCCCGCCCGCCCGGGCCGCGGCTCGCGCGGCGTCCGGCGCGGTCGCCACGGGGGTCATGCCGCGGCCCCCGGCGGCCGATAACCCCGGGGACCGTCCGGGCGGCCCGGCGAGGCCGCCTGCCCTATCATTCGCCGCGACGTCCGCCGCGCTCACCGGGGCGCCCCGGAGCCTCACCGGAGACCCAATCCCATGCGCCGAAACCGATTCCCGCTGGCCGCCCTGATCGTGACCGTGTGCGCCGCGAGCTTCACCGGTTGCGAATGCGGTTCGTCGCGGGTGACCGCGCCACCGCTGCCGCCGCTGTCGGCGGTCGTGCTGACGCCGCCCACCGACACACTCGTGCTCGGGGCCACGCGCCGCTTCACCGCCGCCGCGTTCGATACCAACAACGTCGCGGTCGCCGGCGCGGCATTCGACTGGACGAGTGGTGACCCCAGCGTCATCACGGTCTCGTCCAGCGGGCTCGTCACCGCGACCGGCGAGGGCGTCACCGCGCTCATCGCCGCGGCCGGCGGCAAGGCCGACACGGCGATGGTGGCGGTGATCGTGCAGCCGGGTTGGTATGTGCAGACCAGCGCCACGATCAACGACCTGAATGGCGTGTTCTTCCGCCCCGACGGCCGCAATGGCTGGGCGGTGGGTGATGCCGGCACGGTTGTGCGCACCACGGACGCCGGAGCATCGTGGGCTGCACAGGCCAGCGGCACCAGTTTCAACCTCAACGATGTCTGGTTCACGACCGGCGCCACCGGTTTCGCCGTGGGTCACAACGGCACGGTCATGCGCACGCGCAACGGCGGCACGTCGTGGACGCGGCTCACGAACACGGGCACCGCCAACAACCTGTTCGGCGTGTGCTTCGCCGACACCTCGAACGGCTGGGCGGTGGGCGCCAACGGCACGATCCTGCGCACCACGAACGCCGGGGCGTCGTGGAACAAACTCAACCCCACGGCGCAGCAGTTGAACAGCGTGTCGTTCAGCGACACGGCCAACGGCTGGGCGGTGGGCGAGACCGGCGTCATCGCGGGCACGCACGACGCTGGCCGCAGCTGGTACGTGGTGCAGCCGGCGGTCACCGCGCTCGGCGTGCGCGCGGTGTGGCGCCTGTCGAACACGCGCGCGATCGCGGGCGGTGGTTCGGGCGTGAATCCGAACACCACGGCGACCGCGGACTCGCTGCAGTGGAACCTGGGCTCGTTCGGTGCAGCCAACCAGATCGATGGCCTGCACATGACCGACGATCTCACCGGTTATGCAGTCGGCACCAACGGCTCGGGCCTGGTGCTCAAGACGCAGAATGGCGGCGCCAGTTGGGCGCCGCAGGTCGCGCCCTCGGCGCAGGCGTTGAACGACGTCTGGTTCGTGGATGCGCTGCGCGGCTGGGCCGTGGGTGTGGGCGGCCGCATCCTGCACACGTCGAAGGGCGGGTTGTAGCGCTCCATCCGCGGCGCAGGACACTCGGTCCGCCGCGCATGATCATCGCCATCCGGGGGCCGCGGGGCCGCCATGCTCGCGGCCCGCGGCATTGACGAGCGAGCGCCCGCGGCCCGACCATGCACGGATGGACGCCCGCTTGGTCATCATCGACGGCTACAACGTCATCCTGCGCTCGCCCCGCTTGAAACCCGGGGCCAACCGCACGCTGCGCGATTCCCGCGACCTGCTCACGAACCTGCTGGCATGGATGATGGGCGGCAACAACGTGCGCTTCCTCATCGTGTTCGACGGCCAGCAGGGCGGCGGGCGCGACGAACCGAACGGCCGCGTGCAGATCCAGTACTCGCGCCCACCCGAGACCGCCGATGACGTCATCCGGCACATCGTCGAGAAGCGCATCGGCGGTGACGAGGAGATCACGGTGGTGACCTCGGACATCGAAGTGGCCCGGCACGCCCGTGCGATGGGCGCGAACATCTCGCTCGGCGACCTGTTCCTGGCCTCGGCGTTCGGCAGCGTGGGTAGCGAATCCAGCGACAAGCCCGGCACGGACGCCGCATCCCCCGCCGACGACAAGCCGCTGTCTCTGTCCAAGAAGGAGTTGGCGGAGTGGGCCGAGCTGTTCACCCGCCGGCGCACCACGTCCGAGGGCGGCGGCACGGGCGCCGATGCGGACGACGACGGCGAGACGATGAACTGACACCGCCGTGACGCCGCGGCGGTCACGCGCAGGCGAACCGGACGTTCTGTGGGTCGAACCCCCGCCGCAAGGCTCGCTGGCACTGAACGCCATGTGCAAGCCGGCCGGACAGTCGTGACTCTGGGCGTTCCTGGCCGTTGGATCTCCACGACAAGCCGTTCCTGAGAGGACCACCATGATCCGTCGCGTTTTCGCCGCCGTACTCGCCTGCTCGTTCGCGGTCGCCGCCGCGGTGTCTCCCGGGGCCGCTGGCGGCACGGCGCCCGGCAAGCAGGCCACCGCCAAGCCGGCCACCCCGGCCGCCGGTGCCGCGCGCAACGAGGTCGCGGTGTTCGCGATGGGTTGCTTCTGGTGTGGCGAGACGCAGTTCGAGCGCCAGCCCGGCGTGCTGTCGGTGGTCTCGGGTTACGCCGGCGGCCCCGAACAGCACCCGACCTATGAAGAAGTGAGCGCCGGCACCACGGGCCACTACGAGTCCGTGCAGGTGACGTTCGATCCCGCGCAGACCACCTACGACAAATTGCTCGACCTGTTCTGGCACGCCATCGACCCGACGCAGGGCGACGGTCAGTTCTGCGACCGCGGCCGGCAGTACCGCTCGGCCGTGTTCACCGCCAACGAGCGCCAGCGCCAGTCGGCCCAGGCCAGCAAGGCCGCGATCGAAGCGTCGGGCGTGCTCAAGAAGCCGATCGTGACGCAGATCCTGGCGGGCGGGACGTTCTGGCCGGCCGAGGAATACCATCAGGACTTCTGGCTCAAGGACCCGCTGCGCTATCGCAGCTATCGTCTGGGCTGTGGCCGCGACCTGCGGCTGGCGCAGTTGTGGGGCAAGCAGGCGGCGAAGCCGCTGGTGCACTGACCGGGCCGGCCCGGCTCATCGCGCGGACGTGATGCCGGCACGCACGGCATCACGTGCGGCCGAGGGGCTTGCGGCTGGGCCGGTCCGTTGCCGGGAGCCGGCCCGGGCCCCGCGGGGAGCCGGCCCGTCCTGCCAAGTGGCGACCCAGGTCCGCCGAAGGGCGGCCCGTCCCAATGGGGACGAGCCGCCCGTGGCGTGATTCCCGCACTTCCGCTGCAAGCGTCAGCGGCCAGCCACCGGCCCGCGTGCCGGATCGACCGCGTACGGGAAGATCCAGGCGTTCGAATCGTAAGCCGTCGCGTCGTCGAACAGCGTGCCATGCGACAGCGCGTCGACGCCGAAGTGGGCGAGCCCGGCGAAGCGGCCGCTCGGGAACATGAGCGTGTGCGTGCCATCACCGTTGTTGACGAAGCGGCGGCGCGCATCGCGGCCGTAGAACAACACCACGTCGCTGGCGTTGCGGGTCGTGGCGGTCAGCGTCACCGGTGAGTCTGGCTGCAAGCACACGATGCGGCGCAGACGGTGCATCGCCAGCGGGTCGGTGATCGTCGTGTCGACCCCGGCGGCTTGGATGCGGATGCTCACGAGGTGGGTCGAGCCAGCCTGCGTCCGGACTTCAGCGCCCGACGTACCCACCAGTCGCCAGCGCAGGCTGTCGTTGGGCAGATGCACGCGCTCCAGCAGGATCCGGCGCGTCCACTGGTCGTCGATCGGCTTGTCGATGCGCGTGCGCGACGTGTCGGCGGTGTCGACCGAGCCGGCCAGGAGATGGAACGTGCCGGTGAGGTGGCGGTGCAGCGTGACCAAGGCGAGCGTCGGCCTGCCGGCGGGGTCCGGCGAACCGAACTCGACGTCGCGGCTGCGCTCGACATGGGTGATCTGCCGCCAGAAGCGCAACGGTCGCACGGCGGCGAAGCCGCCGCCGATCTCGAGCGAACCGACTTGTTCGGACTGGAACACGTCTTCATTGACGTATTCGGGATTGTTGTCGACCACCGCGGCGACCTGGGCCGCGTCGCTGCCGGGGGGCGCACCGCCGCCAGCGTTGGCCTGCAATGCGTCGGTCGACTTGCCGCAACCCGCGAGCGCGAGCGCGGCCAGGGCCATCATGCTGAGCCAGATCTGCTTCATTCGGAGAGACCTCCATGAGGAGCGGCCGTCGTGCGGCCGCGTGACTTCCCAGAGCAGGGAAGAAAACCGTTCGTGCCCATGAGGAATTGCACCCCTCGTGCCGGGTTCGTGTGTCGCCAACTCGTTGCGCGACAACGGGTGCATTCTGTCTGCCCGGGCCATGTGTACGGCTGCGGGCAGTCGCGGTCGGGAGCGCGTACCGGGGGGTGCGCCCGGCGTCCATCTGGAGCCGGTTCGTCAGGGCTGATCGGAATGAAGACGCCCCCGGCGGGAACGAGTCCCCGCCGGGGGCGCCCATACTCTGGAGCGCAGGCGCTACAGCTTGAGCTTGGTGTCGTGGTCGACGTGGAACACGATCTCCGCGCCTTCCTTCACCGTGGCTTGGTAGCCCTTGCTGCTGGCCACTACGCCCGTGGCGGCAGCGCCACCGATGAGCCCGCCGATGAGCGCGCCCTTGCCCGAACCGCCGACCGCGCGGCCGATCAGTGCGCCAGCGGCAGCACCGCCCGCCACCGAGCCGACGTTGCGCGCGCGTGTGGAGCCCGCGATGATGCTGTCTGCCGTGGCACTCAGGCCATGCGTCTTGCCGTTCGCCTCGATCGAGGTGACGCGCAACACGAGCACCGCGCGATCGCCCTTCTGGGCCGGCTTCACGCCATCGACGATGCCATGCACGATGCTGCCCGCCGGGAACGGTGCGAGATTGCCGACCGTGACGGCCTCGGCGATCGTGCCCTGCCACTCCTGACCGATCGACGCGGTCTCCGAGGACAGCGCAGCCCCCACGGTGATCTTGAGGCCCGTGCCCGCAGCGAGCGTGGCCGTCGGAGCCGCGGGCGGCGCCGGCTTGGGCTTCGGCGTGGCGGCCGGCTTGTTCGTCCTGGTCGGCGTCGGCGTGGCGGCCGGCGGCGTGGTCTGCGGCTGGAAGTCGGTCTGCGGCTGCAACTGTCCCTGCGGCGGCTCGATGGGGCTCGAAGCGAGCAGGCTGTCGCTGCTGGCGCCAGCAGTCGAGGCACCGTCGGCGGCCTTCTTGCTGCAGCCTGCGAGCATGACCAGCGAGAGGGCGGCGAGGAAGGACAGCGTGGTGTGGCGGATGTTCATGGGTGATCCTCCATGCGGACCCGGCGTCCATGCCGGGGCTGGGGGCAGATGGGTTGGCAGCGTCTGCGCGATCCGCAAATCCTGCGGGATGGCCCTGACAGGATGCCCGCCGCGCGCGACGGAAGCAAGCTCATCACGCGCGCCGTTCGGCGCATGTCAAGCCCACGGCCGGGCGTCCCAGGGGCCGTTCGCGAGGACATCGTGCGCCCCGCCGCTCCCGGGCACCGTCGCAGATCCCCAGCGGTGACCGTGCGGCCGTGCGGGAGCGGCTCGCGCCCGGCCCCCCGAGCCCTGGGCGACGCGAAACGGCCCGCCCCCCGAAGGGAGCGAGCCGTTCGTGTATCGCGAGCTGAAGACTAGCGCTGCTGCGGCAGTACGATGCCGTTCGCGACGACGTCGTACGTGGCGGTCGAACCATCGGCGCCACGGGCGTTGTAGGTCATGCGGAAGTCGAGTGCGCGACCCGTACGGACCCAGCTGTTCCACTTTGCGAGCTGGAGGCGCAGGACCGGCGGGCCAGGCGGCAGGCCTGCCAGACCGGGCCACACGATCTCGAGCACGTTCTTGTCGGCGTCGCTCGTGACGACCACGCCCGGTTCCGCGGCGAAGCCGGGGAACGGCAGGGGGCCGAACGTCAGCGCGCGACCGGTGCTGGTGACCGACGTGTTCGTGCCGGCCTGGAACACATTGGCCGAGCCGCCCGTGTAGACGATCGAAGGCGCGTCGGCCGCGGCGCAGAAGCCCGAGGCTTCGATGGCGCGCGACGGCACGTCGCCGCGGGCTTCGAAGCGGATGCGCCTGCTGCGGAACTGGACGATGTCGGCCATCACGTTCGTGATCTGGCCGCTGGTGCCCGCGAGCGTAGCGGGGCACGGCAGGATGCTGAGGCCGGCCGGGATCACCGGAGTGCCGTCCATCGCCATGCCTTCACAGTGACCCTTGAACGTGGTCAGGACGCCATCCTGTTCGGCCGTCACATCCCACGTCACGTCGAGCAGCGTGCCGGCGTTGACGAGCGCCGTGTTCCACGCTGCCAACTGCACACGCATGATCGGCGAGCCGACGCCGATGCCGGCCAGCTCCGGCCACACCCACTCCAGCACGTTGCCCTGCGCGTCCTGCGCGACGACCACGCCGGATTCGAGCAACGCACCCGGGAACAGCAGGGCGCCGAACGTCAGGCGGCTGCCGCTGGTCGTGATGCTCTGGGTGGTGCCGCTCACGAACACGTTGGCGTGCCCGCTGATGAAGTTGATGCTCGGGATGTCGGTGGCCGCGCACGGCCCGGCGGCGTTGATGCTGACTTCGGCGGCATCACCGACGGTCTGGATGCGGATGCGGTTGGGACGGAACTGAACGACCGCGCCGACCTCGACATTGAAGTCGAACGCGGTGTTGATGTCGTTCGCGATCAGCGTGGGGCAGCCCGCGACGACCTGGGTGCCGGCGCCGATGCGGCCGGGGCCAGCGACGGAGTCGGAGACGTGCTGGGAGCGGCTGCAGGCGCCGAGGCCGAGGGCCGTGGCGAGGACGAGTACGGCGCGAACCGGGAGCAGGAGCTTGTGGTTGGAGAGATTCATCGGTGTGGCCTCCCAAGGGGAGAGAGAGTGGAGCCGCATGGGTGTTCCGCACGGACGACCTGATCGTCGGATCGCGCCACGACCCGGAAACTGGTCTCGTCCATGCATTCGCAGGGACCGCTGGAAGGGCGCCGAATGGACCACCCTCCTATGGATAAGTGTGCAAATGGGGGCTGCAAAATACAATGCGTGAGTGGTCTTAACGCATTTATTCACATCGCGTTCAGCGGGGTCGAACGCTGTTCGCTCGGACTGCCCGGACTGGCCCGGAAGCGCGCGTATCGTTCAGTCCTGCCTAACCCAGTCCAGTCCCGGAGCGCGAAGTGCGCTGCTGCTGAACGCTGGGTGGGGCGCGATTCGTGCGATCCAGCCCCCCGGACCCGTGCCGCGGGCCGGCTCGACAGCGGGCTCGGTGCTCTGGCTCGTCACAGACCCGGGCCGGGGGGGCCCGCTCCAGGCGCCTGACGAGCTGCTGCCCGGGCACACCAACGGCCCGCTCGTGAGAGCGGGCCGTTGGCTGGAAGCAGGCTGCGCTGAGGCTTATTACTGGATCGCCGGCAGCGTGACGCCGGTGGCGCTGGCGGTGAACGACGCCGGCAGGCCATCGGGGCCGATCGCATTGAAGCGCATGGCGAAGTCGACCTTGCGGCCAGGAACGGCTGCCGCGGTCCACCGGGCGAGCTGCAGCCGCAGGATCGGCGGGCCGGGGGCGAGGCCAGCCAGACCGGGCCAGATGATCTCGAGCACGTTCTTGTTGGCATCGTTCGCAATGACCACCCCTGCCTCCAGGGCGAGGCCCGGGAACACGAGTGCGGGGAAGGTCAGCGTCGCGGTCTGCGACACCGTCGTGTTCGTGCCCGACAGCTTCATCGAGCCCGTACCGCCGGTGAACTGGATGCTCGGGACCGCAGCCGCTGCACACGGACCCGCCGCCGCCAACGTGCCGAGCGCGACGTCGCCGACGATCTCGGCGCGCAGCCCCCTGGCCGTCCAGCGCGGCACACTGGCGAGCAACGTGGTGACCGCACCACCCGCACCCAGCGTCGCGGGGCACGGAACGATCGCTGCGCCGCCCGGGACCACCGAGGAGCCATCGGTCGGGATGGCGTTCGTGCGGCCCGAGATGTAGTGGATATTGGCGTCCTGCTGGATCGCCATGTCCCACACGATGTCGAGCTTGGCGACGCCGACGTTGAACGAGTTCCACTTGGCGAGCTGGATACGCAGGATCGGCGCACCGATGCCCGTGCCGGCCAGCTGTGGCCAGACGATCTCGAGCACGTTGCCATTGGCATCCTGGCCGACGACGACGCCGGGTTCGCCAATGAGGCCGCCGCTCGGCAGCGCGCCGAACGTCATCGGCCCCGAGATCGACGTGGTGGTGCCACTCAGGAACACATTGGCATGGCCGCCGATCGCGAAGATGCTGGGCGTGGCGGACGACATGCATGCGCCGAGGGCCTCGATCGAGGGCAAGGCAGCGATGTCGCCGACCGCCTCGAGGCGCAGACGGCCGCTACGGAACTGAGGGAGCGACGCCGACGCTGTGGAGAACACGCTCGGGGCCGCCTGCGTGTTCGCGATGAGAGTGGGGCAGCCGACGACGACGTCGGTGCCGGCGCCGACACGCACCGGGCCCGAGACCGAGTCGGTGACATGCTGGCTGCGGCTGCAGGCGCCGAGTGTGACGGCCATCGCGAGGATGACCGCCGTGCGCAGGGACACGGAAAAACTGGGGTTGGAGAACTTCACGGTGAAACCTCCGGGTGGAGAGAGTGATCCGCAGCGCGGTGCCAGTCACCGGCCTCGGCAAGGTACCGAGCGCAGGTCCGATGTGGCACTGCTTGGGTGTTGCTGCGGCGTACTGCCACGACCGCCATGGCTGGTCGTGAGCGATGAGTTTGAGCAACGCAATGGCGTGATACAAAGGTAGAATATGAATAGCGCGGGCCTTGACATATCGCGATTCCCCATCGCACGGCGACGCGTTCCACGAATCAAGTGGCGGTGATTCTTCGCGAAACTGGTCCCTCGGGTTCACTCTTGAGCGACTTCGTTTGCCCTTGGTGATCGGGTCGGTCGGACTGGCCGCGCCGAGGCACGCGGCGTAAGGTGCTCCCGGCCAGCTGTCGTGACCTCCTGAACCTCGCCGCCCTCCTTTCATGCCCTCCCGGAGACCACCGCCCCATGGAGATCTCGATCCGACGCGCCGATGTCGTGACCCGCCCCGCCGGCCTGCTCGCGGTGGGCGTGTTCGAGGGTGCGCTCGCGAAGGACAGCCTGGCCGCCCGGCTCGACCGCCTG
The DNA here is from genome assembly GCA_031360075.1 of bacterium. Classification (GTDB taxonomy): domain Bacteria; phylum Eisenbacteria; class RBG-16-71-46; order RBG-16-71-46; family RBG-16-71-46; genus JAIOPA01. Next base: position 32,122 of record JANMAX010000315.1, on the reverse strand, counting down.
AGCGGGGGCGCGCTGAAGGCCGTGCTGTCGTCCGGGGACTTCGCCGGCCGTCCGGGCGAGACCGCACTGCTCTACTCGGCCGGCGTCAAGGCCAAGCGTGTGCTGCTGGTCGGGCTGGGCCCCGCCGCCGAACTCGATGAGCGCCGTGTGCTCGCGGCGGCGGCCACCGCGATGCGCCGGGCGCGCGACCTCGCGGCCGGTGAGCTCGCGCTGGCATTGCCGGAAGCGGTCGAAGGCACGCCCGCACTCGCCCGCGCCGCCGGCCAGGGGCTCGTGCTCGGGCACCATCGCCATACCGCGTACCTGTCGGGGGGCGGCAAGCCCGCATTGACGCGGGCGGAGTGGCTCACCGCCAAGGCCCCGAGCGCGTCCGTGAAGACGGCGTTCGAGGCCGGGGTGACGCGCGGGGAGGCTGTGGGCCTGGCGCGCGACCTTGCCAGCACGCCGGGGCAGGACCTGCCGCCCGCGGCGCTCGCGGCGCGCGCACGGGAAGTCGCCAAGCAGGTCGGGGCGCGGGCCACGGTGTACGACGTCGCAGCCATGGAGCGGCTCGGCATGGGCTGCGTGCTCGCCGTCGGGCGCGGCAGTCCGCACCCGCCGTGCTTCATCGAGCTCGTGAAAGAGCCCGCGGGCGTGAAGAAAGGCGCCAAGGTCGCGACCGTCGTGGTCATCGGCAAGGGCGTGACGTTCGACACCGGCGGCGTGTCATTGAAGCCGCGCGAGGGCATGAGCAAGATGAAGTACGACATGAGCGGTTCGGCCGCCGTCATCGGACTGTTCGCCTCGCTCGGCACGCTCAAGCTGCCGTTCCGGCTCGTCGGGCTCATCCCCAGCGCGGAGAACGCCATCGGCAGCCGTGCCATGAAGCCCGGCGACGTCGTCCGGGCGATGGACGGCACCACCATCGAGGTCACGAACACCGACGCCGAAGGCCGGCTGCTGCTGGCGGATGCGCTGGTCTACGCCAGGCGTTTCCGGCCCGTGGCCGTGGTCGACCTGGCGACACTCACCGGCGCGATGTCGATCGCGCTCGGCCGGCACGCGGCGGGTCTGTTCACCTCCGACGATGCGCTCGCCACCGAGTTGCATGCCGCCGGCGAGCGCACCGGTGAGCGGCTCTGGCGCATGCCGATGTGGAGTGAATTCCTGACCGAGATGAAGGGCGATACGGCCGACCTGGTGAATTCGAACGAACGTCGCGAGGGCGGCTCGTGCACCGCCGCCGGTTTCCTGTCGCACTTCGCGCAGGGACTGCCGTGGGCCCACCTCGACATCGCGAGCACGGCATGGACCTACAGCGAGCGGCCCGAATCGTCTCGCGGTCCCAACGCGTTTGGCGTCCGGCTGCTCACCGACTGGCTCGAACGCCGCGCGCGGGGCTAACGCTTGCTGGGAGCGCGCGCTCGTGGACGCGGCTTCACGGTCTTGGGCGCATCGGGTGCGCGCTCGACGCTCATGCCGCTGGCCCGGTGGGACAGCCGCAACAACCGGCTCCTGGCATCGGTCCACAGCTCGAAGCGGATGCTCGGGTCCTCGAGCGTGTAACGCTGGGCGGTCACCTTGCGCGTTCCGACCGTGAGCGTGTCAAGCTTGCCGCGCGTGATCGTGGCGGCCGGCATGAGCAGCGTGTCCGGTGTCATGGTGAGCAACTGGACGCGCCGGGTCTGGAACTCCTTGCCTGCAAGGCTGCGGCACAGCACGTCGAACAGCGTGAACATCGGCGTATCGATGACGAACAGCCGCCCCGGCGGCTGCACCAGCCGGATGCCGCTGCCGCCACGGTCATCCTCGGTGAAGTAGGTGAGCACGGTGTCGCCGGGCAGCACTCCGCGCACCACCGCCTTGCCCTGGAACTTCTGGTCCGACAGGTAGCGCATGAGGCCATAGTCGCGCGCGTCCACCACGACGACCATGTTCTTCTCGAACACATGCCGCTCGCCGGTATCATCCTGGAGCGTGCGGCGTGCGGATGCGGTCACGACGATGGAGTCGCCCATGTTCTGCCACACGAACTTCTCGTGCGCGACCGGCGTGAGCTGATCGAACACCACGAGGACCCCCGAGTCGGCGGCGGTACTGGTCTGGGCGTGGGCAGCGGGGGCGCCGGCGGTGGCGGACAGCAGGGCGGCCAGCGCTGCCCCGGCGATGGAGTTCGAGAGTGTGTGCATGGCCGAAAATCGTAGCACGGCGGCATGGCCGCACGCGACACAGGTCTCTGTGAAGCGCGTGCCGGCGGCCCCACCGGCGTGGCCGGGCCGCTGGCCGCGCACGCCGCGGTCCGCCACCGAGGTCGCCGCCCATGCTCACGATTCCGTGGCTGGGAGAGGTCAGGCTCGTTCGAGCCGCGTCACGCTCTCGATATGCGGAGTGTGCGGGAACATGTCGTAGGGCGTCACTTCCACCGTGCGCCAGCCGAGTCCCGCGAAGTCCTTGAGGTCGCGCGCCAGCGTGGCCGGATTGCACGACACGTACACGATGCGTGACGGCGCCAGTTCCGCAACGCGCACCACGACTCGTGGATGGAGCCCGGCGCGGGGCGGGTCGACCACCACGACGTCGGGCCTGGGCGCACCGGCGCGTTGGCCGCGCGCCCACTCGCGCAGCACGGCGCGCGACTCGCCCAGTTCGAAGCGCGCGTTCGCGAGCCCGTTGCGCACCGCGTTCCGGTGCGCACGCTCGACCGACTCGGCCACGCTCTCGACGCCCACCGCCTCGGCCGCGGCGCGCGCGAACAGCAGCGTCAGCGTGCCGGCGCCACTGTAGAGGTCGAGCACGCGCTCGTTGCCGGTCAACTGGGCGGCCGCGATCGCGCCGGTGTAGAGGTGCTCGGCCTGCCTGCTGTTGGTCTGCAGGAAGGCATTGCCGACGACCTCGAACTCCAGCCCCAGCAGTTTCTCGACGATGACACCATCGCCGACCAGCGCACGTTCCTCCTCGGCGAACGCCACGTTGGCGCGGCTGCGGTTCACCCCGAGCGTCACGGTGCGCACTTCGGGGGACAGCGCGGCCACGCCCCGCGCCCACGTCTCGAGCCCCGGCAGGTCGTCCGAGGCCGCGAGCAGATGCACCGCGCAGCTGGCGGTGTGCGGCAGGTGGCGCACGGTGAGGAAGCGCGCGACACCGTCGTGGCGCGACGGGTGGTAGGCGCGCCAGGCATGCGTGCGCGCGAACTCCTGCGTGAAGCGCACGATCTGCACGGTGAGCGGCGATGGCAGCCAGCACTCGGTGAGTTCGAAGACGCGGTCGAACGTGCCGCGCTCGTGCATGCCGAGCACGGGTGTTTCGGCGTGCGCGCCCGGTTGCGGCATGAAGCTGTACTCCATCTTGTTCCGGTAGTGCCACGCCGAGGGTGCGACGACGATGCTGCGCACCGGCGGATCGGCGATGCCGCCCAGATGTCGCAGCGCCTCGCGCACCTGGCGTTCCTTGAGCGCCGCCTGCGCCTCGTAGGGCAGTTCCTGGAGCCGGCAGCCGCCACAGCGGTCGACGTGCACGCAGCGCGCGGGCACGCGTGCCGGGGCGGCGCGCTCCACCGCCACGAGGCGCGCCTCGGCAAAGCGCTTGTTGGTCTTGGTGATCCGGGCCTGCACGCGGTCGCCCGGCAGGCCGCGGTCCACGAACACCACTTTGCCGTCGACGCGCGCCAGCGCCTTGCCGCCGAGCGCGATGTCCTCGATTTCCACGCTTAACACGTCTCTGACCTTCATGGAGCCGGGGCCGCCTTGGGGTGGGTCGTAACCGCGCCGGGAGAAATCTCGGGGTGGGGACAGAACCATTCGCAGGGTCGGACTGTCTATCCCCTGCGACGGCCAAGCCATTCGCCGGCAGTTCCCCGCCAACAACCACGCTAGCCCGGGCCTCTTGAGTACCGCAAGGCGGCCCGCTCGGCGAGACCCATCAGGAGGAAGACCATGCGTTCGAAGTTCTCGCACTGGCTGCTCGCGACTGCACTGCTCGCGATCGCGGCCGCTCCCACATTCGCGGCTGGCCGCGGCTGGCTTGGAGTCACCACCCAGGCCATCAGCGAAGACATGCGCCGCGGCCTCGACCTCGACCGCGACGGTCTGCTGGTCAGCCAGGTCGAGGACGACAGCCCGGCCGACAAGGCGGGGCTGCGCAAGGGCGACGTCATCCTGAGCTACAACTCGCGCACCGTCACCGAACCCGCCGACCTGCGCACGCTCGTGCGCGACACCGCGCCGGGCCGCACCGCGTCACTCAGTGTCTGGCGGGACGGCGAGCGCCGGTCGCTGACGCTGACCGTGGGCGAGATGTCGGTCGACGATGACAGCAGGGTCGAGGTCCCGGTGCCGCCGGCCGCCCCGCGCGCGCCACTTTCGCCGCGCGCGCCCCGTGCCCCGCGCACGGATGACAGCCGTGACGGCGACCGCCACAGCAAGAGTTATTCGAAGGACAGCCGAGACGGCGACGTGCACCGCCGCGTCATCATCAACGGCCGTGAAGTACCGGAGGACGAGCTCGAGGACAAGCTCAAGGACCTCGACATCAAGATGTTCGAGGGCCCGGACGGCAAGGTCGAGATCAAGGGCATGAAAGGTCTTGAAGGCATGCGGGGGCTTGAGGGGCTCAAGGAGTTGCGCGGGCTGAAGGGCCGCAACGGCGACATGTACTTCATGCCGTCGCAGGGGCGCGGCCGTCTGGGTGTGCGTGTCGAGAAGCTCAACAGCGAGTTGAGTGACGCGCTCGGCGCCGAGGGCGACGCGGGCGTGCTCGTGGTCCAGGTGCTCGAGGACACGCCAGCGCAGAAGGCCGGTCTGCGAGCGGGCGACATCATCGTCAAGATCGAGGGCGCGACAGTCGACGCACCGGATGAACTGGTGCGCGAGCTGGACAAGCATGACGGCAGGGTCGACATCGTCGTCCAGCGCCGGGGCGTGCGGAAGGACATCCAGGCCGACCTCGGCGCGCGCGACGGCGACTCGTTCGGCGACGGCCCGGCCCGGGTGCGGATCGCGCCGCGGGCACCCGGGCTGCGTGGAAATCCGGAACCCGGGCGGGGGGCACGGGGGTATCGATGGGACACGAAGGCCGGCGGCGACACCGACGAGCTCCGTGAGGAGATCCGCCAGCTCAAGCAGGAGCTGCAGGAACTCCGTGAGCAGTTGCGCGATCAGTCGAAGGACAAGCGATAGCCGAGCGCGTTCCGAGCGGCGCCACTTGCGGCAGGCAGCATGTGCCGTGGCGCGACCCACCGGCCGCCGGCTCGGGGGGCGTCGTTCCATCCAGCCTGTCACCGAAAGGTGCCAGCATGGGGCGAAGTAAGGCTGTGATGGTGCAGCGCGGCGCCCCCACGATCCGGCAGGACTTCGCCGGTCCGACCGTCATGTGGTCGGACCGGCGATCGCATTTGGGGACCGGCACGGTATGGCTCGTCGTGCGCGCACCTGCGTTACACTGCGCATGATGTCACCGTTCAGTCCGAGTTACTGTCCGCGCTGTGCGACCGCCATGGGTATGGCGGCCGAGCATGGCGTCATGCGGCCGACGTGTCCGTCGTGCGCGTACATCTGGTACCGCAACCCGGTCCCGGCGGCCGGCGTGATCCTGGTGCGGGACGGCTGCGTGCTGCTGGTGAAGCGCAAGTTCGAGCCGCGCGCCGGCTGGTGGTGCCTGCCCGCGGGATTCATGGAGGCGGGCGAGACGCCGGAACAGAGCGCCGTGCGCGAGCTGCAAGAAGAGACCGGCGTCATCGCCCAACTGACCGGGCTGTTCGGGGTGTACGCCGGCTTTGACGATCCGCGCGTGCGTGCCGTACTCATCCTGTACACCGGCGATGCGACGGGCGGCGAGGAGCGCGCCGGCGACGATGCGATCGAACTGGCGTGGTTCCCGCTTGACGCGCTGCCCGACGAGCTGGCGTTCGCGTCGCACCGCCAGGCGCTGGCCGAGCTGGTCGAGCGCCTGATGCGCGCGTAGCGCGGCCACCTCACCGCGAACGGGCGCCGCTCCGCCATGGAGCAGCGCCCGCCGGTGTACCGACTGCTGCGGCTAGCCGCGCATCTCGAACGGCGGCAGCTCGCGCTGCTCGAGCGAGCGAGGACCGCGGACCGCGGCCGGTGCATCATCGCTTGTCTGGTCGCCGGCGTCGGCGATCGCGAGGCCGCTGGACCCGCCCCCCTGCGCGTACTCGCGCACTCCCATCGCCATGGACAGCACCGAACTCGCCATCATGGCGCGATCCAGGTCCGTCTCGTCGAAGGCCTTGCCGTCGCGCTTGTTGCTCAAGTTCAGCACACCGAGCAAGCGGTTCTTGTGCACGAGCGGCACGCACACGAACGAGTCGGAGTTGTAGTGATCGACCCCGGTGGCACGCACGGGAGAGGCATCTCCGGTCTTCTTCATGAGCACCGGCTTGCGGTGATGCGCCACCCAGCCGGCGACGCCCTCGCCCAGTGGCTGCTTCACGCGGCCAGCGACATTGGGATCCATCCCGCGATGCGCGGCGATGTGCAGATGCCGGTCGTCGACGCGCATGAGGCTGCAGCGGTCGACCGCGAACGCCTCGCAGAACCGCTGCACGAGCGCGCGCGACAACAGCGAATCGTCGTGCTCGAGCGCGGTGGCCTCGAACACCTCGCGCAGGAACTCCATGGTCTCCTGCTGCTGGTTCAGCCGCTGCTGCGCCTGCGCCAGCTGCCCGTAGGCGTCGTTCAGGTGACGCGCCGCGGTCGAGCTCTGCTCCTCGAGTGCACGCACATGCTGGCGCAACACGTCGAGTTCCGCGCGCTCGGAGTGCGCAACGGTCTGCACGCGTTCGGACTCGCGCGCCAGCAGCTCCAGCCGCTCGGCCTTGAGCTGGTTCTCCTGCGCGAGCACCGAGGACTCGACCTCGAGCTGGCGCAGCCGTTCCTGGAACATGCCCTGCGTGCGGCGCGACTGCTCCTCGGCCAGCCGGGCCTCGGGCGTCTCGCGCCCCTCGGCGTGCATGCGGCGCGCGAGCGCCACCGCCGCCATGGTGCGCATGGCGAGGACTTCTTCCACCGCCGCAGCCGGGAACGCGTTCTTGCGCGGCGATACGATCATGAGCAGCGCGAGCAGGTCGTCGTGGTCGGCGAGCGGCAGCACGATGCACGAATGCCACGGCACTGGGGCCACCAACGGCTGGATCTGCGCGGCCTCGAACCGGTCGGGTTCGTATACCGGCGTGGCGCGGAACACCTTGGTCAGCAGCGAACGGCGCTCGGAAGCGTTGAAGAACGCGCTCGGGCGGAAGAACTTGCGCACCAACCGCGCGGGCAGGTGGTCCACCGGAAGCACCACGTCACGACGGTCGAGCCGGCCGCGCTCGCGCTGCCAGATCCGGGTGATGGCGTCATGCTGGCTGTCGACCAGCGCCAGCGTCGGGTGCCAGTCGCCCTGGTAGGCGCGCAGATAGGCCAGCAGCGAGTCGATGATGCCTTCGACGTCTCCGGCGGCGGACAGATGGTCACAGACGTCACGCAGGTGGATCTTAGCCATGGTGCAGCCCCCCGATGCAGGTCGTGAGCGAAGAACTCCGCTGTTGCATGGCAATGCCCGTGCCTGCGCGCGTCTGGCAGGTTGCATTCCCATTGCGGGCCGCCCGCCCGGCGCGCGCTGCTCTCGGCCGCATCTCGAAAACCTTGGGTTTCGTGGGGTCAACCCACCCAGCACTCGCGTGCCAAGCCCGGAATCGACTGCGGCCAGCGGAAATCCGGCGTTGCCGGCCACGCCAGCGGACGGTCGTGAGCGGCATTTGCGTTGCCGAGTGCGCGGCGCGCGCATGCGGCGCGCAATGCGCGCGCGGTATTGTCGCGCGTCGTATGTGGGTCCCCCTTCGTCCCAGGAGCATGTCATGCCGCGATTGATCGCCGATCGTCCCGTCCTGCACACGTCCTCCGATCTGGGCCGCGTCATGGCGGCGGCGCGCGCACGCGAGGCCGCCGGGGAGCGCGTGCTGCACCTGGAGCGCGGCGAGCCCGACTTCGGGCGACGAACTGCTGGTGTGCTCGCCGCACCGGATGGCCGTGCCCAAGCTGATCGGGTTCGCGGCCGGCGCGCAGTATCGTTGGATGTCTCTATTGGCACGAGCAGGTCGCTCAACGGTGGGGCTGCGTGGGCCCAGAATCCGGACGTTGCGGGCGGCGGGGTCAGCTCTCCGGCAGCGGTCTTCATCTTTGCCCACGCCACGGACTTGGGCACCCTTTGGGACCCACCGATTCAGCTCAGCAGTCCGTATTCCAAAGGCTCGAGCATGGTGGTCGGGCCCGACGGTGTCATTCACGTGGCGTCGTGGCGGCGGGGTTGTACTTCGTCTCGGCTCAGGTCGGAACTGAGCGTTCACGGATACGACTTGCGAGAGTGCCGTGAGGGGCGTCACTGTCTCTTCACGTCGCGCTGGTCTCGACGACGTTCGCCCTATTCGTCCTCGTCATCCGTGCCGATGCTGCCGTCCGCGACCCCGATCTCGCCGCCCTCGCCGTCCGCACCCGTGAGTTGTTCGAGCGTGAAGGCGCCGTTCATGTTCTGCGGCAGGATGACGCGGCTCAGCGCGCACGCGAACACTTCGTCCATGGTCTCGACCGCGACCAATTCGAGTTTCTCGCGCACATCCAGCGGGATGTCGTCGACGTCCTTCATGTTCGCCGCGGGGAACATGAGCGCACGAAAGCCGGCGCGATAGGCGGCCAGTGCCTTCTCGCGCAGTCCGCCCACGGGCAGCACCTTGCCGCGCAGGCTGACCTCGCCAGTCATGGCGATGTCGTGATGGATGGCGCGGTCGGAGAGCACCGAGGCGATCACGAGCCCCACGGTGATGCCCGCGGACGGGCCGTCCTTGGGCACGCCGGCAGCGGGGAAGTGCACGTGGATGTCGAAGCGTCCGAATGCGTCGGCGGGAATGTCCAGCGCCGCCGCGCGCGAGCGCACGTACGAGTGCGCCGCCTGCACGGACTCCTTCATGACGTCACCCAGCTGGCCGGTCAGTACGACCCGGCCGCCTCCCGGCATCTTGATGGCTTCCACCACCAGCACTTCGCCGCCGGCGGCGGTCCACGCCAGGCCCATGGCGACTCCGACTTCGTCTTCCTTGCCCGCCATCTCGGGCTGGTAGACACGATGGCCCAGGTAGTCCTCGAGCTGTGCGGGCAGCACGGTGTGCCGGCGCGGATCGCCGGTGGCGCGTGCGCGTGCGACCTTCCGACAGATGGTCGCGATCTGGCGCGACAGCGAGCGGACGCCGGCTTCGAGCGTGTAGTGGCGCACCAGTCCGCGCACGGTCTCATCGCCCAGGGACAGGTCGCGGCCGGTCAAGCCATGCTCGGTGAGCTGGCGCGGCAGCAGGAAGCGGCGCGCGATCTCGAGCTTCTCGTCTTCCGAATAACCCGGCACTTCGATGACCTCGATGCGCTCTTGAAGCGCGTCGGGGACGGCTTCGAGTTGGTTCGCGCACATCAGCACGACGGCGTGCGACAGGTCGATGGGCACGCCCAGGTAGTGGTCGGTGAAGCGAGACGCCGACTCGGGGTCGAGCAGTTCGAGCAGGACCTCGACCACGCCGTGGCCGCCTTCGCCCACCAGGCGATCGACGCCCTCGATGAGCAGCACCGGATTGCGCACGCCGGCCTCGCGCACCGCGCGCAGGATCTTGCCTGGCTGTGTGCCCGGCGCCGTGCGGGGTTCGCCCACCAGTTCGGCGGCGTCGGACGTGCCCGAGACGTTGACGCGCGCGAACGGCCGGCGCAGCGCGCGCGCGACCTCACTCGCCAGCGATGTCTTGCCGGTCCCGTGCGGGCCGACGACGCACAGCGCGGGTCCGGGCAGGTCGCGCTTGAGCCGGCGCACCGCCAAGTATTCGAGGATGCGCTCTTTCGCCTTGCCGAGCCCCAGGTGCTCCTGCTCGAGTTCGGCCTGCACATGGCGCAGGTCGGCATCTTCTCCGGCCTGCGTCTCCCACGGCGTGTTCCACAGCCATTGCAGATATGCGCGCACCTGAGCGGCCTCGGGCGATCCGGTGGGCAGGCGGCGCAGGCGGTCCATCTCGCGCTGGGCACGGCGCGACACCTCGAGCGGCAATGCGCCGGTCGTGGTCGGACTCACCTCGTGGTGCGGCTGCGATGGCGATTGCGTGCTCGCTGCCTCGATCGCAGCCGTGGCTCGCAGCGTCCGCTTGCCCTGCAGCGTTCGCGTCCGGGACGGCCGAGCCATGTGCCCTCCGTGGCAGTGAGTGAGGTGCGAGAGGTGGTGGGCGTGCTGTGCGAAGCGCGCACTGCCCCATGGAGAGCACATGCAAGCAGGCTGCCGGGAGCCCTGAGCCCGCCCTCTGGATATCGGCAGCCGTACAACCGACTGCAGCCGTAAGTGTTCGCGGAGACCGACGGCCGCGGGAACGGGAAAGTCCCGGCACTCAGGGCGAAGCTGATGCGAACGCACCGCTTGCCGCGTGGTCAGTGCGCGCGGGGACGAGCACGAGCGTTGCATCGTGCACGACCATGCATGCGGAATGTCACGGCATGGCAGCCGCATGAGTTGCGGTCCGCGCCGCGCGTGCACGAGCCGCCCGCCGGAAACGCGAAACCCCGCACCCTTGCGGGTACGGGGTTCGGCGCGAGCGAAGCAGATGCGGTGTTACCGGTAGATTGACTTCACCTGGCCCCAGGTGCTCTTGGTGGCCGGCGTGGTCTGGTACTGGACGCAGGCATCCGCGAACGTCGTGCCGATGCCGAGGTTGTCCACCGAGAAGCCCCAGTCCGCCGTTCCCGCATAAGAGGGAGCTGCGGGCAGCGTGGCGGCGGTAGCGGCTTGACGAAGCGCGAACGACGAAATGGAGAGTGAAGCGATGGCGGCGTTTGTGATCGAGATGCTCGGGCTGAGCTCGTTCGCCGGGTCCACCCAGAGGGTCGAAGCATGCGCCACCGGATCGTAGTTGATGACGAGGTTATACTTCTGGTTGTAGTTCAGGGTTGCGGTCGACCACGCCACGACGCCGACGGTGGTGCTGGTGCTGGAGTGCGACAGTCCGAACGTGAACCCACCCGCGACCTGCAGCACATACACACGCGAGACGAAGTTCGCGGTTCCGGCGTCCTTCAGTGCGGCGAAGTAGATGGGCTTGGGGGCGCCTGCGACGGGCGGGATGATGACGTCGAAGCATGCGTAGGTCTTGCTGGTCGCGGGCTGAGCCGGGAAGAAGATGTGGTCGTCGTTCGCGTTGGGCCCGAAACCGACCGCACGGCCGGCGTTCACCTGGATGTCGGTGACGGCCCCGCTGAAGGTCGCCCAGCCGCCGTTCGGCGCCAAGTTGCCATTGGGATACGTAAACGGCTCCGACAAGATCGGCGCAGCGAAGGCCGGCGCGGCGCAGACCGCAAACAGCGCCATCGTGGTAACGAAACGCTTCATCATGGGACTCCTTCTGGATGTGGATTGCTGGATGCGTCCCCACGGGGGGAACTGAAGCGGAACAGCATTTCCGTTCCAGCCACGCCTCTCCGAGACAGGCAGCCTGTGGGCGCGGTAGTGGAAACGGGACCGCCGGAAGATGCACCGGATGCCCTGTCCGGGGCAAGCCCAGAATCCGGCTGGCCCCGATTGTTCCAGGGCTGGAACAGGCGGGGCGGAGTGGCGTTGGCTACCGGGCCCCTGCGGGGGTCAGGCGCTGGCGGCGCGCTTCCGGGTCAGGGCCACCCACCACATGCGGCCGGCGTTCGCGATCAGGAACACCGCGAAACCGCGCGCCAGGGTGGTCTGGGGCAGGTGCTGGGCGGCGATCGATGCGAGCGGCGCGCCCACCAGGGCGCCGACCGCCAGCCCCGGCAACAGCGGCCGGGCGACATGGCCAAGGCGGTCGTGCTCCCAAGCGCCGAACGGCGCGGTCACGAGGATCAGCGCCAGGCTCGTGCCCTGCGCCGTCTGTTGCGACATGCCGAACAGCAGCGTCAGTGCCGGCACCGCGATGATGCCGCCACCCACCCCCATGAATCCCGACAGCAGGCCGACCGCGGCGCCGACGCCGAGCGACGCCGCCAGGCCGGCGGGCCCGGTCAGGGCATGCTCAGCGGATCCGGCGGGTGCCCACCACAGGATCCGCACCGCCACCAGCAACAGGAATATCGCGAACGCGTGGGTGAGCTGTTCACGGCTGACACGTGCCGCCCACCGGGCCCCGATGCGCGCCGTGAACACACTGGCGACGCTCATGAGTGCGGCGGGCAGCCACGCGACGTGGCCGTGCAGGCCGTAGACCACCAAGCCGGCGACCGCGGTGGCACCGATGGCGGCGAGAGACGTGCCGTGAGCTTGATGCTGGCTCAGCGCGAAGAACGCCGTGAGCAGTGGCACCAGCAGGATGCCGCCGCCGACTCCGAACAGCCCGCCCGCGAGTCCGGCCGTGAAGCCCGCCAGCACCGCCGCGTACCACGCTCGCGGGCGCGGGGCGCCGGGCGGGTGGGCGGCGGGCTCAGGCAACGAACGCTACGGCTGCGTCTGGGTCGCGGTGGGCTGGCCGGCCTTCTGGATCAGCCGCACGGCGTCCGCGAAACGCGTGGCGTTGGTGGGTGCACCCAGCACGACCGCGATCAGGTCCCGGCCATCGGCGCGCACCCAGGTGGCGAAGCAGTAGCCGGCCTCCAGGATGAAGCCGGTCTTGCCGCCGAGGATCTCGTAGCGGCCGTACAGGAGGCGGTTCGTGTTGCTGATGGCGTGCGCGCGCCGCTGCGTGCGGAACGCGTAGGAACGCGTCGTCGTGATCTCGGCGATGAGCGTCTCGTTCGCGGCCGCATGCAGCAGGCGGGCGATGTCCGAGGCTGTGGACACGTTGTGCTCGTCGAGCCCGGTGAACTCCACGAAGCGCGTGCCGGTAAGCCCGAGCTCGACCGCCTTGCGGTTCATGCGCGCGATGAAGTCGGTGGCCGGCAACCCCGATTCGCGAGCGATGACGCGTGTCGCACAGTTGTCCGAGCACATCAGGCTCATGTGCAGCAGTTCGCCGAGTGGGACGTGTTCGCCGCGGCGCAGCTGGGTATGGCCCGCGCCGGCGATCTCGATGGCAGTGACCTCGACTTCACGCGTCAGGTCGGGCTTCTGCTCGAGGAACACCATCGCGGTCATGAGCTTGCTCAAGGACGCGATCGGCACCGAGCGCGACGAGTTCTTCTCGAACAGCACTTCGCCCGTGGTCGGGTCCAGGAGGATGGCGTTGCGCGCATAGACGCCTCCGGCGGGCGGCGCCAGTCGGCGGCGGCGCACACGGCGGTGCCGGGTCGCGGCGGCCTTGCTGGCGGTGCCGGTCCGGACGGCGACGGTGACCGGGCCCGTGACGGACGCGGCGGCGGGTGCGGCCTCGGCCATCGTAGCCAAGGTCGCGAACAGGGCGATCGTGGACAGCACGCCCATGGCGCGGAAACGCATCGTGAAGCCTCCTCAGGGAGCCCCGGTCGAGTCCGGGTACCGTACCGTCCATGGTATCGGCAGATGGAACCGGCCGAACCTAGCTGCCGATCGAGCGCACAGTCAACGCGCATGCTGCAAGGATGTGTGCCAAATGCAATGCCGCGTGCGCCTCGAGCACTTACTCGCCGGGCGACAGCCAACGGCGGAACTGCGCGAGGGACGCGGCCGCGAGCGAATCCGCCTCGACGAACTCGGCGCGGCGCCTGGACTCCTTGCAAGCTTCGGTCCGGGACGGCAAGTCCGCTCGGAGCAACTGTTCCAGCACGCCCAGACGGCGTTCGAACGCTGCGGCATCCGGGGCAGGCGCCCCGCGCAGGAGCACGGTGGCCGAACGCAGGGTCTCGGGCAGCGCGCGCAATTGGAGCGCGGCCCGGTGCGTGCGGTCGCAGCCACGGGCGGATCCCAGCCCGAACGGCGCACGCGCTGCTGCCGCGACGATGTCGAGCCACAGCAGTGCATCGCGCCGCAGCGCGCCACCGTTGGCGCACTCGGCGAGCTCGCGCCGGACACGCGCCCGCAACGAGTCGCCCGCTGTGCCGGCCGGCAGCGTATCGGCAGCGGCCGCCAACTGGCGCAGCTCGCGCGCGTGCGCCGCGAGTGTGACCTCGTCGAGTGGCACGAAACGCACCGAGTAGGGCGCGGCGCCGTAGCGCTCGGCCAGATCGGGGCGGTGCCGCCACAACAGTTGAGAGTAGCGGTCGGTGAGGCGCGTCAGCGCCAGATCGGCGGCCGCGGGCTTGGCGCGGCCACTCGCACGGACGGATCTCGCGGCGGGCTTGGCGGCGGGTTTCACGTCCGGCGTGCTCGCCGCCTGCGCCGGCAGCGGCGTGGCCGCGGGCCCTGCCGCGACGGGAAATGCGCGCGCGCCCACGCCGAGGGCGAGCAGCAGTGGCAGCACGAGGCGGGACGCTGCTCGCGTCACGGGCGCGTGGTCACCGACTCCACGAGCATCAGCGGATCGTCGACCTTGAGTGGCGAGACCGAGAGGAAGGCGTGCGCGTACTTGACGCCGACCTGCCAGCCCCAGTAGCGCGCGTAGGATTCGAACGCCTCGCGCGGGTGCGGCAGGCTCTCGGGCCGCGGCCGGTCGGGGTGGTAGAACTGCGTCAGGTGGCAGTCGATGGCGTCGAGCCAGTCCTGCGCGTGCTCCGTGAAGTCGACGATGAACGTCGGCTTCGTGCCGGGCGGAACGAAGTAGTAGTAGATGGCCTTGGCCTGGAACGGCTCGCCCTCACACGGCGCCTTGGCGAGGTGCGCCAGGTTGAACGCGTTCGAGACGATCTGCCCGGTCTTGTAGTGGTCGTTGTGCCCGAGCCCGCGCCCGATCGGCAGGTCGTAGTAGGGCGCCAGGATGACCTCGGGGCGATGGCGCCGGACGACGCTCGCGACCTTGCAGCGGTTCTCGAATGTGTCCTCGACCCGGCAATCGCCCATGTCGAGGCATTCGCGCACATCGAGCTTCAGGATCGCCCCGGCCTTGCGGCCTTCCTCGGCGCGCAATTCGGGCGTGCCCCAGCCCAGGTCGCCCGAGGTCATGTCGATGATGCCGGTCGTGCGTCCGCGATCCTTGAGCTTCCGCAGCAGACCGCCGCACCCGATCTCGGCATCGTCCGGGTGGGGTCCGAAGGCAAGGATGTCGACGGGCATGTGCGCTCCTGGAAAGGGAGAGGGGGCCGGCGTACCCGGCGAGGCCCAGGGCGGGGGGGTGCCGCACTATAACCAGCCCGGTAACCGTCGCCAATCCGCTAGAATGGCAGCCGGACACCCGCCGTGAACCTGAGACCACCATGCACTACTTCGCCTACGGATCGAATCTCGAGCCGCTGCAGATGCGGCGACGTTGCCCCGGCCACACGGTGGTGGGGTTGGCCGAGTTGCGCGACCACAAACTGACGTTCCCGCTCACCTCGCACGACTGGGGCGGCGGCGTGGCGAGCGTGGCACCCGCGCACGTGCAGAGCGTCTGGGGCATGGTGTTCCAGCTCACCGATGCGGACCTGGCGGAACTGGATGGCTATGAGGGCTACAAGGGCCCTGGCGACCAGCACAACGTCTACGACCGCGACACCGCGTCCGTGCAACTGGTGCGTGCCGACGACGGTTCCTTCGCTCGCCGCTTGCGCCCACTCATTTACATCGCGCGCCCGTCGAACCCGTCGCCGCCGTCGCGGCGCTACCTCGACGTCATCCTCACCGGTGCCCGGCACCACAAGCTGCCGAACGAGTACATCGCGAGGCTGGCGCTGATCCCGACCGCTGAGCTGGAGCCGGAGCCTGGCACAGAGTAGCGGCTGGCGGGGTACCGACGCGCCCTGATCGCAGCACGCTGGGCCCCCCGCGCGCCGGCACCTTGCGCTATTCCAGAGCCGCCACATCACGGTCGAGTTGCGCTCGCAGCGAACGCCAGGCGGCGCGCACGTTCGTGGCGTTCGCGCGAGCGTAGGCGCGCGCCACGCGCGGATCGCTGGCGGCCAGCCGCGTCATGCTCGCGAAACCCGGGCCCGCGAGTCGTTCGCGTGCTGCGCGCCTGCCGAGCTGGGCCAGTGCGCGCGACACCAGCCACGGCAGGTGGCTGGTGCGTGCGAGCGCGTGGTCGTGGTGGTTCGGCTTCACGACGCGCGCGACCGCACCCAGGTCGCGCAGTAGCTCGTGCACCGACGCCGGCACGCGGCCGCGCACGGGCAATAGCGCGAACGGTGCGCCCTGGAACAACTGCGCATGAGCGCCCGCGAGACCGCGGCGCTCGTTGCCGGCGATCGGGTGGCCGCCGACCGCGCACACGCGCGCGCTCGCCCGCACCAGCGCCCCGGTGACGCCGGCGCCACGCGCGCTCCCGGTGTCGAGCAGCACCGCACCGGCCGGCAGTGCCGCGGCCACGCGTGCGATGACGCGCGGCAGCACGTCGACCGGCACGCAGATCACGGCCAGCTGTGCATCGCGGCAGGCTTCCTCGAGCGTCTGGGCGGTCGCATTCACCACGCCGCACGCGAGCGCCTCGCGACGCACGATCGCGCGAGTGTCGAAACCCGTGCGCGTCCAGCCGCCGGCGTCTTCGAGCGCCAGTCCGATCGAGCCGCCGATCTGCCCGAGCCCGATGATCGCGATGCGCCGCGGGCGCGTGGCGCGCGGGCGCGCGCTCACTGGCGGCGCGTCGGCCAGATCCGGCCGCAGCGATGCCGCTTCGTCGAGGTACACCGGCGTGAGCTTCGCACCGCGCTTCACATCGCGCAGCGTCAGCAGCACACGCACGATGCGCTTGGGCGCGCCCGGCACCGCCAGTTCGACCGCGCCCAGCAAGGGCACGTCGGTCCAGCCCAGCCGGCGTGCGGCGTGCGCCGGGAAGTCGGCCGTGAGGTCCGGTGTGGCGGTGAACAGCGCGCTCACGACACGCTCGGGCGTGACGGCGTTGCGCGCGATGAGCGCTTCGAGCAAGCGCGCGCTGGCCTCACGGATGTCGGTGGCGCGATTGGCTTTCACCGAGATCGCCCCGCGAACCGCGGCGATGGTGGTGCTGTCCGTGTCTTTCGGCATGGCTTCCTCAGGAGATGGGCTCGCGGAAGCAGTCGGCTCAAAAGCGAAAGCCCGCTTCCGGTCGCCGGAGACGGGCTTGTTCAGGAGCGCAGGTGGCTACGCGCGCGGAACGCCCATCCCCGGCCGGGGATAGCGATACGCGGTGGCATAGCAGGAGCGCGACGTGTGCATGGCAGGAGTGTAGGGCGCCGTGGGGGCGGGCGCCATGGAGAAGTCGTGAGCAGATCCGCGTGCCGCGGCCGATTCCACGACCGCAGCCACGGGCCCGGCACGCGCCGAGGCTCCGGAGCGACCCGCGCTACTTCGCCCCGACCCCCGCCAGCGGATACGCGTAGAGCTGCGCGAAGTACTCGCCGATCATGCGCTCGCTCGAGAACTGCACGCGCGTCGACTTGACGCTCTCGGCCATCATGCGCGACCACTTCTTGCGGTCGGCGAAGGCCGGGATGACGCGCTGTTCGAGCGTGTCGTAGAGCGCATGCAGGTCGCGGACGTCCTCGCCGGGCTCGCCCTTGCCGATGGCGAAGCCGTTCACGCCGTCGACACAGGCCTCGGGCCACCGGCCGTCCAGGATGCTCACGTTCAGCACGCCATTCATGGCGGCTTTCATGCCGCTCGTGCCGCTGGCTTCCAGCGGCCGCACCGGGTTGTTCAGCCACACGTCGCAGCCGCGCGTCAGCAGCCGGCCCAGCGCCATGTCGTAGTTCTCGAGGAACACGACTTTTCCAGGGTGCTTGCGCGCTCCCTGGACGAGCCGCGCCACGATGTTGTGGCCGTTCAGGTCGTCGGGATGCGCCTTGCCCGCGAACAGCACGCGCACGTGGTGCTTGTCGAGCAGCGCTGCGAGCCGCGCTTCGTCGCGCAGGATGAGGTCGCTGCGTTTGTAGCCCGCGGCGCGGCGTGCGAACCCCACGAGCAGCGCGTCGGGCTCGAGTGCCACCCCCTGACGGCGCTGCACTTCGGCGATGAGCTGCGACTTCAGCTGCATGTGCGCGTCCCAGATGCGAGACGGATTGTCGCCGGCCTCGCGGATCTCGGCGGCCTGCCAGGTCGGCACGTGCACACCGTTCGTGATCGCGCCGATCGGGCAGGCGCCCGCGACCTCCTTCCACATGGCGCGTGACGTCTCGCCATGCAACTGCGCGACCGCGTTGGCGGCGCGCGACAGCCGCAGGCCGGCCACGGTCATGTTGAACGGATCGCCGCCGATGCCGCGCATCTCGGCACCTGAGAGCTGCAGGCAGGCGCCCATGCGGCGCAGGTCGGCCAGCGCGTGTTCTTCGTTGCCGGCCCTGACCGGCGTATGCGTGGTGAACACCGTCTGTTGGCGCACGCGTGTCCACGCTTCGGGAAACTGCAGACCCGACTCCATGAGTTCCGCGATGCGTTCGATGCCGGCGAACACCGCGTGCCCTTCGTTGAAGTGATACGTGTGCACTTGCAGTCCCAGCCAGCCCAGGGCGCGCACGCCGCCGATGCCAAGGACCATCTCCTGCGCGATGCGCGTATCGGTGCCGGCCTCATACAGCCGATGGGTGATCCAGCGGTCTTCCTGCCGCAATGGCTCCAGGAGATACAACGGAATATGCCCGTGCCGTTCGGTGACCCAGACGCGCACCGGGACTTCGGTGCCACGGATGCGCACGCGCACGCGCACACCGGTGTCCTCCAGGAACGCGCTATCGTACCCCGGGTACTCCTCGTAGGGCCGGCCGTCGGCGCCAATGCGCTGCACACAATAGCCGCGCTCCCACAGCAGGCCCACCGCCACCATCGGCACGCCCGCATCGCGCGCCGCCTTGATGTAGTCGCCGGCCAGGATGCCCAGGCCGCCGGAGTAGATGGGGAAGCTCTCGTGCAGGCCGTACTCCATGCAGAAGTAGGCGATGCAGGGGACGCGAGAGTGCGTGCTGGAGCGTTCGGTCATGGGGGGATCAGGCCGGGGTCCGTCCTGCTCAGGCCGGGCGGGCCATCACGGTGGTCTCGATGGTCTCGGTGCCGACGGTCTCTTCCATCACCCAGCGGACCGAACGCGAGCATGGGCAGTTGCCACCCAGGCGCTTGAGCTTCGGCATCGCCTTCACGCCCTGCTCCACCGTGAGCGTGCCGGCGACGACCTGACGCAGTGCGTCGGCGTACAGGCTCAGGTCGCGGCTCGCGATGTAACCCGGGTTCAGGTGCTTGGCCAGATAGCGCAGGTACTCCTCGGCATCGGTGAACACCTCGCCGTCGACGCCGATCATCTGGAATGCCAGCTCACCCTTGCGGCGGAAGAAGCGCGGGTCAGGCAGGTGCAGGATGGCTTCGAACGGCAGGCCTTCGTGTGAGCCGTGCGTGCGCTCGATCTCGTCGATCGCACTCTCGACCTGGTCGGGCGAGTAACCCGGGAAGCGCGCGCGCACGAACCGCGTGTTGATGTCGCGCACCATCTTGCGGCATTCCTCGGTGTACTGGTCCACCGCTTCGCGGTTCATGAGGTCCTTGAAGCCGTACTGGATGTTCTTGCCGCCGCCGCGCTCGTCGCCGAACATCTCGAGCCCGCGCGCGAACCACTTGTTGATCGCCTGTTGCACGAGTTCGAGGTTCGCCAGCGGATCGCCCTTGGCGGCGCGCTCGGCGAAGCGCCGCAGCGGGATCACGCCGGCGGCGAGGTGGAACGCCTCTTCGCGCAGCATCGGCGGCATCGAGTCGGCCATCGGCTTGTAGGCACACACCTTCTGCATGGTGAGTTGGTACTTGCCGACGCGGTCGATGAACGCAGCGAACGTGATGTTGTCCATGAACGAGTCGTAATCGAGGTTGAAGGCGTCCAGGACGTGGTTGCCCGTGGTCATGGACAGGATCTCCTCGACCATCTGCGGGCCGGTGGCACCGCCCGAGACGTGCGACCAATCCTTGGACAGCAGCAGGTGCAGCATCTGGTAGCCGTGGCGCAGCTCTTCGGCCATGACGCGCAGCACCCAAGCGCGGTCCTGATCGTCGTGCGCGCGGTCGATCGTGCCGGCGTGCTGCTGGATGCTGCCGAACTCGGTGCTCGCCTGCGCCTTGATGATGGCCAGCAGGTGGCGCGCCTGGTCCTCGGTGAGCTCGTCGGGATTGACGCGCTTCTGCTCGCCCTTCTGCTCGCCGATGTGGATGACGTCCGGGGTGCCGAGTTCCATCTTGGCGCACAGGCAGAACTTCTCGTCCTTGGGGAAGAACTTCTCCCAGCCGGCGAGCAGCGTGTCGTAGTCCTTGAAGTGATGGCGGCGCCAGTGCTCGACGGCGTCATGGTACTTGTGTTCGAGGGTGACGTTCTCGACCTTCATGGGGGCGTCGCTCCTATTGGATTCAGGACCGGGAGGGTTCAGCGCCGGGGTTCAGAGCCGGATCTCGAGCGCCTGCAGCGGCGCCGGCGTGAAACCGATGGCCTTCAGGAACCCGGCCACGCCTCCATCTTGGGTATCCACCAGCGTGCGCACGCTCTTGGCCCCGCTGGCGACGAAGTGCGCACGGATCGCGACGAACATCCTGCGGCCGAGGTCGTTGCCGCGCTGGTCGGGATCGATGCCGAAGCGTTCGATCCAGCCGCTCGGCTCATCGAGACCGAACTCGCCGGCGCGCAGGTCGCCGAGCATGAAGCCCACGACTTTGTCGCCCACGACCGCCACCTGCGAGGCGCCAGGATCGCGCCGCGTGTAGTACATCACTCGCGTCTCCCACACCTCAGGACGATAGATGCCGGAGATCTTCTCATCGATGCGGACGATTCCCGAGATGTCGAGTTCGTCCAGCGGCCGGATACGCACATCGGGCATGGTGCACTCCCGGAACATGGGGACATGGGATTCACTGAGCGCGTTGAAATTAGCAGCTTTCGCGTACGAGCGCCCAATCCGGCCACCCGTGCGGCCGCTCCAGGACTCCGGTGCCGGGACGGCTTCACCCGTCCCTGCGCCGGTCCATCGTCCGCCACCTCTTTACACGCCCCCCGAGCGCACGCATCATGCGCGCGGGCCGTGCCTGGGCCCGTGCTGAGTCCTCCCGCGCCGCACCCGGGGCAGGGTGCCGCGCCGGTCAGTTTCCGGTCCTGCTGCCGCGGGACTCCCTTCGGAGCGTCATGAGCCGCATCGAGTCAGAAACGCCGCGTGCGCCGTTCCGTCTGCTGCCGTTGCTGTTCGCCGTGGTCGCGCTGGCATCGTTGCCCTGGCTGACCGCCCGCTACGAGAGCGGGGAATGGTCGCGCTCGCCGCGCGAGACGTGGTCGTCGAGCATCGCTTCGACCATCGCCGTGGCGTTCGGCGTCTGGATCATCGTGTTGTTGCGGCGGGAACGCGACACCGCGAGCCGCCATCTGGCCGACCTCGAGGCGCTGACGCTCACCGACCCGCTCACCGGGCTCGGCAACCGCCGCGCGCTCGAGCGCGAACTCGCGCGCACCATGCTGCGCTCGCGCCGGCTCGACCATGCACTCACGCTGCTGTTCATGGATGTCGACGACCTGAAGCAGGTGAACGACCGCTTCGGGCACGCCGCCGGCGACGAGACGCTGCGCGCGGTGGGTCACGCCGTGCGCCAGTGCTCGCGCGACGGCACCGACAGCGGCTATCGCGTTGGTGGCGACGAGTTCGTGCTCATCGTGCTGGCCGGGCGCCCCGGCGCCGAGAGGCTCGCGCAACGCATTGGTGAGACGTTCCGGGCCCGTTCGCCGCACGACAGCCGCGTCTCGCTCGGGGTGGTGGAATGGGACGGCGCGATGACCGCGGGTGACCTGCTGAACGAGGCCGACCGCCAGATGTACCGGAGCAAGCACGTCAGCCGCGCGGATGCGCGCGCGCGTGAGGTGGGCGAAGCCTGAGACCAGCCCGGGCAGGCTGCCGCCGGGGCACCGCGAGTGGCCGCTGCTCAGCAAGCCCTACACGCCGCGCGAGCTCTCGGTGCGCGTGCGCCAGGCACTCGACGCCGTCACCGCCTGAACCGCCACCGGCACGGTGCCATGTGCGGTCTGGTGCATGACCTGCAGCCGGCGCTCGGCGGACCACGGCCAGCTGAAGCGCGCGCCCAGTGACGGGCTGGCGCGGTGGACGTGCCATTCGAGTCGCGGGCCCTCGCCGGTGAGATCGTCGGCGAAGTCGGGATCGACCGCTTCAGCGGCCATGAACACGGCGTCGCGCGGGTCGGGACCGGCGCGACGCGGCCGCTGGGGTGATGTGGCGCGGTGCTTCGACAATTGCCGCGCCACCCAGCCGGTCATGCGCGGGCGCAGGTCGGCGAGCACGTTGAAGCACTCGTGCGCGCCGCGCGGGTAGTACACCAGTTCGCGTTCGCCGCGCGCGGTGGCGAAGATGCGCTGGGCCTCCTCAGCGGGGGTGATCATGTCGTGTCCGCCGCCGGCCAGCATGAGCGGGACGGCGAGGTCGGGCAGCGTGTGCTCGAGCGTGATGCGCGGGATGAAGCGGTCCATCTCGTCGATGCTCATCTGGTACAGGTTCGCGAGTTCCTTGCGCATCGAGAACAGGGTGACGTTCCAGTAGACGTCGACCGAGAACGGCGGGCTGACCGCCGCGACACAGCGCACACGCTTGTCGTGGGACGCCATCTTGATCGCGGCGTAGCCGCCCAGCGACAGCCCCATGTAGGCGACCGCGTCGGAGTCGAGTTCGGGCATCGACTCGATGTGGTTCATGATCGCGACACCCAGGGGCCGGGGTTCCGCCACGGTGCCGAGCCGGTGAAACGTCTCGCCCAGGCCCGGCCCGTCGAGCGTCACCGTGGCGATGCCGCGCGCCAGGTAGGGTTCGGACCAGGCGTGCAGCTCTTCCTTGACGCCGTTCGTGCCATTGAAGATCACCACCACGGGGTGCGGGCCGTCACCGTGTGGCAAGCGCAGCGCGCCCTTGACGGCGCGCTTGCGGAATTCGACCTCGAACGGCTG
Source organism: bacterium (assembly GCA_031360075.1). GTDB lineage: Bacteria > Eisenbacteria > RBG-16-71-46 > RBG-16-71-46 > RBG-16-71-46 > JAIOPA01. Next base: position 9,249 of record JANMAX010000315.1, on the reverse strand, counting down.
GACCGGGTACTCGAGGTGCGGTCCGGCGGTAGCGTAGCTGGCGACGCAGCGCTCGTGCAGGTGCTTCTTGCGGGCCGGCTCCATGAAGACCACATACTGCGCGAAATTGTAGGCCGCACTCGCCCACAACAGGTGCTGGCCGCCCTCGGCGGTCCGGCCCGCATCGAGGGCCGCGTGGCCCGCGAGTTCGTGACGGAGGCCGAGCGCTTCCCATTCGTCGACCCACGACTCGAGGCCGGTGACGCGGCCGAGCACATGATCCAGGTCGCGCGGCGTGACGCCGTTGTTCGTGAACTGCAGCTTGGCCCACGCCGGCATCTGCCGCGTCAGGCCGAGGCGCAGGCTCAGACGGACGAATCCCGGCCGCAGCAGCTGCCCACGCAGCATGTGCGGCACCAGGAGTTCGAGTCGTCCGCCCTTGACCTGCATACCCCCCTCGCTCGCGGCGCCACGCCGGGCTGCCACCCAGCCGCAGGACCGCCTCTGTCACTTCAATAGGTGCACCTCGCGTGCCATCGGATACGCCGCCGGATCATATCGTGTTGCCGGGCTCCCGGCCGGGGCACCCCACCCATGGCGAGCAACCCGCCCGCGCGGCACGCAATGCTGCGCGCAACCTGCATGAGATATTGGCGCACGACAGCGCGGCAACACGGTCCCGCGGTCGTCTCGCGTACGGTCGACGCGGCCGTCCGGCGCGAGCATGCGGGCCGTGGGGCGAGGAGGGCTCGCTACACCCGGGTTGCCGCCGCCACAGTTTCGCGGTACGCCGCCAGCAAGCGCAGCGCCGTCGCGCGCCCCGGCACGCGGTGCGCACCGATCGACGAGACCGGCAGCACTTGCTGGACCGAGTTGGTGAGGAACACCTCGCGGGCGGCGCGCAGCGACTCGAGCGTCAGCTCGCCCTCGCGGGCCGTGATCCCCAGCGGGCCGCACAGCGACAGCACGATGGCGCGCGTCACGCCCGGCAGCACGTCGGCGGCAAGCGGCGGCGTGACCAGTTCGCCCCCCGCCAGCACCGCGAACAGGTTGCTCGCCGCGCCTTCGAGTACCTGTCCAGCGCGGGTCACGAGCAACGCTTCGTCGACGTTGGCCGCACGCGCTTCCTCACGCGCCAGGTCGTACGCCAGCCGGCTCGTGGTCTTGTGGCGCGTGATCCAGCCGGCGGCGAACGGCGTCTGTGACGGGATGAGGCGCGCGCCGGCCGGGCCGCCATCGTCCGCATGCACCGTGCGAGTGCCGGGCCAGAGTCGGCCGCTCAGGGTTTCGGCGTCGACCCACGCGCCCGTGCGCACCGGCCGGCCGCCGGGAATGCCGCGCGTCACCGTGATGCGCACGACCGCGTCACGCAGGCCCTCGGCCGCAAGCACCTCGTCGATCGCGTCACGCAGGCGCGCCGGTGCCGGCGGCACCGGGAAGCCCAGTTCGGCCGCCGACAGCACCAGCCGCTCCATGTGGCGTTCCCACGCGAAGGGCTGGCCGTCATAGACGCGCAGTGTCTCGAAGATCGCACCGCCATCGCGCGCGCCGCGGTCGAACACGCTGAGCGCCGCGTCTTCGCCGCGCACCAGCCGGCCGTTCAGCCAGACATGACGCGCAGGCAGGCGGACACCGGGAGGGAGGGGCAGGCTCATACGCGCAGGTTAGCGCGAACGATCCCCGGGCCGCGAGCATGCATGCTCACTCGAGCCATACGAGCTTGCCCGCGGCGGACTGGGAGCCGGCGCGCACTTGATAGAAGTACAGCCCCGCCGGCAACGCGAGCCCGGCCAGGGGCAGCCGGTAGGTGCCAGCGGCATGCGGTGCGCGCTCCAGCAGCGTGCGTATGATCCGGCCCGCGGGGTCGTACAGGCGCACCGAGACCTCGGCGGCGACCGGCAGGACGAACTCGAGCGCACCGTCGGAGCGCGACGGGTTCGGAGCGCCACGCGCGCTCAGGCGGGGCATGGGCTCGGCGGCGATGGGTGCCGCCGCCAGCGGCGGCAGCGCGCGCGCGCCGACGTCCGGGGCGCCGCGATAACGCGGGCCATCGAGCGAAGTGTTGATGCCGGTCATGCGCAGTCCGATCGCGATTCCGGGACTTGCCGGGCCGAGGTTCCAGTCACCGCCCGCGGAGTCGACGAACAGCGGCGAGGCACGCAAGCCGTGGCGCTCCCAACCGAGCTGGGACTGGAGTTGTGGGAACGAGAACGGCGCGCCGTTCCACAGCACGAGCCGCAGTGTCGAGACCGAGTCGATGAGGTCGTAATCGAAGTCGTTCGAGGTCCGGCTCGCGCCCCCCGGCCCCCAGATGGTGTAGCCCGAGCGCCGACCGCGCGCGGTGAGCACGTTGTTGCGGAAGTGCAGGTTCTCGACCGGGCCGCCGGGCGAGCCATCGAGCACCCAGCCGCCAGGGCTCGCCGCGGTGAACGTGTTCTGCGCGTACCACGACACCGCCGTGGTGCCCGCACCCACCTTGAGCCCGCCATCGTGCGTGTCCGCGATCGTGTTGTAGAACGCGAACACCGGCCCGGTGTAGACCGGCGTCTGGGAGATGCCGTGGCCGCAGTCGCGAATCGTGTTGCCGAACAACAGCGTGTTGATGGCGTGACTGGTGTCGAGCTCGATGGCGTCGTCGGCGATGCCCCGGAACCTGTTGTAGGCGAGCTCCAGTTGCGAGCCCCACGTGGAGTCGCGCGGGCCCTCGACGAGGCTGCCGGGACCCACGGCCAAGCCGTTGAACGAGCCCTCGAAGCTGTTGTCGAAGACGCTCGAGGCGCGCGACAACAGCGTGACCTGGCCGGCGCGCTCCTCGGCGCGGGCCTTGCCGGCACCGTACGCCATGCGTCCGATCGTGAGGCCGTCGAACAGGCAGTGCGCGATGGTCACGGAGTCGGCGCGCCCGCCCAGAGCGCCGTGCACGATGTAGATGGCGTCGGCGTTGTGGCCGTAGAACCGGCACGAGTCGATCACGAGCCCGCTGCCGGCCCCGATCAAGCCGGCCACGATGCCATGGCCCGACAACGGCGGATCCGGGTTCGCCGGATGCGCCGGGTCGCGGGTCGTACCACCCGCGAACCGGAAGGTCAGGTTCGCGATGCGCCAGTTCCTCCGCTGCACCTCGAGCAGCGCGTCGAGGTATCCCGTGTGCAGCACCTGGCCCGCGGGGCTCTCGCCGTTCGCGCGCTTCACGTACAGCGAATCGTCCTGCCAGTACCAGCCCGAGAGTTCGCCGGCATTGGTGGATTCCGGCCGGCCGGCCCACGTTGAGTCGTCGAGCACCGCGCGCAGCGAGGTCTTCCGGTGCAGGTACTCGCCCCAGCCGACCACCACCAATTGGGTGGAGTCGCCCGGACTCGACCCCAGCGCGTGCGCCGGGAACGGCGTCACCCAGACCGAGTCCTCGAGCGCCGTCCAGACCAGCGGCTGACCCGGCCCCGAGAGTCCGCGTTCCACCCACGGATTCGCGCCGCATACGATGGTCGAATCGCGATCGCTGCCGTCGCCCGAGAGAAAGCGCTGCGCGCCGTCGGGTCCGAAGTCGAGCCGCAGCGGCTCGTGGTACTCGCCCGGCGCCACGAACACGCCGCCGTTGCGCCCCGCGTCGGGCGAGGCCGCGAGCGAACGCAAGGCCGCCCCGATGGTGCGTGTCGGGCCGCTCCGGCCGCCGGCATAGCCGCGGCTCGTGCCGTCCCAGCGGTCGTCGCCGTGGCGCTGGTCGGCGTAGAACACCGGGCCGGTGGTGACCGCCGCGCGCACCCGGTCGACGCGTGCGAGTTGCAGCGGAGTCGTCAGGCGCTCGCTGCCGTCGCGCCCCTCGATATACCAGTGCGCGAAGCGCCCCGGCGTCATCCACAGGATGCGGCCCTCGTGGATGTTCGTGCCGGGCCGGCGCACCAGCACCATGCCGGTATCGAACGCGGGGTTCTCGCGCCACTTCTGGAACAGGCGCAACACGGCGGTCGAATCGTCATCGCCCGAGACGATGGCTTGCACCGCCACCGACGTGAGGTTCGATTCGCGTTTGAGGGTGATGCCCGAGATTCCCTTGCCTGCGTGGGCCAGTCCCGAGACCAGGACCAACGCGGCGGCCAGCGCGAGGCGCCGGCAGATGCCTTCCATGGAGACTCCTCGGTCCGTTGCCAGCGTGGGTGCGGGGAGTGTAGCCCGCTTCGCCAGCGCGCGCCGCCCGCGAACCAGCCGGTGAGCGCGCGTCAGCCGAGCCGGATGTCGCCGAGCACGCTGCCGAGAGCGGCGTGCAGGCCGGCGCCCTTCGCGAGGGACTCCTGGTATTCGGCTTCGGGGTCGCTGTCGGCCGTGATGCCGCCGCCCGCGCTCCAGTACACCCCCTCGCGCGTCGCGACCGCGGTGCGGATGGCGATGTTCCAGTCGGCGTCGCCATCCCAGCCGATCCAGCCGATCGCGCCGGTGTAGACATGCCGCCGCACCGGTTCGAGCGCTTCCAGCACCTGCATGGCGCGGATCTTCGGTGCGCCCGTGATGCTGCCGCCGGGAAAGCAGGCGTGCAGCAATTCGAACGGCCCCAGACCGGCACGCAGCTCGCCGGTCACCGTGCTGGTCAGGTGCCAGACCTGCGGGAAGCGCTCGAGCGCGCACAGTTCCGGCACGCGCACGCTGCCGGTGTCACAGACGCGGCCGAGATCATTGCGCAGCACGTCCACGATCATGACGTTCTCGGCGCGGTCCTTGGAGCTTTCCTGCAGCTCCGCCGCAAGTCTGGCGTCCTCGGCTTCATCGGTGCCGCGCACGCGCGTGCCCTTGATGGGCCGCGTCTCGACACGGCGCCCGCGGCGGCGCAGGAACAGCTCGGGGCTCGCCGACAGTACGGTGTGGTCGCCCAGGGCGAGCGTCGCCGCGAACGGCGACGGGGTGTGCTCGCGAAGTGCGTCATCGAATGCCAGCACGTGCTCGTGCGCATCGGGCAGCTCGAGCTGCCAGCGCTGCGACAGGTTGGCCTGGAAGATGTCGCCGCGACGGATGGCCTCGCGCACGTCCTCGACCGCGCGGCGGTAGCCGTCGGCGCTGAACGTGCTGCGCGCGCGACGTCGCACGCGTAAGGGTGCGTCGGGAGGCACAAGCGCGGGCGGCTGCTCGAGCCGGGTGCGGAACTGATCGAGCCGCGATTGCGCGCGCTGGGCGCGCACGGCCGCCGGGGCCGGCAGCCCAGTCGAGAACAACCACGTGCGGCCAGTGTCGTGATCGTGCGCACCGACGACGTCGTAGAGCGACAACACGAAGTCGGGCAGTCCCAGGTCGTCGATGGCGCGTGCGGGCAGGCGTTCGAGCCGGCGGCCATAGTCGTAGGACCAGTAGCCGACCGCACCGCCTGCGAACGGCACGCCGAGTGCGCGCGCGACCTCGTTGGCGCCGGCAGCCGCCGCTGCGGTGCGGAACGTGTCGAAGGCCACCGGCGTGTCGCCGCCGCGGAAGTTCGCGAACGGATCGGCGCCGAACAGCGTCCAGCGCGCGCGGCGTTCGTGAGCAGCGCTGTCGGGCAGCGACGAACGCAGCACGAACGCGCCCGGCAGGTCGGCCAGCGCACGCAACGGATCGCATGCGGGGAAGACCTCGGCGGCGAGCGCGGAGGGATGGGTGAGGCCGAGTTCCATGGGCACAGCGTAACCGGGCGCGCGGGTCGCCGACGAGGGGCCATTGTGGCGCAGGGCGACGGAACCGGTCTGTCTTGAATCACAGGGGAAGTGCGAGCCGCACCCAGGGACAGGGCCGAAACCCATGGACCGCGTCACGCTGCTCGCGCAGGCGAACTACTCGAAGCACGGCAGCGATGTCTCGGCCGATGTGAGCGAGGCCGCGCACTCCGGCATGCAGTCGCTGTACGTCACGCCGGGCGTCTCGGTGCGGGTCTCGCCCGCGCTGGCGTTGTACGGCTCTATCAGGCACGCGCCTGGGGCAAGAGCGACGAGGCCACCGTGGTGGCGACGGACCACTTGCTGGTGGGCACGACGCTGTCGCTCGGCAACTGACGCTGTCGCGGCCGGTTCGCGCGACCGTGTGACCGCCGCGTGACCACGGGCCGCCTCCTCTAGAAGCTCCCGCCGATTGTCAGCCCCGGCAATGGGCGGACGGATCCGTCCTCAAAGTATAACGTCGTGAGCATGGGGCGAATGAAGAAGCCGCCCGGGGACTGGAACTGATAGCCGATCGTTCCCTGGCCGCGCCAGGAGTCAGAGCTGAAGAAGATCCCGGGGAGGTACCCGAAGCCGGCCGAGAGATAGACGCTGTGCACCTGGCCGGGCACGTACGAAAGGTAGGCGTCGCCCCCGATCCCGATGCCGCCCCCCACTCCGAGCCCGTGCGTCAGCCGGCGTTCGAAGTTGAGCGTGATCAAGCCGCGGCCCAACAGCTCGCTCCCGAGCAAATTCTGGTGCGGGCGCCCGGGCATCGCCGCAGCGACCGGGCCGGGAACGAGTAGTGTGCCGGCGACGAGGAGCGCGAGCATGTTGCGTGTAACGTTTTGCGACCTCGGCGCGTGCGAACGAATCGTCGCGGTCATGGCAGCCTCTCCGGTTGACCTCCAGTCGTGGACCGGGGGTCGTGCGAACTCGCCGCGGACCGGGGGCTCTGCTCGTCGCGCGGCGGGCCGGAACCGGCAGGCCGATCCCGACGCGAGTATGCATTTCGAACCTGCCGGGCGCCAGACCATTCCTGCAAATGGAGCAGGGTCACCGCGAGCGTCGCGGAAACGCAGCGTCTCGCAGCAGCGGGCCGATCACGGCCCGACGTTCGAGCGCACGCTCATCGTGCACGCCTGTGGAGCCTGTGACCCGCCGGCTTGCGCCGCGGCGCGCTTGACGCATGACTCTCGCCGGTGCCACCTTTGCCAGCGACGTTCTCGCGGGCATGGATGTCCGCGCTGCCGTGACCCGGTGCCGGTGCGGAGCAAGCGACCGCTCCCCGGGGTCGCAGTCCATTCGTTCGCAGGGAGGCGGACCGCTGAGCTCGTTCCTGATCCACGGCGGGACTTTGGTGTGCATGGATGCCGCGCGCACGGTGGTCCCGGGCGACCTGCTGGTGATCGATGGCCGTATCGCGGCCATCGGCAGTGCCGTGCCTGCCGCGCTCCAGAAGCTCAACGCCGGTCGCTCCGACCAGACGTTCGATGCCCGCGGCACGCTGGTGCTGCCGGGGTTCGTGCACGCGCACCTGCACCTGTGCCAGACGCTGTTTCGCGGGCTCGCCGAACAGAGTGACCTGTTGCGCTGGCTGCGCGAGTCCATCTGGCCGCTCGAAGCCGCGCACACCGAAGCGTCGCTGGCGGCGTCCGTGCGCTTGGGCGCGAGCGAACTGCTGGCCGGCGGCGTGACGTGTGTGAACGACATGGGCACCGTGCACCACACCGACGTGCTGGGCGAGACGCTCGCCGCCACCGGCCTGCGCGCGGTGTTCGGCCCGGCGCTCATGGATCAGGGCGAGGGCGTGCCGGCCCGCTTGCTCCAAGGCTCCGACCGCGCGCTGGATGCCGCACTCGCGGTGGTGCAGCGCTATCACGGTGCCGCCGAGGGCCGGCTGTCGGTGTCACTGGCGCCGCGCTTCATCCTGTCATGCAGCGAAGGACTGTGGCGCGACGTCACCGCGGCTTCACAGGAGCGCGGCCTGCTCGTGCACACGCACATGGCCGAGGCGCCCAATGAAGGCTCCGAGGTCAAGGCTGCTGTGGGGATGCACGCGGCACCCTGGTTCGCCGAGCACGGGTTCATGACGAAGCGTTTCGTGGGCGCGCACGGGGTGTGGCTTGACGATGCCGAACTCGCACTGGTCAAGCACGCCGACGCCGCGCTCGTTCACTGCCCGGGCTCCAACCTGAAGCTCGGCTCCGGCATCGCGGACGTTCGCGCCTGGAAGCGCGCCGGCGTGCGCTGTGGGCTGGGCTCCGACGGTGCGGCGTGCAACAACCGGCTCGACACGTTTCATGAGATGAGCCTGGCGGCGGGACTGGCGCGCGTGAAGCACCGCGACGATCCACTGGCCGCGGCCGAAGTCGTCGCACTCGCCACGTGCGATGGCGCCGAGGTGTTGGGACTCGCCGATCGCATCGGCTCGCTGGAGACCGGCAAGCAGGCGGACGTCGTGGTGGTGGCCGCCGATCAGGCGCATCATGGGCCGTGGCCGCTGCATGATGTGTACACGACGCTGGCGCACGCCATGCAGCCCGGTGACGTGCGGCTCACGATGGTCGACGGCCGCGTGCTCTATCAGCGCGGCCGGCACCTGAGTCTCGATGCCGAGCGCTGCACCGCCGAGGCCGCGCGCGAAGCGCAGGCGCTGCTGCAGCGCGCCGGCATTGCCGGAGCATCGGCATGACCGGACGCGTCGTGCAGGCTTGGCGTTCGCCGGTACGCCCTGCGCGAACAGCTGCTCCCGCACACCGCCCGCACGGGCCGAGGGCTGCGCGATGATCGTGGGACCGTGCACGGTGATCACCGGCGGGGCCGAGTCGAAGGTGTACGAGAACGCCGGCGTGCGCATCGTGGGCTCGCACATCGCGCAGATCGCGGGCGCCGGCGACCTGGCGCGCGCCTATCCGGACGAGACGCTGTGGCCGGCGCGTGACCGCGTCGTGCTGCCCGGACTCGTGAACACGCATGCGCACCTGGCGCGCCATCTGGCGCGCGGTCTGGGCCTGCGCACGCCCGCCGACTGGCGCGCCTACGACCGCGCGCTATCCACCGAGGACGTCGCGCAGGGGGTCAGTGCGGCGCTCATCGAGGGCCTGCGCCACGGTGTCACGACCGTGGTCGACTTCCATCGCTCGGGGGCTTGCCTCGACCTGTCATTGTCCGAGGTCATGGGTGCCGCGGACCGCGTCGGTGTGCGCGTGGCCACCTGCTATGGCGCCGCCGAGGACGACACGCCGCTCGAGCGCCGCGCCGCGATCGACGAGAGCGTCAGCTTCGCCAAGGAACTGGCGCGCAAGGGCCGCGGCCGGCTGCGCGGCATGCTGGGTGTGCAGGCCACCTCGCTGAATGGCATCGAGACGTTGCTGGCCGAGGCCATGGAAGCCGCCGGCGATCGCTACGCGCTGCATGTGGATCTGGCGCTCGACCTGACGCCGGCCGAGCGCTGGAACAAAGCGCAAGTGCTGCCCGTGGACGCCCTGCCGGCCATGTGGGCGCACGCCGAACGCGCCCCGCGCGAGCTGCTGGGCGCGGTCCGCGACCGCGGCGACTTGCTCTCGGCGAGCGGTGGCAACACCAACGCCGCGCTCATGCGCGACAGTGACCTGGCGTG
>JANMAX010000061.1:0-3694 GCA_031360075.1 bacterium | reverse complement strand
CGGCCCCGATCGCCGGACCGGATCCAACGCACTGGATCGCAGGCAGTCGGACCGTCCCCGGGATCGCCCCACCGAGTCCGGTGCACGATCCGCGGGCTAGTCCGCGTCCACCGTGCGGCGTGGCCGCGCCGCGAAGCGTCGAGCATGCACGAGCAGGATCGAGACATCCGACGGCGACACCCCCGCGATCCGGGAGGCCATGCCGACGGAAGCCGGCCGCCAGCGGCGCAGCTTCTCGGCTGCCTCACGCGACAAGCCCGAGAGCGCTTCATCGAAGAACTCGGCCGCCAGCGCCACACCCTCGAGTGCCGCCGCGGCTGCCGCGGTCCGCTGCTGGCGCTCGATGTACCCGCGATAGCGCACGCGGACCTCGAGTGGCACCCACAGCGCACGCGGCAGCGACACCTCGACTCCCAGCCCCGGCAACTCCTCGTAGCGCCCCTCGGGCCGCGCCAGCCAATCGATGGCGCGCACCGACCGCGTGCCCTCGGGCAGCGCCGGCACCGTGACACTGATGCGCGACAAGCGCTGCTGCTCGGCATCGATCGCTGCCCAGCGTGAACGCGTGAGCTCCAGTTGGCTGTCGTCGATCAGGCCGATCTCGTGGCCAAGCCCCACCAGACGTTCGTCCGCATTGTCCGCGCGCAACAGCAGCCGGTGCTCGGCCGCCGACGTGAACATGCGATAAGGTTCACGATGCTCGCGCGTCACCAGGTCATCCACCAGCACACCGATGTAGGCCTGATCACGGCGCAGCACGAACGCCGCCTCGCCGCGCACCGCACGCGCGGCATTGACGCCGGCCACGAAGCCCTGCGCGGCCGCCTCCTCGTAGCCCGACGTGCCGCAGATCTGACCCGCCAGCCACAGCCCGGGCGTGCGCTTGCTCTGGAGCGTGCTGTCCAGCTGGTGCGGCAGCACGAAATCGTACTCCACGGCATAGCCCGGCCGCAGCATCTCGGCGCGCTCAAGGCCGCGAATGGTGCGGATGAACTCGAGCTGGACATCCTCCGGCATGCTGGTCGAGACACCGTTCACGTAGATCTCGGCGGCCTCGCGACCTTCGGGCTCCAGGAACAGATGGTGCCGGTCGCGGTCCGCGAACTTCACGACCTTGTCCTCCAGGGACGGACAATAGCGCGGCCCACTGCCCGTGATCGCACCCGAATAGAGCGGCGAACGCGCCATGTTGGCGCGGATCACCGCGTGCGTGCGCGCATTCGTGTGCGTCACCCAGCACGACACCTGCTCCACGTCCAGACGCCCGGTCCAGTGTGAGAACGGCTCCGGCGGATCGTCGCCCGGCGCGATCTCGAGTGCCGCCAGGTCGAGCGAGTCGCGATGCAGCCGCGGCGGGGTGCCGGTCTTCAATCGCCCGCGCTCGAAGCCCAGCTCCGCCAGGCACTCGCTCAGCGCGCGCGCCGCGTGCTCGCCCAATCTGCCTCCGGCCAGCTGGCGCTCACCGATGTGCAGGATGCCGTTCAGGAACGTGCCCGGCGTGATCACCACCGCGCGCGCACCGAGGAACCGTCCGTCCAGCAGCTCGATGCCGCTCACCCGCCCGCCGGTCGTGCGCACGCGCTGGGCGATGCCCTCGACGAACTCCAGATGGGCGGTGCCGTCCAGCAGGCGCAGCATCTCGGCGGAGTACAGCGCCTTGTCGCACTGCGCGCGCGGCGACCACACGGCCGGACCACGGCCGCGGTTCAGCATCTTGAACTGGATACCGGCGCGATCCGTGACCCGGCCCATGACGCCGCCGAGCGCATCCAGTTCGCGCACCATGTGGCCCTTGGCGACGCCGCCGATGGCGGGATTGCACGACATCTTGGCCACGTCCGTCACCTTCACCGTCAGGATCGCGGTCGACAGTCCCATGCGCGCGCAGGCGTGCGCGGCCTCGCAGCCCGCATGCCCCGCACCCACCACCACGACATCGAACGCACCCTCACGCCGGGCGGCGTCACGCGCACGGTCCGGCACCGCCTGCTCCGGTGCTCCGGGCGACGGCGCGTAGTGCGCGGCGGATTCCTCGGGCCGGCGCGTGTTCATATCACTTGCCGATGCAGAAGCGCGCGAAGATGCGATCCAGCAGGTCCTCGCTGGCGTTCCGGCCCGTGACCTCGCCCATCGCAGCGAGCGCCTCGCGCAGCTCCAGCGCCACGATCTCGCCCGGCGCTCCCGACTGCGCCACGCTCGCGGCGCGCCCCAGGGCGGCGCGGGCGCGCGCCAGGGCGTCGGTGTGGCGCGGGTTCGCCACCGCGCCCGCCAGCCCGCCCGCACGATCGGCGCCCAACAACGCGGCCAGGGCGGCGAGCAACTCGGGCAGGCCCGCTCCGGTCACCGACGAGACACGCACCACGCGATACTCGGAATTCGTGAGCAGCGCAGCGACTTGTTCGTCCGCGACCACCGGCTCGAGGTCGGACTTGGTGAGGGCCACCAACACGCGCCGGTTGCCGAGGCTCGCCGTCAGCAGGTCGCCATCGGACTCGAGCTGAAGCGTGCCATCCACCACCCACATCACGACGGCCGCGCCGTCGAGCGCGGCGAGCGCGCGCGCCACACCCATCGCCTCGGCTGGGCTCGTGGCCATGCGCACGCCCGCTGTATCGGACAAGGTCACCGGCACGCCGGCCACATCCAGCTTCTCGCTGACGCGGTCGCGCGTCGTGCCGGGCTCCGCCGTCACGATGGCGCGGTCCTCGCCCAGCAGGGCATTGAACAGCGACGACTTGCCGGCATTCGGCCGGCCCACCAGAGGCACGCGCACGCCCTCGCGCACCGCCCGCGCCCATGGCGCACCCGCAAGCAGCGTATCGAGTGCCGCGCTGACCTCGGCGATGGCGTCCCGGACGTGCGGCGGCGTCTCGATACCGCCGACGTCCTCTGCGAAGTCGACACGCGCCTCGACCTCGGCCGTGGCATCGGTCATGCGCTCTTCCAGTGCCGCGAGCTTCACCGACAACGCCCCGGCCAGTTGGCCCAGCGCCAGGTCGCCCGCGCTCTCGGTCTCGGCATGCACGAGGTCGGCGACCGCTTCGGCCTGCGCCAGGTCGATCCGGCCACACAGGAAGGCGCGCAGCGTGAACTCGCCCGGGCCCGCCAGTCGCGCGCCCGCCGCCTGCACCGCCGCCAGCACGCGACGCGCCGGCACCCCGCCGCCATGGCACGAGAACTCCACCGTGTCCTCACCCGTGTACGACCGTGGTGCACGGAACACCGCGGCCACCACTTCGTCGAGCCGGGCGTCCCCGTGCGCGGCGTCCACTGCCCAGCCGTGATGCAGGGTATGGCCCGTCACCCCGGCCAGCACTGCCGAGCCGCGGAACACGGCATCCGCGATCTCGAGCGCGCGCGGACCACTGACGCGCAGCACCGCCAACCCAGCCGTGCCGGGGGCGGTCGCGATGGCGGTGATGGTGTCGTCGATCGGCTGCATGGCACTCCTTGCGCAAGACAAAAGCGCCCGGCTCGCGGGTGGCCGAGCCGGGCGCTTCGCGTGTCCTGCCGGGGCTCAACTCGCGCTGTCGTCTTCCGTGCGTTCAGGGAAGCTCGCGGGCGCGACCGCGACACGTTTCACCATGCCCATTCCCAAGGAGTAGGTCCGCACGCGGCTGTCCTCCTTGAGCGTGACATGGATGATGCGCCGTTCCTGCGAGTTCAGGTGATCGCTCACGATCTCGGCGTTCTT
>JANMAX010000183.1:0-43485 GCA_031360075.1 bacterium | reverse complement strand
CCGTGCGGCGATGCCCGCGTCGTCGCGCACGCCGCCCCCCATCTGGGTGGCGCGCACGCCCGGAGTCGCGGCGATGCGCGCCGCGAGGGCCTGGTTATCGCCGCGCCCGGTGGCGGCATCGAGGTCCACGACGTGCAGCGTTGTGAACCCCAGCGCGACCCAATGCGCGGCGGCGGCCGTGGCATGGGGCCAGCGCACCGCCTCGCGCGCGTAGTCGCCGCCCACCAGTTGCACGCAGGCGCCGTCGCGCAGGTCGACCGCCGGGATCACGATCATGACCGCACCTCGGGAGCGCGCATGGCGTCGAGCCATGCCGCGAGCAGTGCAAGCCCGGCGCTTCCGCTCTTCTCGGGGTGGAACTGCACGCCGAGCGTGCGGGAGTGTTGCACGGCAGAAGCGAAGCACTCGCTTTCGAGCGTCGTTGTGGCCACGACGCACGCGCGGTCGGCGGGCTCACACACGAAACTGTGTGCGAAGTACGCCAGCAGCGCGAGGCGTGAGAGGCCGGCCGTGCCGGGGACGGGTTCGGCGTCGTTCCAGCCCATGTGCGGCCGGCGCCGCGTGCGCAGCGCGCGGACGCGGCCGGGGATCAGCCCGAGCCCACGGCCGTCGCCCTCATCGCTGCCATCGAACAGCAACTGCATGCCGAGGCAGACTCCCAGGCACGGCAACCCTTCGGCGAGCGCCGTGCGCATGGCGTCGCGTCCGGGCGCCAACCGCTCAGCGGCGGCGCCGAACGCGCCGACGCCGGGTAGCACCAGCGCCGGTGTGTCGAGCGCGGCAATCGGGTCGGATTCGATGCGCACGATGGCGCCGGCGCGCTCGAGTGCCTTGGCGAGCGAGTGCAGGTTGCCGGCGCCGTGATCGAAGATCGTGACGTTCATGGCATCACCTCGCGCATCACCTCGCGCAGCGCGGCCAGCACACGAGCACGGGCTTCGGCCGGCGGCACGGTGATGCGCACGCCGTCGCCAATGCCGCCGAGCGCGGCGAACGGCCGCACGTGCACACCGCGCCCCGCCAATGCCGTGGCGGTGGCAGCGCCATCGCGGACCGGGAGCAGTACGAAGTTGGCGCGCGACGGCCACGGTGAGAACCCGGCGGCACGCAGGGCGTGATCGAACTGGTCGCGCAGCTGCACGACCTCGGCGGCGCGCGCCGCCACCCAACCGCCGTCGGAGACGAGTGCTGCCACCGCGGCGAATTAAGACAGCGCGGCCCGCCGGAACGGTGCGCGCCGTGCCGCCAGGCGTGCGATCAGCGCCGCCGGCCCGGCAGCCCAGCCGACGCGCAGTCCGGCCAGCCCCCACGCCTTGCTGAACGTGCGGGCGACCAGCAGGCGAGGGTGCCGGCGCGGCGCCGGCGCCGTACCCGCGACCGCAAACTCGGCGTAGGCTTCATCGAGCAGCACCAGCCCGCGCGTGCGTGCCAGCAGTTCATCGAGCGCTGCCTCGCTGACCAGCGTGCCGGTCGGGTTGTTCGGCGAGCACACGTAGGTGAGTGCCGCGCCGGTCGCGAGCAGTGCTTCGACGTCGAGCGCACCACCGGCTGCGGCCGGCACCGCGACACCACACGCGCCGGCATGGTGCACGAACAGCGGCACCATCGAGAACGTCGGTGTGGTCCACGCGACCGTGGCGCCCGGGCCCGCGAGCGCGCGGAACGCCAGCTCGAGCACGTCGTCCGATCCCAGACCGGTGACGATCTCGTCGCGGGCGATTCCGCAGTGCGCGGCCAGCGCCGCACGCAACGCATCGGCTTCGGGCGATGGATAGCGCGCGGGCGAGAGTGTGGTCGCGCGCAGTGCCGCACTCGCATGGGGTGGGGCGCCGAAGATGTTCGTGTTGTCGTCCAGCCATAGCGCGTCACTCGCGACTGCAGCCGCGGCCGCGACCGCTCCGGGCGCACTGTCGGCGGTGGCGGCGCCAAGTGCTCCAGCCGCCAGCGCTGCCGCGGCATGACCCGGCAGCCCTTCCGCCCGCGCCAGGGTCGCCGTGTCGTCCGCCAGGCGCGCTGCAGCCGCGGGCGTGATCTCCTGCCATGTCGACCAGCGCACGAAGTCCAGCGTGCCGAGTCCGGCGGCGAGCCGCGCGAAGCCCGCGGTTGGCAGCACGTGATTGCCGCCGCTGAGGTAGTCGCCGAACGCCACCGAGCTCGCGCCACCCACGAACACCGTGCCCGCGTCGCGAACCAGCGCGAGCGCCGCGCGTGGTTCGCGGACGGCGAGCCACAGGTGCTCGGGAGCCAGTGCGGTGGCGAACGCCAGCGCTTCCGCGAGCGTCGCGGCCTCGAGCACGCCGCCGCGGGCGGCGAGTGCCGCGCGCACGACGTCGTTGCGTTTGGCGGCGGCCGCGGCGCTGGCCAAGGCGTCGCGCACACGCGCGGCGGCGACACGCCCGACGACCACGGCGAGCGCCAGCGCGTCGGGATCATGCTCGGCCTGTGCGACCAACTCGAGCGCGACGTGCGCGGGATCCGCCCCGTCATCGGCGATCACGAGCACTTCACTCGGGCCGGCGGGGGAGTCGATCGCGACCTTGCCCTCGGCTGCCACCAGGCGCTTGGCCGCGGCGACCCAGGCGTTGCCGGGCCCGACGATCTTGCGCACCGCGGGCACGGTCGCGGTGCCATAGGCCAGCGCGGCGATCGCGCCCGCGCCACCGATCGCGAACACCCGGCTCACGCCGGCGATGGCCGCGGCCGCCAACAGCACGGGATCCGGCTCGCCGTTGGCCGCCGGTGGCGTGCACAGCACAATGTCGCGCACGCCCGCGATGCGCGCCGGCACCGCGCCCATGAGCACGCTGCTCGGGTAGCGCGCACGGCCGCCGGGTGCATAGACGCCGACCCGTTCGAACGGTTCCGCGCGCCGTCCGACGCGCACGCCGGGCTCGGTCTCGCACACGCTCTCGGCCGGCATGCTGGACTCGTGTGCGCGCGCGATGTTGCGCGCCGCGCGTTCGAGTGCGGCACGCAGTCCCGGCGCCAGCGCGGCGAGCGCGGCATCCCAGCGCGCCCGTGGCACTTCGAGCGCGTTCAGCGTGACGCCGTCCAGTTCGCGCGCCAGCTCGTGAAGCGCCTGGTCGCCGCCCGAGCGCACCCGCGCGACGATGCCCGCCGCCGCCGCCGCGACGCGGGCGTCTTCGACCATCGCGCGGTCGAGCAGCCGGGCACGGTCCGCTGGCGTCAGTTGGCCAAGCGCGCCGCCGAATCGCAGTGCCACCGGGCCGGCTCCGGTGCCGCCTGCGCCCGCGTCCGCGGTGTTCCGGCCGCGTGCGCTCATGGCACCAACCTCTCGATGCGCGTCACCAGCACGCCCTGTGCGCCGAGTGCTTTGAGTTCGCCGATGGTGCGGTAGAGCGCGGCCGTCTCGACCACGGCATGCACCGCCACCATGACACCGCCGTTCAGGAGGTCGATGACGGTGGGGCCGTTGAGTCCGGGCAGCACGCGCTTGACCTGCTCGAGCGTGGCGCGCGGCACGTTGGCCATGACGTAGCGCTTGCCGCGCGCACGCAGCACGGAGTCCAGCGCCAGCACGAGATCGGCGAGCGGCTTGCCGAAGCCCGCCCGCATGGCATCCACGGCCTCGGGCAGAGCGACCAGCCGCGCGCTGCTCTCGAGCACGGTGGTCAGTGGCCGGAGGCCATTGACCTTCAACGTGGACCCGGTGGAGGTCAGGTCGACGACCACCTCGGCGATGCCCAGGTGCGGCGCGACCTCGGCGGCACCCGACAAAGGCACGACATCGACCGCGATGCCATGTGCGGCAAAGAACTCGCGCGTGATGCGCGGGAACGGCGTCGCGACGCGGGTCCCGGGCGCGATGGCATCGAGCGAGCTGGCGGCGAACTCATCGCGCACGGCCACCACGAGTTGGCAGGCGCCGAAGCCCAGGTCGAGCGCGCTCGCGAGCCCGCGCCCGGACTCGAGCACGCAGTCCCAGCCGGTGACACCGAAGTCGGCCGCACCATCGGCGACAAACTCGGGGATGTCCTGCGCACGCAGGAACAGCGCCTGCATCTCGCCGCCGAGCGAGGCGGTGAGCGCGCGCTCACCAGCCATGCGCACGTCGAGTCCGGCATCCGCGAACAGCTCGCGGGCGTCGTCGGCCAGCCGGCCTTTGTTGGGAAGGGCGATACGAAGCATGAACGTCTCCATGCGGGCTCACGAGCGCTACTCGCTGCACGCGCGATAGGGTGTTGAGGAATCGAGACGGGGTGCCGCCAACCGAGCAGGGATCCGGGGACAAAAAAACGGCCCGTTCGGATTCGAACGAGCCGTGGAGCCTGCGTATGGGAAGTCGGTTAGGAGGCCGTTCCCGCCAGCACGCAGCCGCCGCGACCCGTGGGGCCGTGGACGTGATGCGCATGATGATGGCGGAGGACGTGCGTCATGATGGATTCATCATATACGCACGCGTGCGGCCGGCACAAGCACGCAACCGTGTCGCCGGAATGAAACGGAGGCCCGCGGTCGTGACCGGTGCCGCCCAGCACCGGATCCGCAGGCCTCCGTCTCTACTCTTCAACCTCGGTTTGCAGTGGTCCCGGACCGCCGGACGACGTCAGCCTGCGGCGTTCAGGCTCCCGACTGAGGCGGGCCCCCAGGGGCAATCGGCCGGATCAACGTCGACGACAGGAGCAGTGCGACGCCGACGGACGATGGGATCAATCCCACCATCCAGACGTTCTTGTCGTCGCCGTCGGTGACGCCGTTCAGGAACACGGCCAGCGCGATGCCGACGAACAACGTCACGATGCCGCCGACCAGCAGGCCCTGCCTGCGGCGCTCGTACGTCATCTGAGGATTCTCGAAAACGCGGTGGTCGTCAAACATCTGCGGCCGCTGCATGCTGGCGATCTTGTCGGGGTCGAGCCCGCGTTCGATGGCGGCGATGCGCTCGCGCTGGATCATCTCGAACGCGCGCTGGCGCGAGAACATGCGGAAGATACCCGTCGTGATGCCACCGACGATGGCGACGATGGGAATGCTCAGGGCGAGCAGGGGAATCAGGACTCCGGCGTCGAAATCGAACATGACCGATCTCCTTGGGGTGGGGGTGCAGGTGTGTGCTCGGCGTCTACACCCCGTCAGACCGGGCGACCCCGTCGCCGGGTTTCAGGGAATCTCCAGTCCTGAGGCCCGAGCACCGAGCCCGAACGGCCGAAGCTCCGGGTTCGGCCCCGCCTGCCGGGCTCCGGAAACTTCTATGCTGGCGGGGTGAAACCCGATCGGCCCCTGGCCCCGTCCAACTCGGTGATGACCTTTCCGCCCGAAGTCCGTCCGGAAGCCAAAAGGATGGCGGACGAGCGGGGGCTCATCACCCGCGCACGGTCCGGTGATACCGCGGCATTCCGTGGCCTCGTTGAGCAGCATCAGGCACGGGCCTATGCGCTCGCGCTGCGCATCCTGCGTTCTCCCGCGGACGCCGAGGAGGTCGCACAGGATGCGTTCGTGCGGGTCTGGTCGGCGCTGCCGGGATTCCGCGGGGAGTCGAGTTTCGGGACGTGGTTGTACCGCATCGTGGCGCGGCGGGCGTTCGATCGCGCAGGTGCTGAAGAACCGGCGCCGGCGTGAACAGCAGGACGACCGACTGCCGGAGGCCGCGGCCCCTGACGCCGCGGACGACGACACGCTGGCGGCGGCCAAACTGCAGCAACTGGTGGCGACACTGTCACCGGCGCAACGTTCGGCGGTGACGATGTTCTACTATGAAGGGCGTTCGGTGGAGCAGGTGGCCGAACTCCTGAACATGCCGGAGAACACCGTGAAGACGCACCTGTCGCGCGCGCGTGCGGTCCTGCGCGCCGCGTGGAGCAACGAGATGGGGGAGGACGCGTGAACTGCCTCGAGTTCGAACGCCAGCTGGATTCCGGCATGCTGGCCGCACTGCCGTCCACGGCGCTGGAGCACGCGCGCGGCTGTGCGGGCTGCACCCGCTCGCTGGCTCGCGCCCGTTCGCTCGAATGCCACCTGGAGCGCGCGTTCTCGGCCGAGCGAGGTGCTCCGGTCACGGGCACGGTGGAAGGCGACACGCTGCCGGCGGCATTCACGGCCGCGGTCATGGCGCGCGTCGAGCGCGGCGAGGCGCGCGGTGTGCGCTGGCTCGCGCCGCCCGACTCGGTGCCGTGGTGGGCGCGCGCCGCCGCGGAACCGGCCGTGGCACTGGCGTGCGGAGTGGCGGCGCTGCTGCTGTGGCGTGGCGATGCGCTGCTCACCGGCGTGCGCGCCTGGATCCCCAGCGCGATGGCCGCACCAGCGCGGCTGGCGGAGCTTGCCGAGGGCAACAGCCTCGTGACGTGGGCACAGACGCTCACGCATGCCCTGGTCCCCGGGCCACTGGCGCACTGGAGCGTGGTCGTCGCCATGTTCATCGGCATCGCCCCGGTGTTCCTGATGCTGGGCTGGCTCATGTGGCGCTTGTGCGAGCGGCTCGCCTCGCCGGTCGTGACCCCGTCGCTCAGGTAGGGCGGCTTCACGACGGTTTGACCGTTGATCGCGCCGGGGTGCGTATACTCCTTCGTCATGCACTCTTCGCCGCACACCAACCGGCTGGCACACGAGAAGAGCCCGTACCTGCTGCAGCACGCCAGCAATCCCGTGGACTGGTATCCGTGGGGAAGCGAGGCGTTCACGCGCGCACGCGCCGAGGACAAGCCGATCTTCCTGTCGATCGGCTACTCCACGTGCCATTGGTGCCACGTCATGGAGCGCGAGTCGTTCGTCGACGACGACGTCGCGGCACTACTGAACGCGCACTTCATCCCGGTGAAAGTCGACCGCGAAGAGCGGCCCGATGTCGACCGCTTGTACATGAGCGCGATGCAGGCACTGGGGCATGGCGGTGGCTGGCCGTTGAACGTCTTCCTGACGCCCGAACTCGAGCCGTTCTGGGGTGGCACGTACTTCCCGCCATCGACCACGATGGGGCGGCCCGGGCTCATGCAACTGTTGCCGCGCCTCGCCCAGGCGTGGCGAGACCAGCGCGAACAGGTCGAGGGCACCGGTGAGCAGGTCATGGCGTTCCTGGCCTCGATGGGTGCGCCCTCGGGTGAGGCGCGTGCCGTGGCGGAACTGGCGGACGCCTGCGCGGTGTTCCTCGAGCGCCAGCACGACGAAGCATGCGGTGGCTTCGGGGGGGCGCCCAAGTTCCCGTCGCCCGGCAATCTGTACTTCCTGTTCCGGCGCTGGGCGCGCGGCGCGACCGGAGCCGAGCGCGCGCGCCGGATGGCGCTGGCGCAACTGGGCGCGATGCGCGACAACGGCCTGCACGACCATCTGGGCGGCGGTTTCCACCGCTACGCCACGGATCGCGAATGGCGCATCCCGCACTTCGAGAAGATGCTCTACGACCAAGCGCTGCTCGCGGACGCCTATCTCGATGGCTTCCGCGCCACCGGTGATGTGCGCTGGGCCGGCACGGCGCGCGGCGTGTTCGAGTACGTGGCGCGCGACCTGACTTCGCCCGAGGGCGCGTTCTGGTCGGCCGAGGACGCCGACAGCGAGGGCGAAGAAGGGCGATTCTACGCTTGGACACCGGCGCAACTGCGCGACGAGCTGGGTGGCGACGCGGCGGCCTTGTTCGCCTATCGCTACGGCGTCACCGAGCGCGGCAATTTCGAGCATGGCACCACGGTGCTGTACGAAGCGCACACGCTGGCCGACGCGGCGCGCACGCGGAGCGTGTCCGAGCTCGAAATCGAACAGGAGCTCGGCATCGCGCGCGCGGTGATGCTCCGCGCACGCGAGAAGCGCGTGCGGCCGCACCTCGACGACAAGGTCATCACCGCGTGGAACGGGCTCATGATCGCCGCCCTGGCCTACGGCGCACGCACGCTGAACGACCCGGACTACGCGGAGCGTGCGGTGCGCGCGGCCGAATTCGTGTGGCAGCGCCTGCGCGCGGCCGACGGCTCGCTGCTGCGGCGGTTTCGCGACGGCGAGTCCGCGTTCGCCGGCCAACTGGACGACCACGCCTACTATTCGCGCGCCTGCCTCGAACTTTTCGTGGCCACGCACGAGCCCGTCTGGCTCGAACGGGCCGCCGCGGTCACGGAAGTCATGCTGGCGCGTTTCTGGGACGACGCCGACGGCGCCCTGTTCGAGTCCCCCGCGGACGCCGAAGGCGTCGCCGTTCGTCTAAAAGCCGGCTTCGATGGCGCCGAACTCGCCGGCAATTCCGTGGCGGCCGAGGTGCTGTGGAGGCTGGGGGCATTGCTCGAACGCCCGGACTGGACCGCGCACGCCAAGCGCTCGGTCAGCTATCACGCCCGCCGGGTGGCGGCCGCCCCGTGGGCGATGCCGCGCATGGTGGCCGTCATGGAACGCGGGGCCGCCTCCCCGGGGCACGTGGTGATCGTTGGGCCGCGCGAACGCGAGGACACGCGCGCGCTGGTGGCGGTGTTCGAGTCGCGACTGCGTGCCGATGATGACCTGGTCGTGGTGGACGAGCGAAACCGCGAGGCGCTCCGCAAGTGGGCGCCGTTCGCGGCCGCGCTGCCGATGTGCGAAGAACGCGCGACGGCGTATGTTTGTATCGATCATGCCTGCCGCCAGCCGGTGGACACACCGGAAGCATTGGCAGTACTGCTGGATGCCTGAGAATCGGGATGCCTGAGAGGAGCCGAGAACACATGCTGTCAGTCCTGCCGCGAGTGCTGCGCCACATCACGGGAGTCCTGAGCATCGCCGCGCTGACCGGCGTGCTGTGTATGGGATCGGGTTCGACGGCTGCCGCTCAGCTCGCCGCCGAAGGCACGCCCGCCGCCGAGAAACTCATGCAGGTCACGGCCGCTCCGCTCACCATCGCGGCCGGTGGCCGCGCCATGGTGAAGCTGCACTTGGCCATCCTGGCGGGCTGGCATGTCAACGCCAACCCGCCGGCACTCGAATACAACATCGCGACGACCGTCGAGATCGCTTCGGCCTCCGGCCTCAGCCCCGGCCGGCCGCGCTATCCCAAGGGCCGGCAGGAGAAATTCGAGTTCGAGAGCACGCCGCTGCTGGTGTACGACGGCAGCGCGGAGATCACGGTGCCGCTGACGGCTGCAGCGAACGCCACCAGTAGCACACTCGCGGGCGTGGTCGAGTACCAGGCCTGCAACAACCAGGTCTGCCTGCCGCCCGCCAAGGTGCCGTTCACGGTGCAGGTCACGGTGGCGGGTGTGGCGGATCCCGCCGCCGCTGCCGCTGCCGCTGCCAGCGACGACAGCAGCGCGGCCCCGGCGCAGGCGCTGCCCGGCACGCGCGACAGCAGTTCGTTCAGCACCGGCGCGCCCATGGGTGGCGCTGCGTCGGCGGTGGCTCGCGGGCAGCTCGAGGAGGCACTCGCGAAGGGCGGCCTGTTCTGGTTCCTGGCGCTGTTCGCGGGCGGCCTGCTGCTGAACCTGACGCCGTGCGTGTTCCCCATGCTCGGCATCACCGTCAGTATCTTCGGCGCGCGCCGCAAGGAGCCGCTACCCAAGGTGATCACCACGGCGATCCTGTACGTGCTCGGGATCTGCGTGATGTACACCGCGCTCGGCGTGGCCGCAGCGATGACGGGCAAGCTGTTTGGATCCGCGTTGCAGGCCCCGTGGGTCCCGATCGCGCTCGGTGGGCTCATGATCGTGATGTCGTTGGGCATGTTCGGTATGTTCCATATGCAGCCACCGGCGTGGATGATGGACAGGCTCGGGGGTGCGCAGGCCACCAGCTTCCTCGGGGCGTTCCTGTCCGGGCTGGGTGTCGGCATCATCGCCGCGCCATGTGTGGGACCGTTCATCGTGGCCGTGGTGGCCGTGGTCGCGCAGAAGCACGACGTCGGTTTCGGCGCCATGACCATGTTCACGTTGTCGCTGGGGCTGGGTTTCCCCTACTTGTTCCTCGCCACGTTCTCGAATCTGCTGCAGTCACTACCGCGTTCGGGCGATTGGATGGTGTGGGTGAAGCACTTGTTCGGCACCATCATGGTGGCGTTCGGGTTGTACCTCGTCTCAATCGGACTGGTCCCGGACTGGACGCCGTGGGTGCTGCCTGTGGCGCTCGGCATGGGCGGGATATGGCTCGGCTTCATCGACCAGAGCGCCGGAAAGCGCGGCGCGTTCCGCACCGTCACCCGTGTCGCGGGCGCGCTCGCGTTGTTCGCGGGTGTCGTGATCGGCACCGGGATGTACATGGCGGCCGCGCGCACCATGACGTTCAGGGATTACGACCCCCAGGCGGTCGCGGCGAGTGTCGCCGCGGGCCGGCCCGTGATGCTCGACTTCTCGGCCAACTGGTGCGTGCCGTGTCATGAGATGGAGCTCAACACGTTCTCGGACGAACGCGTCGTGGCCGCGGCCAGGCAGTTCGACCGCTACAAGGTTGACCTGACCAAGTACGATACGCCCGAGTCCGAAGCGTCTCGCAAGCGGTACGGCATCACTGGCGTACCCACGGTCGTGTTCCTGGACCACGAGGGCAACGAGATCGCCGGCGCTCGCGTCGAGGGCTTCATGCCGCCGGAGCCGTTCCTGGGACAGATGCGCAAAGGCGGCGCGAAGTAGGCTCACGCGCTCGGGCAGGGGCTTCACGCCCAACGGGCGGCCGCCCCGCAGTGATGTGCAACGGGCATTGCAGGAGCCCCGTCGGTCGCAGCAGGCGCGACGTCCATGTGTCGTCAGGAACTCGCGTACGCCATCGAACGTCCTGACTTTGGCCCGGGTTTGACTGCAATCGGGCACGGCTCACCGAAGCATTCATCGTCCAGTGCGCTCTTGTGCGAGCCGATGACCGTGTCATCAGGCCGGGGCCCGGGGCACCGGGCCTGGGATGCGATGCGGGGACATCGCATCGCGTGCCGCGGATCGCGGCACGCAGGACGTCTTGCCCTCCGAGTACCTCACGAGAGGGTTCCAACATGTGGCGACGATATGGTCTCTCATTCGCGATCCTCGTGTTGCTTTCGGCGATGCCGGCCAGCTCCGCATCGGCCGGCTCGTTCACCTACTACGGCCCGCACCTGGGCTTCGCGCAGGGCCCCGATCAGTTCGTGGTCGGTGGGCACATGCAATGGAACGGAGTCGCACCGCGGGTCGCGTTCGTGCCGGGCATCGATATCGGACTCGGCAACGCCCAGACGCTGGTCGAACTGAACGGTGACTTCCACTACCAGCTCGCCACCGGCACGCACTGGCAGCCCTATCTGGGTGGTGGTGTCGGCCTCGACTTCCCGTCGGGTGGAACGGGTCGCAACGATGCCTCCGCCGGCGGTCATCTCATCGTGGGTGCGGCGGTCCCCAACGCTGGCAGCGGGCGCTTCTTCACCGAACTCAAGCTCGGTTTCGGTGATTCGACCGATCTGAAGGTCATGGCAGGCTGGAATCTGCGCGCTCGCTGATCACCCGCGACGCGCAGCGGACCGTACGACGGCCGGCCCCGCACACGCGGGGCCGGTGTCGTTTCAGGCTCGGGTATCACCGCCCATGGCTCGGGGCGCGTCGCGGGTGCTGCTTCGGAGTGACGCACACGCTCGGGACCGGCGGGCGTTGCAGCGGGGCCGCTTGCGGTCACTCGAAGCGCCGGGACTCAGCCTTCGTCGGCGACGTTCGCCTCGGCCTTGAGTTTGTCGCGATCGGGGATCACGAAACGGTCGCGGGCCGTGATCAGCAGTCCCTCACGGTTCCAGCGTGACATCACGCGAATGGCGGACTCGACCGTCGTGCCGACGAGTTCGGCGATCTCCTGGCGCGACAGCACGATCGGGATCTCGGTGCCGTCCGGTGTCTCGCGCCCCATGCGCTCGGCGAGCGACAGGAACAAGCCCGCGACGCGGGCATCGACGCGCGTGCCGTGCATGGCGGCAAGCTTGCGGGTGAGCGCGGTGTTGAGCCGCGTGAGTTCGAGCATCATGCCGCGCGAAAAACCCGGGTCGTGCTCGATCAGGTCGAGCCAGTCGCGCCGCGGCAACCGCAGCAACAGGCTTGGCTCCATCGTGATGGCCGTGGCGGGGTAAGGCACGCGGTTGTAGACCGCCACGGCGCCCACGGTCTCGCCGGCCGTGAAGATCTCCAGGATGACATCGCCGGTGTCGGCGTGACGGACCACCTTCACCCGGCCGCTCACGATCACGGTCAGGTGCTCGGCGGTATCGCCGGCGTGCCACAGCTCGTCGCCCTTGGCGGCCTCGAGCAGCGTCGCCATGCCCTCCACGCGGCCACGCATGGGCGGTGGCAGGTCCTTGAACAGGGGCAGCGACGCGAGCACTTGGTGGAGCCGTTCGGCGTGGGGGCTCGTCATGGGACTCCAGGGTGGATCGCAGGGAGCGCCAGCATGCCTGAGGGGTCGCGGTATTGCCAGAAAGCGGCCACCGGCGCCCGGAATCGTCGGGCCGTATGACCGCCGTCATGCGCGATCCCTCCGCTGCGGACGATGCTGCAGACATGCCCAGCAGCCCGATCTCAAGACCGACCTCGCGTTCCCGCGGCCCGTTCGCCCGGCTGCGTCGCCAGCACCGCGACATGCTCGTGCGGCTCGCCGCGTTCGATCGCGGACTTCGCGGCGGCCGCCGACAGCCGTGTGATGAGCGACCGTTCCGTTCCCTGTCGCGCTGGCTCGCGGGTGGCTTTGCCGTGCACGTGTCCGCGGAGGAAGGTGTGCTCTACCCCGCGCTGATGCGCGAGCTGCCGGAGCTGGCGCTCACGCTCGAACCATTGCGCGCCGATCACGCCGAACTCCTGCACATGGCGCACAGCATGACGCTGCTGTTGGTGGCCGACCGTACGCCAGCGCGCGACGAGCAGCTGGTCGTGCTGGGCCGGGATCTCGTCGACCTCATGCGCCTGCACCTCCGCCGCGAGGAGCGCTCGGTGCTCGACTGGTGCGAGCGCGTGCTGCCGGCGGATTCGTTGCGCGAACTGCGCCGCCGGTTGTCACGCGTGCTGGGCCGGCCGTGAACACGCTCGGGGCCATCGCACACACGTCCGGGGCGTGTCCGCTAACTCCTGTTCCAGCAGGAGTCTATACGTTCGTCGCCGGCACGTGCGTGCGCCGCCGCCCGGCTATGACGGCCGTCATAGGGCGCCGCCGTTGCGCCCACCAGACTCAGCTTCGAAGTAGGATGAAGCGCCTCCTCACACCCTCGACCACGACCATCCCCACTCTGTGGAGAATTCCATGACCGAGCAGCTCCCGAACCGAATTCGCAGTCGCGCTTCACTCGCGGCGTTGGCAGCTCTCGTCGTGCTGGGCTCACTCGTCACCGGCTGCGGCAAGGGCTCCGGTTCGTCCGAGCCGAGCTCGATCGCCGCACGCCAGATCGCGGTGTCGGGCACGGAAGACGCCGTGCTCACCGACGCGCCCGCGGTTCCGCCGCCCATCACGCGCACGCACGCCACCAAGGTCGTGGTCAAGCTCGAGGTGATCGAAGTCGTGAAGCGCATCGCCGATGGAGCCGACTACACGTTCTGGACGTTCGGCGGTTCGGTGCCGGGCAAATTCATCCGCGTGCGCGAGGGCGACGAAGTCGAATTCCACCTGCGCAATCATCCCGACAACAAGATGCCGCACAACATCGACCTGCACGCCGTGACGGGCCAGGGTGGCGGTGCCGCGGCGTCGTTCACCGCGCCGGGTCACGAGTCGGTGTTCTCGTTCAAGGCGCTCAATCGCGGGCTGTACGTCTACCACTGCGCCACCGCACCGGTCGGTATGCACATCGCGAACGGCATGTACGGACTCATCCTGGTCGAGCCGCCGGGCGGGCTGCCCAAGGTCGATCATGAGTACTACGTCTGCCAGGGCGATTTCTATACCAAGGGCAAGAACGGCGAGCCCGGTCTGCAGCCGTTCGACATGGAGAAGGCCGTCAAGGAGCAGCCGGAGTACGTGCTGTTCAACGGCTCGGTCGGCTCGCTCACGGGCGACAACGCGCTCAAGGCGAAAGTCGGCGAGACCGTGCGCATCTTCATGGGCAATGGTGGGCCGAACCTGGTGTCGTCGTTCCACGTCATCGGCGAGATCTTCGACCTCGTGTATCCCGAAGGCGGCGAGACCACGAACAAGAACGTGCAGACCACGCTCATCCCGTCGGGCGGCTCCGCGATCGTGCAGTTCAAGGTCGATGTCCCGGGAACATTCATCCTCGTGGACCACTCGATCTTCCGCACTTTCAACAAGGGCTCGCTCGGCATGCTCAAGGTCGAGGGCGCCGAGGACAAATTGGTGTACTCGGGCAAGCAGTTCGACGAGGTCTACCAGCCCGAGGGCAGCGCGCTCCAATCGGTCGACGGTGAGGCGCCTCGCCAGGTTCCGGCCGCGAACAAGGCCGAACGAATCGAGCATGGCAAGCGCATCTACAACAACGTCTGCGCGGCGTGCCACCAGCAGAGCGGGCTCGGTATCCCGGGCGCGTTCCCGCCGCTCGCCGCCTCGGACTACCTGAACACCGACAAAGGTCGGGCGATCGGCATCGTGGCGCACGGTCTGTCGGGCCCCGTGACGGTGAACGGCAAGGTGTACAACAGCCAGATGCCGGCGCTGAACCTGTCGGATGAAGACGTCGCCAACGTGCTCACCTATGTCTACGGTCAGTGGGGCAATGCCGGGCATGAGGTGAAGCCCGCCGAAGTGGCGGCCGTGCGCGCGGCGAAGCAGAAGTAGGCGCCAGCCGCAGGCCATCGTGGCCGGAGTGGAGAGATCGATGCGGACAGCAGGTTGGCGCCGGGTGGGGAAGGCCGTCGTGATCACGGCCTTCGCCCTCGGCGTCGCCGTGTCGCAGCCCCAGGCCGCGCCGCGTTCCCCGGCCGCAGCCATCGATCGCGTCCGGGTCGACGGCGGTCGCTACCGGCCGCTGTGGCGGCAACCGGGGATCGGCCCGAGCCGTGACACGCTGCGGCGCGCGATCGTCGCGGTGGACGTGCACCCGTTCCTGCTCGACCGCTACCCGGTGACGAACGCGGGCTTCCTCGCATTCGTACGTAGCCATCCTGAGTGGCGCCGGTCACGCGTCTCGAGGCTGTTCGCCGACGCGTCCTATCTGCACCACTGGCGGGGGGATCTCGATCCTGGCCCGGATGCGCCGGCGAACAGCCCGGTCGTCTATGTGTCGTGGTTCGCCGCGCGGGCCTACGCCGCGGCCCAGGGCGGGCGGCTGCCGACCGTGGCCGAGTGGGAATTCACGGCGGCCGCGGACGAGACACGGCGCGATGCTTCGCGCGACGCGCGCTTCCTCACCCGCGTGCGTGAGTGGTATGCACGGCCCGCTGAGCAGGTGTTGCCGGCGGTCGGACGGACGTTCCGCAACGTCTGGGGCGTCGAGGACCTGCACGGACTGGTGTGGGAGTGGACACTCGACTTCAACTCCGCACTTGTCAGTGGCGAGTCGCGCGCGGATGGCTCGCTCGACCGTTCGTTGTTCTGCGGCGCGGGGGCCGCCGGCGCCGCGGACTTTGCCGACTACGCCGCGTTCATGCGCTTCGCCTACCGCGCCAGTCTCGAAGCGCGCTATACGACCGCGCAACTCGGGTTCCGTGTCGCGTATGACGTGGCGGGTGTCGGTGCGAAGCCTGTGGCCTCGGGCACGGGCCCCGTGCCGGTCCGCAGCACGGGCACGAAAGGGGAGCTCCGATGAAGCACCGGTCCACGGCTGCGACCGCACTGCTCGCGGTCCTGCTGGCGTGCGCGGCCTGCTCGCGTCAGCGCTCCGCTGGCAACGCCGGCGCGGCCGGCGACTCGGCCGGCACGGCGAGCGCCCCGGCGGTGGCGGCCTAGCACCCAGCCGAGCCATCGTTGTTCGAACTCGCCTTTGCGCTCACCGACGCGGACGCCAAGCCGCGACACCTCGGCGAGTTCCGGGGCCAGGTGTTCGTCGCCAGCATGATCTACACGCATTGCACGTCGGTATGCCCGCGCATCATCGCCGCCCTGCAGCGGTTGGAACGAGCGCTACCGGATGACGTCCGCTCGCGCACGCGCTTCGTGCTGCTCTCGCTCGACCCCGAACGCGACACGCCGGCGGCCCTGCGCGCGTTCGCGCAGGATCACGCGCTCGATCCGGCACGCTGGACCTTGCTGGCGGCCGGACCCGACGACATGCGCACGCTCGCCGCCGTGATCGACGTGCGCTTCCGGCCCGACGCGGGTGGCGAGATCGCGCACTCGGCGGTGATCGTCGTGGTCGGCGGCGACGGCGTCATCCGCTACCGCCAGGTTGGACTCGATGCCGACCCGTCGGCGCTCGTGACCGCCGTGCGCGCCGCTCAGTGACACGCCACTCCGTGACGCACCGCTACTTGTAGGTCCAGTGCAGCGTGACGCGCAGCGTGATGTCGGCCTTGCGGTCGGCCGCCGCGGCGGCCTTGCCCGAGTACGTGCGCACGAGGATGTTCGGCATGACGTGCACCTGGGCGTGCGGCATCGCGTCGAGTGCCGCCACAAAGTAGGTCTCGCGGTAACCGGCATTGTCGAGATTGGAGTCCGGATCGGTGAAGTCGACGCGCCCCACCGCGCGCCAGTGGTCATTCAGGCGGTGGCGCCCGTAGACGCTGACACCGGAAGGCACGACGTCGGCATTGGCCACGCCGGCATTGGCGTTGACGCGGCGGTAGAGCTCGACACCCAGCGCGTCCGAGGCGTGCTGCCAGCCCGCGAGTGCCTTGACCGTCCAGCGGTCGTGAGTGCCGCGCTCATCCTCGAAGTCGCCCATGCCCTCGAGCGTCAGGTCTCCGACCCGGTAGGGCAGCGAGAGCGCCAGCTTCTTGCCCGCGGTGTTCTCGGGCTTCTGGCCATTGCCGTTCGACAGCATCAAGTGCCACCCGAGCGGGTGCGCCGCCGATGGCGCGCGCTGCAGTGCCACGCCCATGTCGGTGGCGGAGCCCAGTCCCTGCACGTCGAGCACGGTCTTCTCGAGCGATCGGTAGCCCCAGACGCCCTCGGCGATCGACCACGTCGGCGTGCTGGACAGACCCATATAGAGGTCGCCAAACGCGCCGACGTGGGACCAACGCAGCCAGACTTGCTTCAGGAACGTCGCGGACTTGCCCCTGCTGGTGAGCTCGTTGTCGTCGGCCTCCAACTGCACCCGCGCCGAGAACACGCTGTCGAGGTCCTGATCCACCGTGAATTGGACGCGCCGGAACCTGAACGACGAGCTGTCCACAGGCACCGCGGTGCCGTGCAACTGGTCCTGGAAGTCAGCGAACACCGTGCCGGAGACGCGCGGCTGGGCGCCGGCTGGAGCGGTGAGGAGCGCCGCCGGCAGGGCGGCGAACAACAGGATGGCGGGGAGACGGCCACGGGACATCGTGGACCTCCGGGGGTTCGGGACCGTGCGGACTTCGGTCGGACGGGGCGGCGTGCGCCCCTCCGGCCATCGATCGTGTGCGCGGGCTCGTGCCCGGCGCGGTTTGAATAGTGGCAATATCGGAGTCCGGGGCCCCGCGCGCCATGACGGTCATCATACCGAGCACTTGGCCTCGAAGGCGTCTGCGGGCAAGCCCCGAGAATGCGCCCGTGTTCGACCGATGTGAAGTCAGCGACCTGCTCGACCGCTGACCCGCGCGCTCCCGTGGGCGTGGTAGGTGTGGTTGCCAGCGAGCTTCATCGCGTTATCCCACAGCGAATTGCGCTCTGCCCGGAGTCGCATCGATCGGCGGGAAGCCAGGAGTCCGCCGGGCACGGTGTGGCACGGTCCGTTCGGCTCCGCCCGCATTGCGCCAGCGCCCCGTCTCGTGCTACCACTGCCCGCAGTTCACGAGAGACTCCCCGCGCACGAACCCGACCTGTTCATGAGCCCGTGGCCTGCGAACGCCGTCTGCCCATGAATCGCCGCGGAACTGACAGGGTCGGCTCCTTGCGCTTCACGGACATCCAGCCCTCTCGGCCCACGGTCCATGAATAGGCCGGACTAACGAAAGGATTCGTCATGCTGCGTCGCGCAATTCTTGCACTCGCGGTTCTCGCGGTGCTCCCCGCGGCTTCGGTCGCGTCCCCGTTCACGGCCTATGGCCCGCAGATCGGCTTCAGCCAGGGCCCGGACCAGATCGTCATCGGCGGTCATCTCCAGTGGGGTGACGTCGCCCCGCAACTGGATTTCGTCCCGGGCATCGACCTTGGTTTTGGCGATCACGTCAGCACGGTGTCGCTGAACGGCGACTTCCACTATCGCATCGACACCAAGACCCAGTGGCAGCCGTACGTCGGCGGCGGTGTGGGCATCCACTTCTACTCGTTCGACAATGCCGGCCCCGGTCTGGACAACAGCAGCACGAACGCGGGCGGGCACTTCATCGCTGGGGCCGACGTCGCCACCAAGGGCCGCAGCCGGTTCTTCGCCGAGATCAAGCTGGGTTTCGGTGATTCGCCCGACTTCAAGGCGCTCGCGGGCTGGAGCTTCAAGTCGCACTGAGCCTGACCGACAGGCAGTTCCGCACCGGCCCCGGAGGTTCGCCTCCGGGGCCGGTCGCTTGGCACCGCCGGTGCTCGCGGCCCTATGCTCGTGTCCTCGAGGCCGTGCTCCGCGGAGGAACCCCGATGCGCCGTGTGCTCACCGCTGTCGTCCTGTCGCTCTCGCTGCCGTTCGCGGTTCGAAGCGCGCACGCCACCATCACGCCGGAAGCCGAGCGCGTGATCCAGCGCTACCTCGAGTCCACGGGCGGAGCCGCGGCGTTCGCGGCCGAGACCACGAGCTATGTGCACGCCCGGGTCGAGGCGTTCGGGTTCACGGGCACGTTCGCGTCGTGGGCCGCCCGCCCGGCCCGGCGCTACACGCGCACCGAACTGGGCCCGTTCAAGCTGGCCGAGGGGGTCGACGGCACGGTGGCTTGGCGCACCGACCCCACCACCGGCGTCGTGCGCCCGCTCGCCGACCATGACTTGGACGACGCGCTCGCCAGCACGTGGTTCGAGCTCGAGCGCTGGGCCGAGCCCGGGCAGGGCGGCGGCAGCGTGAGCGTGGCGCGCCAGGACACGGACTCGTTCGGCGTGGTCACGGTGCTCGACGTGAAGCCGCCAGACCTGGCAGGCGGGGGGCGTGCGGTGCGTGCGCGCCAGTTGTGGTTCAGCGAGGTCACGGGCTACCTCGTGCGCATGGATGCCAAGGACGACCAGCGCGAGGTCTCGACGCTGTTCCAGGATCAGCGCAGATCCCTCGGGCGGGTGCGGGCGTACGTCAGCGACACCGGCATCGCGAGCATGCCGGCCAATCGCGCGCGCTCGACCTCGGATACCGTGCTCGTCAACCTGAGCGTCGCGGGGCAGCCGTTCGGAGCCCCGCACGAGCACGCGACCGCGCTGCGCTGGCTGCAGCGCTCCGGCATCGCGGTGCTGCCGTTCGAGTATCGCGCCCGGCACGTGTGGTTGAAGGCGCGCGTCAACGGCGGACCGCTCGAGCACTTCCTGTTCGATACCGGCGCCACGGTCACGGTGCTCGACAGCGCGTGGGCCGCCGAGCACGGCATCCGCACGGCGGGCCACATGCAAGCCGCTGGCGCCGGCGCCGCGGGCGGTGCGTCGTTCGCCACGCTCGACTCACTCACCGTGGCGGCCGCGAACGGCGACGGCATCACGCTCGCCGACGTGAAGGTCGCCGCACTCGACGTGAACCCGAGTTTCGAGCCGCTGTTCTGGCGGCGCATGGCCGGTGTCATCGGCTACGACGTCATCAGCCGGTTCGTCGTCACCATCGACTATGACGACAGCGTCATCACGCTGCGCGACCCCGCGACGTTTCAGTACACGGGCCGGGAGGTGCCGTTGCCGATGGTCATGAACGGCAGTGTGCCGGCGCTCACCGGGACGTTCGACGGCACCGATGCCGGCTTGTTCCGGCTCGATGTCGGCAGCAGCAGCACGGTCGATGTGCATGCACCGTTCGCGCTCGCGAAGGGCTTGCACGGCCGCATGGGACGCACGCAGAGAGTCGATGGCATGGGCTTCGGCGGTTCGTTCACATCGGACATCGGACGGCTGCGCAGCATGAGTGTCGGGCCGTACGAATGGGACGATCCCATCGTCGTGGTGTCGAACGCCACCGAGGGTGCGTTCGCGAGCGAGGATTTTGCCGGCAACATCGGCAACCGGGTGCTGGAGCGCTTCCGGATGACGCTCGACTACCAGCGGCGCCAGGTCATCCTCGAGCCCGGCAAACGCTACGCGGATCGCGACCGGCTCACTCGTGCGGGCGTGCTGCTGACCCGGGTCAACGGCGTCGTGCGGGTGGCGAGCGTGCTGCCCTATTCGCCCGGCGACCACGCCGGGCTCGAGCCCGGCGACGAAGTGCTCGAGATCCTCGGCCGTCCGATTGCGGGCTGGGACCTGCCGGAGGTCAGCGCGCTCCTCGATGATGGCGAACTCGGGCTCAAGGTGCCCGTGCGCATCCGGCGCGGGGACGGCGAACGGACGGTGAAGATCAAGCTCTCGGAGGTCGTGCGCTGATCGCGGGCGGTCCACTGAGGACTTTCCATTGGCTGCGGCCTTGCGTAGACTTGGTGCCCGTCCTGAGCACTGACCCCCGGAGGTAGGATGTCCCCGATCGGCGCCCGCCGCGCGGCACGAGCGGTCGCGGCCCTCGCGCTGATGCTGGCCGCGGTCTGGCTGCCCGCTTGTTCCAGGCAGGCTCCCCTGCAGCTCGGGCCGAACGCGCGCCCGACGCTCGAGGTCACGCAGGCCCCGGTCACCGCGACGCAGCCGTTCTTCTATGGATATGAGCTGCGCTGGGCCGGCTTCGACACCGACGGGCGCATCGATCACTTCCGTTACGCCATCGATCCGCCGACGGCCGCGAGCTCCGAGACGGTATGGGTGAGCACGCCCGAGAACCGGCGGTCGTTCCTGTTCCGCTCGGACAAGCTCGACACGCTCACCGACCAGGTCGCCGAGGGCTTCCACACCATCGTGCTCGAGGCGGTTGATGATCGCGGTGCGTTCTCGGAGCCGGTGTCGCGGTCCTTCACGTCGGTCACCATCGCCCCGACGCTGCAGATCACGCAGCCGGTGCCGAACCATCTGTTCACGCCGACGTTCGGCCCGTCGTTCCGGCTCGGCTGGAAGGGTAGCGATCCCGACGGGCGCGGCACGAACAAACCGGTGCAGTACAAGTTCAAGGTGTTCAGCGAGGGCAGTGCCGAGTTCGACTTCATCACGCTGCTCGTGAACCCCGATTCGCTCCGGCGCCGCTACGCGCCGCATTTCAGCGAGTGGGACTCGGTGGGTGGTGACACCACCGCGGTGGACATCCGCGACCTGGTGCCGAGCCGCCGCTATGTTGTCGCGGTGGTCGCGATCGATGAGGTCGGGGCTTATTCGCCCATCATGAACCTCGACATCAACATGCTGTTCTTCAATGTCAGCTTCGCCGGCCTGCTCGGTCCCAAGTTCACGGTGTTCAACGAGAGTTTCTTCTTCACTTACCCGTCTGGCGGGTTCTCACTCGACCCCTCGACCTACCTGCGCACCGAGGCACCGGCAGGCCGGCCGATCCGCTTCAATTGGTCGGCCTCCACGTCCTCCGGTTCGTTCGTCACGGGCTACCGCTGGATGCTCGATGGCAATGTCGGCGATGACAGCCCGCGCGCGAACGAGGACACCGACGTCCAGCGCTGGAGCCGGTACTCGCCGCTCGTCACGGGTGTCGACCTGCCGGCCATCAACCCGGTCGGGCAGAGCGAGACGCACTTCCTCTATATCGAGGCGATCGACAACAACCAACAGATCAGCATCGCCATCGTCCAATTCACGGTCGTGAAGGCGCTGCTCGACAAGGAGTTGCTGTTCGTCGATGACACGCGCCTGCTGGGCGACCGCCCGCTGACCGGGGGCTGTGTCGACCGGCCCCGCGGCGTCTGGCCCACGGCGGCGGAACTCGACACGTTCTTCTTCGCCCGTGGCGGCAAGCCGTGGCGCTGTTACCCGCTCGGCACGCTGTCGCCGGTCGGCATCTTCCAGGGTTATGACTTCGACACGCTCGGCACCCGCTTCCTGCCCAGCGGCACGCTCACGCTGCGGCAGTTGAGCCGCTACCGTCACGTCGTCTGGTACACCGACAGCAAGGCCGCGCTCAGCATCAATGAGCCGACCTCGGTCCAGGACCCGATGTCGCAGTTGCGCTGGCTGTCGTCGCCGGGGCGCAGCAACCCGATCGGCACCTACGTGCAACAGGGCGGGCAGTTGTGGATGTTCGGCGGTGGCACGGCCAGCGCGTTGCAGCGCGGTTGGGAGAAGGCCGGTACAGCGGCGGACGTCTATTCGAACGCCGACGGCGAACTGGTGCCCGGCCGTCTCATGTACGACGTCTTCGGGTGGCGCAGCGAGATCACGGCCAAGTCGATCGCACAGGCCACGAAGCCGCAGCACCCGATCGGCCGTGGCGCGCGCTCACCGGACTACTCATCGTTGCCCGACTACCTGTTCGAGAAGTCGCCCGACACGGATCCGATCGCGCAGTTCGCGCCGAACCGTCTGGGCCAGAGCGACTTCTACCAGACCGCGCACGTCGCGGAGGGCATCACGAAGCCGTTGGCGCTGGTCGCCGACATCGATCCCGATCCATTCGTGACGACCGAGGAATCCGTGCTCGACACGCTGTACGAATCGGTCGGCGGTCAGCTGGGCGGCACGCGCCCGGTCATGACCCTGTGGCACGGCGGCGACGGCACGCAGAAGCACGTTTTCAGCGGCTTCCAATTGTGGTACTGGCGCCGCGAACAGCAACTCGCGATCACCGACTGGGTGCTGCAGACGGTCTGGGGGATCCCGAGGGCGCCGGTGCAGCGATAGCGCGGCCTCAGGCCAGTGCTGGATGCTCGCGGTGGTGCGGGGTGCGGACCTGATAGGCCTCGCCGATGTCGAACAGCGTGGCTTCCTCGAATGGTGAGCCCACGATCTGGAAGCCGGCCGGCATGTGGTCCTTGCCGAAGCCGGCGGGGAGCGCGAGGCCCGGCAGCCCGCAAGCAGCGGCGAAACCGCCCACCGGATCGCCATAGGGCAGCGCGTCGTTCAGGTCCATGTCGACCGGCGGGGCGACACTCATGAAGTTCGGCGTCACGATGACGTCGTAGCGCGACAGGAACTCGCGCATCGCACTCTGGGCGGCTTCGCGGATGCGCATCGCCTTCATGACGTCGGCGCCGGTGACGGGCTCGGCGATGTCGCGCTGGTGCTGGGCCATGTCGTCAGTGAGCTGCCTGACGCGGCCGTCATTCAGGAACGATTCGAACGACGCCAGCGCTTCGGCGCCGATCAGGAGCCCCGAGACCTCGCTTGCGGGCACGCTGGGCAACTCGGCGGTCTCGAGCTTCAGGCCCATCGCCCGAAGTTCGGCGACGGCGGCTTCGAACGCCGCCTTCACCTCGGGCTCGCCGACCTTCGACCAGTCGAGCGGCACCAATGCGGCACGCAGCGAACGCAGCGGCCGGCCGCTGCCGCGCTCCATGCGCGTGCGCTCGCTCGTGCACGACGGATCGCGCGGGTCGGCGCCGGCCAGCGCGGTGAGCACGTTGCGGCAGTCGCCGACACTGCGTGCGAGTGGACCGACCTTGTCGAATGTGTAGGCGCCCACCATGCCGCCGGCGCGCGACACCAGACCATACGTCGGCCGGATGCCGGTGAGACCGCAGAACGCCGATGGACACAGGATCGAACCCCAGGTCTCGGTGCCGAGCGCGAAGGTGCTCAGGCCCGCGGCGACCGCGGCGCCTGAACCCGACGACGAGCCGCCGGTCCAGCGGTTCGAGTCCCACGGATTGCGGCCGGGGCCGCTGGCGGAGGCATTCGCGAAGCGGTAGCCCAGGCAGCCCGCGAACTCGACCATCGCGGTCTTGCCGAGCAGGATGGCTCCGGCGTCTTCCATGCGCTGGACCGCGGTGGCGTTCTCGGCGGGCACACGGTCGCGCAGGAACCTGGTGCCCCACGCCGTGGCGATGCCCTTCGTGTCGAACAGGTCCTTGGCGGCATACGGGATGCCGTGCAACGAGCCGCGGTATTTTTTCGACTTGATCTCACTCGCGGCGCGCGCCGCCTGCTCGAGCGCAAGCTCTGGGGTGGGTTTCTCGAACGAGTTGTAGCGGCTGTTCAGGCGCGAGATGCGGTCGAGAAAACCGCGCGTCAGTTCGACCGGCGACAGCCGGCCGGCGCGGATCTCGGGAGCGAGTTCCTCGGCGGTGGCGAAGAAGACGTCGTCCTTGAGCATGGCTAGCGTGCTCCCTTCGCGCGTGAGCGCTGTGGCCGGAACACCACCGGCAGGTCCCCGCCCGGGGGCAGCGGGTAGTCGCGCACCACCTTGAGCGTGGCCAGCGTGCCGGCGCGCTGACGCGCCAGCTCCTTCGCGCTTTTGGACGACTCCGCCGGGACCGGCGCAGGTGGCGCGGGCTTCGCCGAAGGCGTGCTGGTGCTCTTCCGGCGCGAGTCGTCCGCGGTGGTGGGCGCGGGTGAGGCGAGCAGCGCGGCCGAGCCGGCCGCCATCAGGGTCACGAATCGCCGGCGTGACACGGCGGGCGTGGAGCGGGGCTTGCGG
The DNA here is from genome assembly GCA_031360075.1 of bacterium. Classification (GTDB taxonomy): domain Bacteria; phylum Eisenbacteria; class RBG-16-71-46; order RBG-16-71-46; family RBG-16-71-46; genus JAIOPA01. Next base: position 19,016 of record JANMAX010000183.1, on the reverse strand, counting down.
TTCATGAGCGCACCTCCCGGGTGAGCGGGCGCCCCTCGAAGGTCTCGAGGCGGGCCCGCATGTCGTCAGGGCACGGCATACTGATCTTGAGGGCGTAATCATAGAACACCTGCACGGACTTGGCCGCGACCACGAGCCGCTGGCTCTTGAGCTCGCGGATCCGGTACTCGAACCCGAACGACTTGCCACCGACGTACGAGCAGCGGATGCACAACTCGAGCATCTCGTGCATGAGCGCTTCCGAACGGAAGTCGATCTCGACGTGCGCCAGGATGAACGGCACGACGCGGTAGTTGTCGTCGTTCTTGAACGTGCGCCAGTACTCCTGGCGCGCGACCTCGAGATAGGTGACGTACACCGCGTTGTTGATGTGGCCCATCGCATCGGTGTCGCGAAAGCGCGGGCGCAGTGGCGCGACGACGGTCCAGCGCGGTTCGGTCGTCAAGGCAGGATCCCTCTCCGGGGTCAGGGCCGGTGCGGCGCACCGGCGCGGTGGTTCAGAACGCGTTCATGGGCATGATGAACGCGGGACGCGAACGGAACCAGGGTTCCATCAGTTCGGCCGCACCGCGCTGGTCGTCGACCAGGCCGCTCTCCGCGGCGCGCATCGGGCTCACCGCACCCGCGGCGAGAATGGCGAGTGCTTCGGCGCTCGCGGTCAGCCGTGGCAGCCGGTCGCGGCTCGCGGCCTGGCGCGGCGTCTCGGCGCGCACGCTCAACCGGCCGTCGCGCGCGTGCACGCGCCACGCCCGCTCGTTGGCCGGCAGGACGGCGTCGCGCACATCCACGACCACGTCGCCGCGCGCTTGCGGCGAAACGGGCAGGGCCTCGAGCGCGCTCTTGACGTCGAGCAGCCTCAGCATGGCGCCATAGCCCAAGTGCCCGGTGGTGCGCACCACGCCGAGCTTCATGTCGCCGCGCAAGTTCGCGGCGTCGGCGAGCGTCGCGGCCCACGGTGCATCGCTCGGGGCCGTCATGACGACTTCGGCCGCCTGGTCGCGCAGCCCGTGCAGGTAGCCGGTGAGTCCGCGGTGCGCGTCGGGCGTCATGGCCACGAACTCGTTCACGGTCAGCACCAGCTTCCACGGTCCGTCGCCGGCATCCACTTGGACGTGCAGGTAGCCCTCGATCTGGCCGCGGCGCTTCTCGTACACGATCCAGTCGCCTTCGTAGCCCCACAGCCGGCGCTCCCACCATTCGGGGCGGCGGGCGAGGGCGAAATGGCCGCGTTCGAGCGCCCACTGGTCATACAGCGCCTGCACCAGCGGCCGGTCGGGCATGCGCAGCTGGCGCACGCGGCGGGACTCGTCGGAGGCCGGCAGCACGCCGGGCGGCACGGACAGCATGGCCGGAGTCTCGATCAGACCCCAGCCGAAGCGGCGGTAGAAATCGCCGCGGAACGCGTACAGCATGCTCATGGCGTCACCGCGCTGACGCATCTCGCGCAGGGACGCGCGCACGAGCGCCTCGCCGATGCCGCGACGGCGGTGTTCGGGCGATACCGCCACCGAGCCGATGCCGGTGACGGGTAGTTTCTCGCCGCGCACGAATGCATGCAGCGGGTACATCACCAGCGACGCCACGATCTCGCCGTCGAGTTCCCCGATGCGCACGTCACGCAATCCGAAGCGCGGATGGTCCGCGAAAAAATCGCGCCGTGCCTCGGCGCTCGAGACGCGGTAGGCGCGCAATGACAGGTCGACGAGGGTCTCGATGTCCGTGCGGCGGGCCGGCCGGTAACGCAGCGCCGGCGGGCGCGGAGTGCCGGTGCGGCTCACAAGTGACTCTCCCGGGTGAGGAACAGCGCGGCGTCACCGTTCTGGGCGCGCGTGATGCCGGGGCCACGCAGCCCCTGACCGGAGCGGGCCTCGCGCAGGACGCGCGCCGGCTGCCAATCGGCGTCGAAGTGCACCAGCACCTCGAACCGGTAGGTCCCCCTGGGCAGCGGACCATGCTCGCCGAGCAGTGGCGGCGTGTCGAACTGCTGGCCGATCACGAGCACGTGTGCCATCGCGACCGACACCGTACCACCGGGCTTCTTGATGGCGATCTGTACCTTCGTGCTGTCGGGCAGCCGCAGTTGTCCGCGCACGCGCACGGCACCGTTGTCCATGCGATAGGGCTTGAATTGCTCGAGGATCGCCGCACCTGTGGACAGCCCCGTGGTGTCCGGCAGCTTCTCGAACGTCAGCGGTGGTTCGGCCTGCTGCTCACGGCTGCAGCTCGCGAGCGCACCCAGGCCCGCGATGGACGCGAGCAACATGAGGCCGGCGGCAGTAGGGTGGGCGTGTCGCATGACGGCCTAAGGTAGCAACCCGCGGCGCGCAGGGGAACCTGCGCCACCCGCTCACATGCCGATGGCGCGCCGCGTGCGTTCCGCCTGGGCGAGATGCCGGTGGCAGTGCACCACCGCCACGCGCAGCGCATCCCCCAGGTTCAGCCGTATCAGGGCCGAAGCCGGCGAGGGGAGTCCGACGCTGAGGTCCAGCGAGTCGGCCGCCACCACCAGTGCACGCAATCGCGCGACCCCAGCGAGGAACTCGTCGACGACGTGCTCGCGCGCCGCGGGACCCGCGCGCCACCGCGTTGGCGTCGGCATGGCCTTGCCACCCTCGACGAGCGACCTCGTGAGCCAGCCACCCACGAAGCTCGGCTTCCACGGCCGGCGGGCGGGACCGCGCTGCTTGGCCTTGGCGAACGCCGCCGGCAGGGGGCCGTCGAGGTAGGCGGCGTTGACGATGCACAGGTGCTCGAACACCTGGGCCACGCTCCAGCCGCCGTCGGGCGGGACCTCGCGGAATCTGGACTCCGGCAATCCGGCCACCGCGACCCGCGTGCGCGGCTCGATCCGGTCCACGTCCGTGAGCAGCTGCGCCAGCATGGGCTCGCGCAGTGAAACTGGGGGGTTCGGCATACGGTCTCCGGGGGGAAGGGGCCGGGGCGTCAGAGGGTCGGCACGCCCGGCCGAAGCATACGCCAAGTCGCGGCGGACATGGAGCTTCCGGCCGGCCTGTCCGGCGTGGCACCACCATCGACGCCGTTGCGGCGTGGCGCGCCGCTCTGTTAGCTTGCCCTCCCTGTTCGTGCGCCCGGGCACCTCCTGCCGTGGGTCGCGCGCCGGTTCCCGGTGCCGCCGGGCTGCCCTGACCGGGCATACGTCGAGTCGAAAGGAGTCTCGGGTGAACCAGTTCGCCACGAACCTGCGGCGCGTTCTCGCGGTCGCCACCGCGATCTCGCTGCTCACGGGTCTGACGCCGGCGCTGTCGCGCGCCCAGGCGGAGGCCAAGCCGGCAGCGGCTCCGAAACCCGCCAAGGTGAAGCAGGTCAGGGCGCCCGAGAAGTCGCTCGAGGAACAGAAGAAGGAAGACGGCGTTTACGCCAAGGGTTCGAACTGGTTGTCGCTGCGGTTTGGCTGGGCGAAGCGCACGGGCGAACTGGCCGGCGACGGTTTCGTCGGCTACGGCGTGGGCTACCAGCACATGATGTCGCGCAAGTTCGCGTTCGCCGCGGGTGCGGGCCACGATGTGGTCGGCCACTTCGGCCCGCAGATCGACGAGGCCGTGTCGTTCACGGCCGAGTTCCAGCGCCACTTCAAGTGGAACACCGTCGTGCGCCCGTACGTCGGGCTCGGCGGCGGCTACTACCTGCGGAAGGCCTATCGCACCGGTGGCGAGTACACCACGATGACGACGGGCGGTCCGCACTTCACGCTCGGCTTCACGTCGGCACTCGACAGCAAGTACGTCCTCGGTATCGAGACGCGCGTCGCCAAGGTCCAGGGCCGCACGGGGGTGGTGAACCCGACCTTCGGCCCCGGCCGGAGCAGCGAGAGCTTGTGGGCGGTCAAGGCGAGCTGGTCACTGGTCGATTGATGTCTCGGGTTCCTCCATTGCCGGTCGTGGCCCGGGAACCCGGCGCAGTGCGCATGACATGATCGGACGGCCCGTGGCGTTCCAGCGCCCCGGGCACCACGTTCCACCGGACGCGGTCCGCCATGCTCCAGACCGCTTCGGCCCCGCCGCCCCGCACGGCCGGTCCTGACCGCGATCGCCAGCGGAGGACGCAGGAGGCCGTTCGCCGAGGGGTTCGAACAGCGCTGGTTGTGGAAGCGTCCAGCCTGTGGAGCCGGCGCTTCGACCTGCGTGCTGGCAACGACGTGCTCGCGGCAGCCGCATGCCGCCACCTGAGCCGTCGCTCGCGAGGGCTGCCCCGGTGACAGCGAGGACGAGCCGTGCACGGCGTGGACAGCCGTGGTGGGCAGGGGCAAGGCAGCGCGTGCGGTTGCGCGTGGCACGCGCCCTGCAAGACCCACGGCCGAGTCCACGGTGGACGGACCACGCCAGGGTCGGCGTGACTCGGCACTCCACGCGGGGCTCGCACTCCCGGTTCGCGCCCCTGCCGCCACGCCCCTTGCTGGAGCCAAGACCATGCACCTGTCGAAGGCCGTCTCGCGCACCCTGCTGTCGTCGATGCTGATGTGGTCGCTGTCGCTGGCGGTCGCGAGTCCCGCCACCGCGGGCTGCCGATCGTGCGATCCGTTCTTCCGTTGCGTGCCCACCGCACCGGGCGCGTTGCTGTGCATGGAGGGGCCGGGCGCGTGCGCCATGAGTATCCCGTGCTACGGCGGCGGCAACCGGCTGCCGGACGGCCCGGGCGAGGACATCACCACGTGGACGCTGTTCGACGCCGGTCCGCTGGGTGGCACGGCGCGACCCGCACTGCGTGCCGGGGTGGGAGCGGTCGCCCTGGGTGAGGACGTGCGCGTTTCCGGTGCGGCGGGCACGGGTGCGCTCGCGGACGCCACACTCGCCTACGGCCGCGACTACTCCGTCGCGCTGGTCGACGCCTCGGGCGAGGGGTTCGCACTGCGGCGCTCGGTCGAGGGCACCGGTGTGCGCATCGAGGTGCGCGGCGTGCTGAACGAAACTCCGGGTGCTGTGCTCACGGACGAACTGCTCGGCGAGCGTGACCAGCTCCGCGTGCCGGTGCGCGTCGAGGGTCGCGACCGCATCCTGGTGCTGCAGGCGACCACGCTTCGCGGCGGCATCGTGCCGCTGGAGATCGCACGGCTGCGTCGCGGCCTCGCCGCAGCGGGGCGCGCGAATCCGGGCCGGCGCGAGCCGCTGCTGCGCGCCATCGCGCGTTGAGTTCTCGCGCTGACACGCCACGCTGACATCGCGGGCGCGGGGCTGAGGCGTGCCGGTCACGCCGGCAGCCCCGCGCCGGGTCAGTCGCGGCGGCGGCGGGCCCGGTGTCGTGCGGCGAACAGCACGGCGAGCAGCAGGAGCGCCAGTGCGCCGACCACCGCCGGTGTCCAGGTGTGCGGAGCGCGCTCGAGCAGGATCGCAGCGCCGCCGAACAGCGCCGACAGCGTCCACAGCACGAGCAGCGCTGCGCGTGGCGACAGGCCGGCATCGAGCAGGCGGTGATGGATGTGGCCGGCATCGCCGCGGAAGACCGGCTGGCCGCGCAGCAGCCGGCGTGCGAATGCCAGCGTGCTGTCCGCCAGCGGCACGCCGAGCGCCACCAGCGGCAGCAGCAGCGTGAGCGCGGCCGTGCCCTTGCGATTCTCGAGCAGCGAGAGCGCGGACAACGTCAGCCCCAGGAACTGGCTGCCGGTATCGCCCATGAAGACGCGGGCGGGCGGGCGGTTCCACCACAGGAAGCCGGCGCATGCGCCCAGCAACAGTGCCGCGATGAACATGACGTAGAAGTCGCCGTGCCCGCGCGCCGTCATCCACAGCGCTCCGCAGGCGATCGCCACGATCCCGGCGGCCAGTCCATCGAGGCCGTCGATCAGGTTGATCGCGTTGGTGAGGACGACCACCCACAGCACGGTGAGCGGCACACTCCAGGCACCGGTGATGATCGCCGGCCCGAACGGGTTGGTGAGCAGGGGCACGCCATAGCCGAACAGAGTCAACGTCAGTGCGGCGCACGCCTGGATCGCGAGCTTCACCCACGGCCCCGCGCCCCAGCGGTCATCGTAGAGCCCGAGCGCCAGGATCGGCACCGCGGCGCACGTCAGTCCCAGGAGCGGCAACGGATCGAGTTCGCGGGCCGGTCCGGGCAGGATGCGGGCCGCCCACGCCACCGTGAGCACCGCGGCCGCGATCGCGAGCCCGCCGAAGCGCGGCGTCGGCGTGGCGTGGATGCGGCGATGGCCGGGCTGATCCAGCGCGCCGGCGCGGATGGCGAACGCACGCGCGAGCGGCGTGAGCAGCAGGGCGATGGCACCCGACATGAGCGCCAGCGTGAGCGAGTAGGGCATCAGCGGGGCCGCCCGTTCAGGAACATGAGGACGCGGGCCCGCGTCATGATGACCAGCGCGGCCAGTGCGTCGATCGGACCGGGAGCGGGATGATGCTTGCGGAAGTAGTGGATCATGCCGCGATGGCGCTCGAGGATGACGCGGTTCGAGACCTCGCCACGGCTGGCGCCGACGTGATGCACGACCTCGGCCGCGGCGACGTAGTCCACGCTCCAGCCCGCCAGGTTCATGCGGCGGCACCAGTCGACGTCCTCGTTGAACATGAAGAACGCCTCGTCCATGCCGCCGACTTCGGCGACCGCGCTGCGCCGCGCCAGCATGGCCGCGCCCGACACCCAGTCGACGCTGCGCGGCGTGGCGTGGTCCCAGTCCGAGAGCAGGTAGCGCCGCGTCCATGGATTGCCGGGCCACAGTTTCGTCAGCAGCGAATAGCGGTTGAACAGGAACGCGAACGGCGACGGGTACGACCGGGCGCTGTACTCGAGCGAGCCGTCCGGGTTCACGATGCGCGGCGCGGCGATACCGCAGCGCGGATGGGTCCGCAGCCACTCGGCCAGCGCGTGGATGCCGCCGGCGCGCCACACGCAGTCCGGGTTCAGCACGAGCACGAACTCGCCCGTGGTCTCGGCGATGCCGCGGTTCACGGCCTTCGAATAGCCGAGATTGGCGCCGGTGCGCACGAGCCGCGCCCATGACGCTTCGCGCTCGACGAGTTCCGGCGTGCCGTCGTGCGAGTCGTTGTCGACCACGACGCATTCCCAGGTCGGCGCGGGTGCACTCGCGCCGGGCGCGTGCAGCCCGGCCTCGAGTGAGCGCAGACCCTCGAGGACATGTTCGCGCGAGCGGTAGGTGACGACGACGACGGAGAGATCCATCGACACTTCGCGTGGTGGCGTGTGGGAGGACTGGGGCAGCGGCCGGGTGCGTCGGCCGCGCGCCGCGGGGGGCGCGACACTCTACCGAAAACGATGACGCCGGGCGGAGCGGGCAAGGGGCTCGCTCACACCCGGCGTGTCACCAAATAAAATGACGAACGGCGCGACCTTGATCGAGCCTCTCCCCACGTCTCTCTCCGGGCCCGACTTCGAGTCTGCACTCGTTCGTCGTTGAGGATTGTCGGTGAAGGCTACGATTCGTGCAACCCTAGAATGCGTGTTGTGAAGAATTTCCCGGGGCCCGGGTTACTGTGTGCAAACTCGTCCACACTCAGGGGTTATGTGGTCCCGAGCATTCCCGCTCGAGAGCACGCTGCCGGCCATGTTCGGCCAAATTACAGCCATTATAGGACTTCACTCCCGGGGCGTGGGGATGAGTTGTCGTCTGGGCCGACACTTTGTTCATCACCATGATCTCCGGCGCCGACCCGGCTGAATCTTGTCTCTCAATAGCAGGCTGGTAGAGGGTCATGATGAAAAACCCCCCTCCCCATGCAGTTCGTCGGGAGTGGCGGCCCGCCGACCCGTCGTTCGTGCCCGGCGGGCGGCGCGCCACGCGCGCACGAGCGCGATCTTGCGCCGTCTCAGCGCGTGTCGCTCGGAGGCGTTTCGCCCGCGCTCGCATCGCGCCGCGCGCGCTCACTCGTGCGCTCGTCGCCCGCGCCGGCGGAATCCGGGGTGTCGGCGGCGGCGCGTGCCATCGGCCGGCCGAGTGCGCGCCCGAACCACGCCGTCATGCGCGCGACGTGGCTTCCGGGCCAGTACCAGCGGCCGCACGACGGGCACCAGCCCAACACCAGCCCCAGGCGAGTCACGCGTCCCGGCACCTCGCCGCGGGCCTCGAACGCCGAGCGGGAGTGCAGCGCGATGTTGCAGGCGGGGCAGCGGCTCCACGCTGCTCCGGCGGGCGCATGGGCCGTCACGACCGCTCGCAGCGCGCCCGCGAGATCGTTCCGTGCGACGCGCATCACCGGCACCGCGGCCCAGCGCCGCGGCTGGCGCGCGGACAAGGTCAGCACGGTGCGACCATTCCGCTCCGCGTCGTCGAACAATTCCTCGAGCCGGGCGCCACGGTGGGTCACGACGTCGTAGCCGAGGAATCGCAAGCGGCGCGCGAGTTGATCGAGCGAACTGTCGGTGACGAAGCGCGAGGCAGTGGACATGGCGCGGCACCGTACTGGTGCCGCCGGGGCGCGGCAAGCGTGTGCGTCCGGGCCGGCCGGGCACGGGGCGAGTTCGGCGCGAGCGGCGATCCACCCGCGATCTGCACTCAACGGCCCTTCCGCGGCCAGCCGCAACTCGATTGACCGCAGCGCATTCCCAGCCTGTCGTTGACGTGACCCCGGCCCTCCCGCAACCTCGGCCGTCATGGTAAGCCCCGACGGGCGGCCCGGGCCCAGTGACTCCAGGCCCGAGTTCGTCTCCATCACGCTCGACCGCAGGCGGTTCCTCGTCGTGCTCGGCGGTGTTGCCGCGTTGCACGCCGCGGGACCTTCGTTGTCCTGGGCGCGCCGTGCCGCAGGCACGCTGCCCGCACTGCAACCGTGGTCGCTGCCCGAGGCACTGCCCGCCAATCCGATCGAGGCGGGTCGCGCACTCGTGGGCGCCGCGGTGCTGGCGCCCAGCCACTGGAACGCGCAGCCGTGGCGGTTCGAGGTCGACGCCGCGGAACTGCGCATCGTGCTCGATCCACAGCGCACCCTGCCGCTGGACGATCCCGACCAGCGCTTCGCCCAGATGTCATTGGGTGCGGCGCTCGAGAACATGCTCGTGGCGGCGCGCGCCTGGGGCCAGCAACCGAGCGTGCGTTACTTGCCCTGGGGACTGACGCCGCGAGCCGGCTCGTCGCTGGTGGCGGCCGCGGTGTCGTGGAAGCCGGGAGAACGCGGGCGCGACCGGCTGTTGTATTCCGCGCTCACCCAGCGGCGTTCGAACGCGCGCCCGTTCGATGGCCGTGCGATCGCCATGCCGAGCCGCAACCAGTTGCAGGCACAGGTCGGTGAGGAGGTGCGCGTGCACTGGCTCGAGGACCGCGCCGACATCCAGGCGATCGGCGACCTCGTCCACGATGCCGTCGACAGCGTCATGCACGACCGCCGCGCACAGGCCGAGCGCGCGCGCTGGCTGCGCAGCTCCGAGGGCGATGTGCGTCAGCACGGTGACGGCGTGACGGCCGAGCGCATGGGCCTCGGCGGCCCGGCGCGCTGGTTCGCCGGCCGGTCACTGGATCCGCGCAGCCGGATGTACGGCTGGGGCTCCGCGAGCATGGCCAAGGACATGCGGGATCGGGTGCGAAGTTCGGGCGCGCTGGTCCTGCTGACGCTGCCGCAGCGCACCGATGCCGGCTGGCTCGTGGGTGGGCAGGCGTACGAACGCCTCGCGTTGCGGGCCGCCACACTCGGCATCGCGCAACATCCGATATCCGCCCCGGTCGCGAGCGAACATCACCGCGGCCTGCTGGCTCGCCGTTTCCACGCCGAGGGCGAGGAGCCGCTGCTGCTGGTCCGGCTGGGCCACGCGAAAGCACCGTCCCCGATGCCGCGGCGTGGCGTCGCGCTCGTGAGCACCTACCGCACTTCGTAGTCCGCGGCGGCGTTTCGCTTGAGCGCCGGTCCGGGCGGCGGGGAGCACCGACTGCGCTGCAGCCCCCCATGCCGCCGTCCCACGACTACCGAGGAGACCGGAAATCTAAGCCCCGCTGACCGTCATCTCGGCAATCAGCAACGTCGGACAGGCCACGGAGGAGCGCCACTCGAGGTCGTTCCCGACCGCCACGATCGCCTTCAGCATGTCGAGCGAGTTGCCCGCCACCGTGATGCCGTCGACGGGATACGCCTTCTCGCCGTTCTCGATCCAGTAGCCCTGCGCCTGGAACGAGTAGTCGCCGGTGACCGTGTTGAATCCGAACGAGCCCTGGTCGTCGTAGTAGAAGCCGCGGTCGACCTGCTTCAGGATCGCGTCGGGGGAGTCCGCGCCGGGTTCCATGAACAGGTTGTGGTAGCCGATCCCGGGCGTGCTCGACCAGCCGCGCAGGCCGTTCGCCGTGGCGGGCACGTGCGCGCGGCGCGCGTGGTAATCGTCGTACATGAACATCGCCAGCCGGCCGCGGTCGAGCAGCACGTTCCGTCGTGTGCGGCGACCCTCGCCGTCGTAGGGCGACGTGCCGAGACGGCGGGCGAGCGTGCCGTCGTCCACCAGCGTCACCAGTGGCGACGCGATGGTCTCGCCGAGCTTGGAGCTCAGCCAGCTCGACTGCTTCAGCACCGACTCGCCGCTCCAGGCGTCGGCCATCTCGGAGATCCATGAGGCGGCGATGTCGGGATGCATGATCACCGGCACGCGTGCGCTCGGCACGGTGCGTGCGCCGATGCGGTTGACCGCTCGCGCCGCCGCGCTCTTCGCCATGCTCTCGAGCGGTGCCAGGTCGCCCAGGTGCCGCACGCTCATGCCCTCGGCACCGGTCTGCTGGCGGCCGTCGCGATCATCGGCCAGTGCCACGACCCAGCCCGAGACGCTCGTGCCCTCCCAGGCGCGCGCAACCCCGTGCGAGTTGGCGATGGCAAATGCGCCGCCGGCGCTCGACATGCTGGCGCCGTCGCTGCGTGTGACGCGCGGGTCGGCCGCGAGCGTGAGGCGCTCGAGTTCGAGCGCCATCTCGATCTTGCGCTCGGGCGACAGCTCCAGTGCCGCCGCATCGAACAACTGCTGGTCGCCCGCGGAGTCGCCGCCAGTCTCGCCCGGCGGTGGTGCGCCGTTGGCTTCGTCGGGGGTCGCGAAGCGAGCCAGTGCGACCGCCCGGCGCGCGAGGTCGTCGATACCCTCGCGCGACAGGTCGGTGCCCGAGGTGAAGCCCACGGCGCCACCGACGATGGCGCGCACTCCGAGTGCCAGCGTGCCGCTCTGCTTCAGGGACTCCACATGGCCGCCGTGGACGCGCACGGTGAAGGCGCGCGAACTCTCGGCGCACGCGTCGGCGACCTGCGCGCCATGCGCGCGCGCGCGTTCCACCGCCTGTGCACACAGTTCCAGCAGTTGCTCGGGCGAAGCATGGCGGCGGTTCATACCGCGGTCCCTCCGACGGTGATGCCGGTGAAACGCACGGTCGGCTGGCCGACGCCGACGGGCTTCCACTGGCCGTCCTTGCCGCACGAACCGGTGGTGCCGTCGATGGCCAGGTCCGACGCGACGCCGTCAATGCGCATCATGGCGTCGTTGCCGTTGCCGGTCAGCGTCGCGTTGCGCACCGGGTAGGTGAGCTTGCCGTCCTCGATCTGCCAGCCCTCGGTGACCTGGAACGAGAAGTTGCCGTCCGCTGGGTTCACCGAGCCGCCCGCGAGCTTCTTGCAGTAGAGCCCGCGCTTCACATCGGCGATGAGTGCGCCGGCATCGTGCGGGCCGGGCTCGATCCACGTGTTCGTCATGCGGCACAGCGGAAAGTCGCGATAGGACGAGCGGCGGCCGTTGCCGGTGGGGCGGTTCCCGGTGAGTTCGGCGTTCAACCGGTCCCACAGGTAGCCCACGAGCACGCCGTCCTGCACGAGCACGGTGCGCTGGGCAGGGGTGCCCTCATCGTCGACACGGAACGAGCCGCGACTGAACGGCACCAGACCGGAGTCCACGATGGTGACGCCGCGCGCGGCGACGAGCTGGCCCAACTGGCCCGCGCGGATACTGGTCTTCCGCCGGATCGTGTCCCCTTCCATGCTGTGCCCGAAACACTCGTGCACCATGACGCCGCCCCAGCCGTTGCACACCACGACCGGATACGAACCGGCTTCGGGGTCGCGCGCGGACAGCAGCAGCACGGCGCCCGAAGCGGCCTCGAGCGCCACGGTCTCGGGCGTGCGGTCGTCCGCGTAGTAGCTCGACTCGACGCAACCGCCGGCGGCGGCGAAGCCCTCCTGGCGCTGATCGCCTTCGAGCGCGAGTGCCGAGACCACCAGGCGCGACAGATGTGTGGATTCCTCGGCCCAGACGCCTTCCGAGTTGGCGATCAGGTAGGACTTGGCCGAGGTCGCGAACGAGGCCGAGACCTCGCGCACCCGGCCATCGTGCGAGCGCGCAGCGGCATTGGCGCGCCGCAGCATGTCGACCTTGTGCGCCTCGTCGAGCACGCGCGTCGCGGGTTGGGCGAGGGTGAACGGTTGCGGACCATCGACGACACGGAACGCCAGCGGGGCACCGCCGGCGCCGCTGGCGGCCGGCGGCGCGTCGTGTGCGATGCGCGCGGCGACCCGGGCGGCCTCGCGCAGGGCATCGGGCGAGAAGCCGTCGGCATAGGCGTAGCCGGTCTGTTCGCCGCGCACCGCGCGGACGCCGACTCCCTGCAACACCGAGTACGAGGCGGTCTTAAGACGTTCTTCATCGAGCGAGAAGCCGGTGATCACGGCGTGCTCGGCGTAGACGTCGGAGAAGTTCGCGCCGCCGGAGCGCGCAAGGGCCAGGAGTTCCGCGGCGAGTTCACGCGGCAGCAGCACGGACAGCGCGGGGAGGGTCGGGTCGGTCATGGTCTCATCCGTGAGCGGGCCCTGGAATCTCGGATCAGCGGGACGGCGCAGCCGGGACAATTTAGATGTACAGCGGGGCCTCAGCAAACGCGGTGCGGACGACCAAGAGGACATTCCGCTTGCCTGGTCCTCGTGGCGGACGCTAAATGATGTTCGGTGATCCAGCAGAAGCGACTTGATTGGAGATCGCGGCCCGCTCGTGGCGACGAACCCGGATCGATGCCGGATCACCGAGAACCCTTCAGCCTCACGCCCTCGCGCTCCCCGCGCGCCAACCCAGAGCCCGGAGTGATCCATGTTCGTCCAGAAGCAGTGGCGCTGCTGGTGCTGGGTGATGCTGTGCGTGGCCCTGCTCGGCGGCCTTTCGGCCGCGGCGGCGGCAGCAGCGGCGGCCGATTCCACGAGCGCTGCGCCGCGACTGCGTTTCTATCTGGAGTGCAGCAGCGGATCCTGCGACTTCGAGTTCCTGAAGCAGGAACTCCAGTGGGTGGATTGGGTGCGCGACCGGCAGGATGCCGATGTGCACGTGCTGCTGACCCAACTGCGCACCGGCGGCGGCGGGACTGCGTCGGAGCTGTTCGTGACCCGCTTGCACGGCGGCGGCCCCGCAGCCGACACCGTGCGCGTGTTCTCCGCAGCAGGGGCCAGCGACGACGCGCAACGGCGGCTGTTGCTTCGCACCCTGAGTGCGGTCCTCGCGCGCGACATGGCCGAACGCCCCGAGGGTTCCCGGCTCGATATCCGCCTCACGGACGGTGCGCAGATCGGCAAGCCAGCGGCGGTCCCGGCGAAGGACCCCTGGAACAGCTGGGTGCTCAAGCTGAGCGGGAGCGGGTTCGTGAACGGCCAGAAAGCGTTCCGGTCGCTCAACGCGTTCGGGAACGCCAGCGCCGCGCGCGTGGTCCAGTCGTCGAAAGTCGGCCTGAACGGCTATTGCAACTACAGCGAGCAGCGCTTCACGGAGCCTCGCTTCGTGGGTGTCCAGCGCGGCTGGGGTGGCAACGCCCGGACCGTCTGGAGCCTCGGGCCGCGCTGGTCCGCCGGCAGCCGTGCATTCGTGAGCTCATCGCGATTCTCGAACATCCACCTGTCCGCGGGCGCTGGTCCGGCGCTCGAATACGACGTCTTCCCCTACACCGAATCGTCGCGCCAGCTGCTGACGCTGGCGTACGAGGTCACCGGCCGGCGCGTCCGCTACGACCTGGTCACGCTCTACGACAAGACGTCAGAGGTCCTGTGGTCGCACGGCGTCACGGCCAAGCTGTCGTTCACCCAGCCGTGGGGAAGCGTGTCCCTGGCCCCGGATTTCAGTCAGTACCTGCACGACGCCGGCAAGTACCGGTTGTCGGGCAATACCGACGCCCAGCTCAACCTGCTGCGTGGTTTCTCGCTCAACCTTTCGCTCTATGCCGCACGTATACGGGATCAGTTGTCGCTGCCGCGCGGAGGAGCGACCGACGAGGACGTCCTGCTGCAGCAGCGTCAGCTTGCGACGTCATTTCAATACTTCGGCTCGGTGGGGATCAGCTACACATTCGGCTCGCGCACCAACAACGTCGTGAATGTGCGCTTGAACAAGCTCTACGGCGGATTCTGAACGAAGCCTGTCCTGGTGGAGACTGCCGAAGTGACCGGGGCCCCGGCAGCTCGAGCGCCGGGGCATTCGTTATGGGGATGCGAACCGACTCGTGAACAGGACCACCCGTGCTCCGGTGCGCATGGATGGCCCGCCTGGATGTGGCCGGATCCCCCATGCCACCCATGGTGAAGGGCGTGTGGAGCTCCCCGCCAGGGCTCCGAAACAGCGTTTTCATTGAAGAATTCCGGCCCCGCGGCCTGCTGGCCTAAAACAAATAACCACAATGGATTACTGACTTTGAGATTCAGGGTGGGTGTGCGAGGGTGCAGGGGGCCGTGGTTGCTGACCCGAGGTCAGCGAAGTATGAATGGAGACTCTTCCCCTTATGGACTCAGGCACACCGGTTTCCCGTCCGGAGCCCCGCTGGCGGCGTCGGAAGGATGCCCGCCCCACGGAGATCCTCGCCGCAGCGCTCGAGTCTTTCTTCGAGCGCGGCTATGAGTCGTCGCGGCTCGAGGACATCGCAAAACGCGCCGGCTGCACGAAGGGCACCATCTTCCTCTACTACGAGAGCAAGGCGGAGCTGTTCAAGGCCGTGATCCGTGACGTCATGTTGCCGCTGATCCAGGAGGGCGAACAACTCGTCGAAGCCCACGGCGGCACTTGTCGCGAACTGCTCGAGAAACTGTTGCGCTTGCGTTGGGAGCGTGCCCAGGCTTCGCGGATGTCCGCGCTGGCGAAACTGTTGTTCGCCGAGACCAACAAGTACCCGGAACTGGCGCGCTTCTACCATGAAGAGATCCACCTGAAATCCCAGGCCGTCCTGCAACGCGCCTTCGAGCTGGGAGTCCGGTGTGGCGAGTTCCGCGCGCTGGGTGCCGTGAGCGTGGCGCGGATCGCGATCGCGCCCATCATCCTCGCGGGGATCTGGCGGCAGTCGTTCGGGCCGGCCATCGAGGCGCTGCTCGACACCGAGGCGCACTTCGCCACCACGCTCGATGTGCTGTTCTCGGGAATCGCACTCGCCCCAGTTCCGCGGCCCGACTCCGTCTGACGGTCATTCCGGGCCGGCGCCGTGTGCGCCTGGCGTCGGCCCGTGGCTGACGCTCCCGGTTCTGCCCTTTGGTTCTTGAGTTGTTGCGCACCCGCTCGATGTGCGCAGCGGTGCGTTCGCGCGCGCGGCTCGCACCGTTCATGCTGTGGTCTCGGGGCATCGCGGCAGTCCCGCGGGGCCTCCAGCCCAGCGCCGGGATGGCTGATGATCCTGGGGAGCCGCTCGCCCCTGACCGATGGAGTGCCCCATGTCGCGTGACCCGCTCAACGTCGCCCTCGCCGTGATGGCCGTCCTGCTGCTCGTGGTCGGCGGACCGGTGCTGTTGCGGAAGCTACGCGGCCCGGAACCGGTGCCGGGCTCGGTCGCGGCTCAGGAGGCGTCGACGGGGCAGAAGCACATGGCGCTCAAGGTCTCGGGCATGATGTGCGCCAACTGCGTGCGGACGGTCGGCGATGCGCTGCAGGCCACGAAGGGTGTGGTGAGTTGCGACGTCGATCTCGATGCCGGCCGCGTCGACGTGCTGTGTGACAAGACCGTCGCGGACAGCGCGCTGGTCAGGGCGGTGGCCCGCTCGGGCAAGGACTACAGCGCAACAGTGATCGGGCGTTGACGCGTTCAGGTTCGTCCTGGACCCGTGAAACCGGGTCCGCGCCGATGGGCCACAAGGCGCAGTCCCGGCCCCCGACATGGCGCTTCGTAGTATCCTTGTGACTATGACGAACGACTGTCTCTACCATCATGGCACGAGCGGTGGCACACACGTGCACGACGAGCCGGTGCGTCCCGAGCATCTGCCGATTCCGGACGATGGCGAGGGCTGCCTCGAGATCCTCGCCGACCGGCTGCGCGAGCGGCCGGGCATCGTCGCGATCGAGGCCGACTTCAAGGACAGCACGCTCACCGTGCGCTACCAGCCAACGCGGGTCTCGCCCGAGGAGCTGAACGCCCTGGCGGACGAGATCGGCATGCTGTTCTCTCAGCGCGTCACGTCGTGCGAGAAGCGCGAGACGCTCGATGCCTGCGAGGCGTGTGCGATGCGGCTCGGCAAGTTGGCGCCGGTCGCAGCGGCGGAGTTCCGCGCCAGCGCCACGCGCGGCCGGGTCTCGCTGTCGAGGCACCCGGAGCCCGAAGACAGCATCGAAGTCGTGCGTCCACTCACGAACAAGCCGTGGGGCGCGCGCCAGACCCATGCCGAACAGGAGCAGCGCTCCGAGGGCCTTTCCATGGCCGTGCTGTCCGGCACGTGCCTGGCGCTGCTCATCGCGGGCGCCATCGCCGGCAAGCTCGGGGCGTCGCACTGGGCGGTGGACGGACTCTATCTGGCCTCGGCGGCGAGTGGCGGCTGGTACACGGCGCGCAGCACGTTCTCCGCGCTCCGTCGGCTCGAATTCGACGTCAATCTGCTCATGCTGCTGGCCGCCGCGGGAGCTGCGCTCATCGGCTACGCGCCTGAAGCGGCCATGCTGATGTTCCTGTTCTCGCTCAGCAACACGCTCGAGGTCTACACCATGGGGCGCACGCGCCACGCGCTGCGCGCGCTGCTCGAGCTGCGGCCGGCCCGCGCACTGGTGCGCCGCCACGGCCGCGAGATCGAGGTTGCGGCCGAGGCGGTGCTGGTGGGCGAGACGGTGATCGTCAAGCCGGGCGAGGCGATCCCGGTCGACGGCACGGTGACGCTCGGTGAATCGCTCGTCGACCAGTCGAACCTCACCGGCGAATCCGTACCGGTTCCGAAAGCGGCCGGCGACAAGGTGTTCGCGGCCACGCTCAACCAGCAGGGTGCGATCGAGATGCTGGCCACGCGTGCCGCCGCCAACAGTGCGCTGGCACGCATCGTCTCACTCGTGCAGGAAGCCCAGGAGAAGAAGTCGCGCGCCGAGGAACTGGCCGAAGTCGCGGGCCGTTACTACACCGTCGTCGTCATGGTGGCGGCGGGCCTCATGCTGGCGCTGCCGCCGCTGTTGCTGGGGCACGACTGGCGGACGTCGCTGTACCGCGCCATGACGCTGCTGGTGGTCGCCTCCCCGTGCGCGCTGGTGATCGCGACGCCGGCCACGGTGTTGTCGGCCATCGCCAATGCCGCGCGCAACGGCATCCTGTTCAAGGGCGGCGCGTACCTCGAGGCCCTGGGCCGCGTGCGCATCGTGGCGTTCGACAAGACCGGCACGCTGACGCACGGCCGCTTCGAGGTCACCGACGTGCTCGCGGTGGCCGGCGGCAGCGAGAATGACCTGCTCGGCTGGGCCGCGAGCGCCGAGAAGCGCTCGCCGCATCCGTTGGCGCTCGCGGTGGTGCGCGCCGCCGAAGCGCGCGGCATCACCGTGACGCCCGCCGAGTCGCTCACGAACCACCTGGGCAAGGGCCTGTCCGCGGTCGCCAACGGTGCCGCGATCGAGATCGGCACTCCCGATCTGTTCACGTCGCTCGGCGTGACGCCGCCCGAGGCCGCGCTCGAAGCCGTGCGCCGGTTCGCGGGCGAAGCGAAAACCTCGATGATCGTCCGCTGCGGCGCGTCCTGGGGCGTGATCGCGGCCGCCGATCGCGTGCGGTCGACCGCGGCCGCCACCGTGACGGCGTTGCGTGCCGCGGGGGTGCAGCGCACCGCGCTGTTGTCGGGCGACAGCGTGCAGACGGTGCAGGCCATCGGCAGGCAGACCGGCGTCGACGAACTGCACGGTCAGCTGCTGCCCGAGGACAAGGTCCGCGTCATCGGCGAGCTCGAAGCCAAGTACGGCACCGCCGCGATGATCGGCGACGGTGTCAACGACGCGCCCGCGCTGGCGCGCGCTTCGGTGGGCATCGCGATGGGCGGCATCGGAAGTGACGCCGCCATGGAGAGCGCCGATGTCGTGCTCATGGGCGATGATCTCGCCGCACTCCCGTACGCGATCAGGCTCGCGCAGCGCGCGCGCCGCGTGGTGATCCAGAACCTCGTGATCGCCACCGGCGTCATGGCGATGCTGGTGACGTGGGTGTTCGCGGGTCAGTACACGCCGCTCGGTGCGTTGAAGCTGCCGGTGGCCGTCTCGGGCCATGAGGGCAGCACCGTGATCGTCATCCTGAACGGCCTGCGCCTGCTGCGCGGGCGACGGTAGCCGGGAGACGCCGTTCGAGGTGAGGTCACGGCGTGACGGTGCTCACGGGGGGGCGCGAACCTGCGTGCAACCGTGCGGGCGGCGCGAACCGGACTTCGCCCTACGGCAGCGCGGTCACCAGGATGTTGTCGTAATACACCGTGCACTGACCGGCGCCGCCCGTGTACGCGGGGAGTGCGATGCGGCCGCTGACGCCCGCATTCTTGACGTCGGGCCGGTCGAGCTTCAGCTCGCCGTTGACGAAGACGCGGAACTGGGCGCCCCGGGCTTCGACGCGCAGATGATTCCAGGCGCCGCCGGCGTTGGTGGCCGAAGCGCGGCCGAGCGGCCATTCGCGGTGGTACATCAAGACGTCCTGATAGCCGCCGCCGCGCAGGTCGACGCCGATCCCGGTCTCACCCTGCACCCGCACGACCACACCCTTGTCGACGCCGCGCATCATGCAGACGTCGAGCTCGACCGCGATGTCGGTCCACGAAGTGTCGCCGACATAGAGCAACGAACGAAGTTGCTTCTGGTCCGGCAGGTCGGCACGCAGCATGCCGCGCGCCACTGACCAGACGCCCGGGCGGTCG
>JANMAX010000278.1:0-14101 GCA_031360075.1 bacterium | reverse complement strand
TGACCTCGGCGCTGTCGTACGAACAGGACCCGCATGTCACCACGCGCCCGATGCCCTTGCTGAGGGCGTGGACCACGCCGCCGGCCCAGAACCCGCTCGCCATCTGGCTGCAACAGGGCGGACGGCTGTGGATCACGGGCGGGGGTGCCGCACTGGCTTCGCTGCGTGCCTATGATGCGCGGAATTCGCCGGCCACCGTGTTCTCGTCCGCGCTCGGGGAACTGGCCCAGGGCCGGTTCATGTATGACTGGGCACACTGGCGCAGCGAGGTCACCATCCTGCGCACCGCGCGGCTGGTGCGTTCGCCGCGCGCGGTCGGTGGCTGGGCGGGCGCACCCGACTACGCGCGACTGCCGGCGACGCTCGACGAGAAGAGCGTGTTCACCGATCCGCTGCCGCCACTACGCACGGGCGGATTCTACCTGACACAGTTCGCGGCCGAATACCTGAGCAAGTTCAACGCGGTCCTCGAAGCGGACTTCGCCGTGCCGGGGAGCCCGGCCGTCTCGGTGCTCGACACGTTATACGAGACGCAGGGGGGTGACGCCGGCAGCGGCTGGCCGGTGATGACGCTTTACCACGGCCGTGACAGCGCGCCGCTGGTGTTCTCGGGTTTCCCGCCGTGGTACTTCCAGCGTGCACAGGGCATCCAGGTGGTCGACTTCGTGCTGCACGACCTGTGGGGCATGCCGCGTGCACCCGTGCCGCGCTGAGCTGCTGGGCTTGCCCGGCTGAATCGCTCTTGTGCGCAGGGCGCACCCGCGTCAGGGTTGCTTGGTCCGACCGTCTCAGTCCTTCGTCAGCGCGCGCACACGGCTCTGCCCGAGGGCCGCGAGCAGCGCCTCGACGATCGCCACCGGTCGCGGCGGGCAGCCCGGGATGCGCACGTCCACCGGTAGCAGGCGCGCGAGTCCGCCGGCCACGGCGAACGAGCCGGCGCAGAAGCCGCCATCACACGCGCAATCGCCCAGCGCGATCAACAGGCGCGGGCGTGGCGTGGCCTGATCGGTGAGCATGAGCGCCTCTTCCAGATGGCGCGACACCGGGCCGGTCACCACCAGGGCATCGGCGTGGCGCGGCGAGGCCACGAAGTCGATGCCGAAGCGCTGCACGTCGTGAAACGGGTTCAACAGCGCGGCGAGCTCGCCCTCGCAGCCGTTGCACGAGCCGAGGTCCAGGTGACGCAGCTTGAGCGAGCCGCCGAACAGCCGTCGCACCTCCTCGCGCAGTGCATCGCCCATGAGTTCGAAGTCCCCGGCGCGTTCATGCAACGGCACGGGCAACCCCTCGGGAAGCGGCAGCGCCGTTCGTCCGGCGAGGCTGCCGAGCCGCAACGGGTGCTTGAGGATCTCGAACATGTTCACGTCCTCCAGAGCGAGGCGAT
The DNA here is from genome assembly GCA_031360075.1 of bacterium. Classification (GTDB taxonomy): domain Bacteria; phylum Eisenbacteria; class RBG-16-71-46; order RBG-16-71-46; family RBG-16-71-46; genus JAIOPA01. Next base: position 12,717 of record JANMAX010000278.1, on the reverse strand, counting down.
CATGGCCCGCTGGCGGATGCGCAGGTGCGTGGCGCCGGCATGTATGCGGACCGAGAAGCGCGTCGTGATCACTTGTCGCAGCACGCGTAACACAGGTTGAAGCTCCTGTTGATGAGCGGGAAGTCGGGGACGATGTTGCCCGGCACCGCCTGCGCCAGCGCGGGCCACAGTGCGTGCGACGCCGAGCGCACGCGCCAGTCGGCGATCAGCCCGTCGGGCCCCAGGCGCAGCCAGTGCGACAGCAGGCCGCGCGGCGACTCGACCATGGCGAACCCCCAGCGATCTCCGACCATGGCCCCCAGGTGCTGGGACAACGGCCCGCCCGGCATGCGATTGACGAGCTGGTCGATCAGGTTCATCGATTCGTGGATCTCGTCGACCTTGAGCTCGAAGCGCGCCTGGACGTCGCCCGCGGTGCGGCGCACGACTTTGAAGTCGAGCTCCTTGTAGAATGCGTACGGATGATCGCGCCGCACATCGAAGTCGAGTCCGCTGGCGCGCGCCGCCGCACCCGTCGCGCCCAGATCGCGCACGACGTTCAGCGGCAGCACGCCGGTGTTCGTGAGCCGGTCGAGCACGGCCTCGTTGCCGAGCACCTCGCGCGCGGTGAGCCCGACACCGCTGCGGACCTGCGCCAGCACGGTGCGCAGCCATTGCTGCTGCGCGTCGTCCAGGTCCACCCGCACGCCACCCGGCACGCACACGCCGCGCAGCCAGCGGTGGCCGAACAGCGCGTCGCTCAGTTGGTGCAGGATCTCCGTCCAGCGCGCGAACTCGGCGGCACCCACGACGTAAGCGACATCGCTGGCGATGCCGGACAGGTCGGACATGTGATTGGTGATTCGTTCGAGTTCGGCGGCGACCGTACGCAGCGCGCGGCCGCGCGGTGGCACCGGAATGCCGGCGAGTTCCTCGACCGCCTTGGACCACGCCAGTGCATGCGCGAACGTGCACGAGCCGCAGATGCGCTCGGCGATGTCGGTGCCGCGTTGCAGGGTCTGGCCTTCCGCCAGCTTCTCGAGCCCGCGCCATGTCCAGCCCAGCTTCAGCTCGAGTTGCAGCACGGATTCACCCACGGACGAGAAGCGGAAGTGCCCGGGCTCGATGATGCCGGCATGGATCGGGCCCACGGGGATCTCGAACACGCCTTCGCCTTCGACGCGCGGCATCGTGAAGCGCGGCGACCAGTCCCACGGGGATGGCACAGTGAACGACTTGCGCAGAGGATGCGTGTGCGCGGGCCAGCCGTCGTGCGCCACCAATGGCCGCAGGTCCGGGTGCCCGGAGGGCACCACCCCCAGCAAATCGTGCAGCTCCCGTTCGCACCATCCCGCCGCGGGCAGCCGGGCACTCACCGAGGGATAGCTCGGCGCATCAGCGGGCACCGCGGCGATCAACGTGAGCACGGCGTCCTCCGGCGACATGCTGAACGACACGTGCACGCGGAAGCGGCCGTGCTCGGCGCACTCATCGAGTCCGAACAGTGTCACGAATGTGCCGCCCCATTCGTGTGCCACGGCGTGCGCGACATCAGAGAGCCGTGCCGCTGGCACGACGACCGTGCGTTCACGGAGCGAGGCACGGTCGGAGTCGATGACGGCGTCGGCGAAGCGCTCGCGGATCCCACGGAGCGCGACGTCGAGCGGGAACAGTTCGGGGCCGCGCGTGGTCATGGCCGTATCGATCCCATCGCGCTCTCGAGCAGTGCGCGCACGGGCGCGGGCAGCCAGACGCCGAGCGTCACGAGCAGTACCGCCAGCACCCACAGCGGCAGGCGTGCCGAACGCGGCAATGGGTCCTTGAACGTTTCGCGCGGCCTGCCCATCACCATGCGCGTCCAGTGGAAGCTGATGCCGATGAAGCCGGCCGCGAGCGATGCCAGCGCGATCATGGCGAACACCGGCCGCGGCCCCGCGAAGCCGCCGGCCAGCGCCAGCCACTCCGAGACGAACGTGCCCGCGGGCGGCAGGCCGGCGACGCCCGCACCCGCCACCACGAGCAGCGTGCCGAGCCCGCGGTCGGCGGTCAGCACGCCGGTACAGTGATCCAGCCGGCGCGAGCCCGAGGCGCGCAGCAGTGTGCCGCCGAGCATGAACGCGAGCGACTTGGCGAACGACTGCACCAGCATGTGCATGAGCCCGCCGAACAGTGCCAGCGGCGTGCCGAGGCCCACCGCCAGCAGCACGAACCCGGTATGCTTCACACTCGACCACGCCAGCAGGCGCTTGTACTCACCCTGCACCAGCAGGAACGGTACCGCGATCACCATGGAGATGGCTCCGAACAGCGCCAGCAGGTGCTCGGGCCACGGCGCCCCGAGTGCCGCGCGCGCGATGGCGAAGAAGCGCAGCAGGGCCGCGACACTCGTGGCCGCGAGTGCCGTGGCGAGCAGGGCCGTGGCGGGTGCGGGCGAGCGGCTGTAGGCGTCGGGCACCCATGAGTGCATGGGCGCCATGCCGACCTTGGTGCCGTAGCCCACGAGCGCGAACAGGAACGCCAGTTTCACGAAGCGCGGCTCCAGTTGTGCCGCCACCGGACGCAGCGCGGTCCACTGCATGCCCGCGCCGCCCATGCCGAACATCGGCACCGCCGAGTAGTACAGCAGCACGGTGGCGAGCAGTGCCAGCGCGACGCCGACCGAGCACAACACCAGATACTTCCACGCTGCTTCGAGCGCATCGCGGTGGCGGTAGTAACCCACGAGCAGTGCCGAGGCGAGTGTCGCGCCCTCGAGTGCCACCCACAGCAGTCCGAGGTTGTTGGCGACCGCGGACAGCAGCGTGCACGTGGCGAGTCCGAACATCAGCGCTTCCCAGTGCCCCGGCTGCCAGCCAGCGTCGCCCGGCTCGAGTTCGCGCACCACGCGCATGTAGGTGTCGCCATAGGCGATCACCGCCGGCAGCGCCACACCGCAAACCACGACCACGAGCGCCGAGAGTCCGTCGCCGTGCAGCCAGCCGTGTGCGGCGATGAACGGCCCGGCGCGCACGACGCGCGCCGCGTATGCGAACGCCGCCGCGGCCGTGAGCGCGCTGCCCACGAGCGCGATGCGCGGCAGCCAGGCCGGCCTTCGCACCAGCAGACAGGCCAGCCCGGCGAGCACCGGGATGAGCAGGAGGGGCAGGATCCAGGCCATGTTCAGCCCTTCAACCCGGTGAGTTCGGAGGCGTCGGCCTCGCCCAGGGCGTCCTCGATGCGCTGCACGAACAAGCCCAGCACCGCCACGCCCGCCATGAGGTCCAGCAGCACGCCGGCCTCGACGACCAACGGCATGCCGTAAGTGAGCGAGACCGCCGCCAGGAAGATCGCGTTCTCGAGCAGCACCAGGCCCACGACCTGCATGAGCGCCTGGCGGCGCGTGACCATGATGAACAGCCCGATCAACGTGACTGCGACCGACACCGGCAGGCAGGCGGCGAGGATGTCCTCGCGCGTGCCGAACAACGCACGCGTCTGGCTGAACGCCAGCACCACCAGCGCGCCGCACAGCAGCGCGCCGGCGGGCAGGCTGATGTACGAACGCACATCGGCGGTGGCTCGGCGGGCCCGCGCCGACAACAGCGCCGGGATGACGCCGGCCTTCACGAACAGGGTGAGTGCCGCGGCCAGCGCGATGTGCCACGTGTTCGTGGCCGCCGCCACCGTGAGCGCGATCAGCGCCAGTGCCACGGCGTTGGCGCGCAGCGCGCTCACGCACCCGAGTTGCCGGCGGCGGGACGCCACCAGGAGTGCGGTGAGCAGGAACGCGCCCGCCAGCAGGTTCACGGTGTTGCTGTGCGGGAGCCAGCTCGGGAACAGGTTCATCCGCGCAACAACGAGTCGGTGGACAGCGCCAGCAACGCCAGCAGGAACGCCATGCCGAGGAACTCCGGCACACGGAACAGCCGCATGCGCGCGGTGACGGACTCCGTGACCGCGATGACGACCGCGAACACCAGCAGCTTCGCGAGCCACGCGGCAAGTGCGACGCCGAGCGCGGCCGGGCCCGAAGTCGTGGCGATGCCCCATGGCATGAACAGGTTGGCCACCAGCGTCAGCAATACGAGCGTGCGGGCGTGTGCCGCCCACTCGAGCATGGCCAGATGCCGGCCCGAGGTGTCGAGGATCATGCCCTCGTGCACCATGGTGAGTTCCAGGTGCGTGGCGGGGTTGTCCACCGGCACGCGCCCGATCTCGGCCAGCACCACCAGCCACATGGCGGTGAGCGCCAGCAGATGCGATGGCGACAGCCATTCGTTGGGCGCGGCGGCCACGGCCGCGCTGATGCGCCCGAGTTGCGTGCTGCCGGCGCCGATGGCGAGCGTGAACACGCTCATCACCATGGCGGGTTCGCCGAGCGCCGACAATGCGAGGTGTCGCGAAGCCGCCATGCCGCCGAACGTCGTGCCGGCCTCGAGCGCCAACAGTGCGAGCAGCACGCGTACGGACGCAAACAGTGCCACGGTCATCACGAGGTCGCCCGCGAAGCCCAGCCCCTCGTGTGTCGACAGCACCGGCGTCCATGCGCACACCGTGAACGACGCCGCGAGTACGGCGTAGGGCACGACGCGCGCCAGTGGCGAGGCGTCCTCGGACAGCACGGTCTCCTTGGCGAACAACTTGACGAGGTCGCGCCAGCGCTGCCACACGGGTGAGCCGCGCCGCATCTGCAGCCGGGCCTTCAATGCCGCGACCAGCCCGGACCACAGCGGTGCCAGCAGCACCAGCAGCAGCGTCTGGCCCACCACCAGCAGCACGTCGCTCATCTTGCCCACAGCAGCAGCGCCACCAGCGTGGCGAGCAGGTAGGAGAGATAGAGGTGCAGACTGCCGGCCTGTAGTTGCCGCGCTCGCTCGCTGGTCCACAGCACGCCTTGGACCAACGGTGTGTAGAGCGCGCGCTCGATCAACTCAGGCATGCCGGAGCGGTGTCGCAACTTGCGCGCGAAGTAGGGCGAGCCCTCTTCGAGCACCTCGAGTTCGCTCTCGGACAGCAGCACGGGCTTGAACACGAGCCGGATGGGCTTGGTGAAGCCCAGCGAGGAGTACTGCATGCGGGCGTCCAGTCTGGCGCCGCACGCCCACGACGGCGCGCGCCGGACTTCGCGTGCGCCGCCGTGACCGCGCAGCCACATGAACGCCATCCCGGCGAACAGCGCGATCAGGATGGCGACCGCGAACGGCGACACGCTCGATGGCGCGAGGCCCGCGGGCACCAGCACGAAGCCGCCGGCCCCCGCGAGCGTCGTGGCGTCGAACTCCGGCAGCAACGCGGCGATGGGCCGCGCGAAGCACTCCGAGATCCACGGCGCGCCGATGCCCACGCCCAGCGGCAGGAGGGCTGCCACGAACAGCGCGTGCGACACCGCCGGTGGCGCTTCGCGCGCGGCCGCGGCTTGCGCCGAGCGCGGCCGGCCCAGGAAGCCGATGCCGTAGAGCTTCACCATGGCCGCCAGCGCCAGCGCACTCGCCAGCGCCAAGCCCGCGCCTGCGAACGGCGCCAGCAGGCGCAGCTCACCCGCGCCGGCCGAGTAGCCGAGGATGAGCGCCTGATACGTCAGCCACTCTCCGGTGAAGCACGAGAACAGCGGCAGTCCGGCCAGCGCCAGCACCGACAGCAGCGCCGCGAGTGACGTGCCCGGCATGGGGCGCGCGAGCCCGCCCAGCTGTTCGAGACTGCGCACGCCCGCGGCGTGGATCGCTTCGCCGACCGAGAGGAATGCCGCCGACTTGGCGAGCCCGTGCCCGAGCGCATGCACGAACGCCGCCGCGAGTGCCAGGCCCGCCAGTTCCGGGCGGCCGGCGGCCGCGAGCAGGGCGGCGAGCCCGGTGGACAGCGTCAGCATCCCGGCATGCTTCACCGTGGACCACGCCAACAGCCTCTTGGCGTCACTCTCGACCGTGGCGTAGAGCGCTCCGGTGAGCGCGGTGGCGATGCCCGCCAAGAGCAGCACCGTGCCCCAGTGCGGTGGTGGCGCGCCGGGCAGCATCCACGCGAAGCGCAGCATGCCGTAGAGTCCCATCTTCACCATGACGCCCGACAGCACCGCCGAGGTGGCGGGCGGCGCTTCGGGGTGCGCGAGCGGAAGCCAGACATGCAGCGGCACGACGCCGAGCTTGACCGCGAAGCCGATCGTGAACAACCAAGCCAATCGCGCCATCTCGGCCGGCGGCTGCTGCGCGAACGCCACCGCCAGCGAGTCGAACTGGAACCCGCCCGCGCGCGCCGACAGCGTGAGCAGCGCCAGCGCCACCAGTGCCGCGCCCGCATGCGACAACGCGAGGTACGTGAACGCCGCGCTGCGCGCACGGGCGCTGGTCGCATCGTGCGCCACGAGCAGTGCCGACAGCAGCGTCATGCCCTCCCACGCCAGCAGGAACAACAGCGCGTGGCTGGACACGAGCGCACCGAACAGCGCCAGCGTGAAGCCCGCCTGCAGCGCCAGACGCGCGCGCGCGCCAGCCGAGGCATCACGCATGTCGAGCGAACTGAACGCCGTGGCCGACACGAGCCCCAGCAACAGCAGGAACGGTGCGCTCAGCGCATCGGCGCGGACCGTGAACGGCTGTGCCGGGAACCCCGGCCACCACTCGAGCGTGGTGGGGGTATTCCCGGCGAGCGCGAGTGCCCCGAGCAGGGCTGCGCACAGACTGCCGAGCACACCCAGCGCCTGGGGTACGCGCACGCGCAGCACGGCCGGGACGCGCGGCACGAGCGACGCGAACAGCGGGAGCAGCGCCGCGGCCGCCAGCGTCCCGATCGCGCTGGCGAGCAGCACGCCGTCGAGGCCGGCGAGGGACATGAACCTTCCGTGGTCCGAGTCGAGGACACCTCCCGCGCGCCGAGGTGGCGCAGCGGGGCGTTGCCCCGAGTTATACGGCGGTCCGGGGCGCGTCACAAGGCATGACCAGCCGAACGTGCGAGTGCTGGCGCCGTGTTCTCCCCGGTAGGGTGCACGGGCGTCCATGCGGTAACGTGCGCGCTGTCCGCATGCCCGCCCCTCACGACCCGGAGAGTTCGATCATGTCCGTCCCCCAGCGCTTCGCCGGCCTCGCCATCCTCGTCACCGGTGCTTCGAGCGGCATCGGCCGCGCCACCGCGCTCGCCCTGGGCGCCGAGGGCGCGCATGTCGCGCTCGGCGGGCGCCGCCGCGCGCGGCTCGATGAGGCCGCCGCCGCCGTGCAGGAGGCCGGCGGCAAGGCGCTCGTCCTCGTGGGGGACGTGCGCGACGAGGGCACCTGCCAGCGCTGGGCGGAGGAGTGCGACCAGACGTTCGGCGGGCTCGACGGCCTCGTGAACGCCGCCGGCGTCATCGGCAATGGCGCCATCGACGCCACCGCGCCCGCGGAGTGGGACCGTGTCATGGACAGCAACGTGCGCTCGCTCTACTTGATGACGCGCGCCGCCACCGAGGCCCTGAAGAAGAAGCGCGGCAGTGTCGTGAACCTGTCGTCGGTGGCGAGCAACCGCCCGTACGCCGGACTCGCCGTGTACTGCGTCAGCAAGGCCGCGGTCGACATGATCACCCGCTGCGCCGCACTCGACCTCGCGCCACACGGCGTGCGCGTGAACGCCGTGAACCCGGGCGTGGTGGTGACCGAGTTGCACACGGTGACGAACGCCGTGGCCGATTACGCTGCGTTCCTGGAACGCGGCAAGAGCACGCACCCGCTGGGCCGCGTCGGCAGCGCCCAGGAAGTCGCGGCGCTGATCCTGTTCCTGCTGTCCAGGGACGCGGGTTGGGTGACCGGGGCCTGTATGCCCATCGATGGCGGCCGCGCGCTCGCCAGTTCGCGCTAGGCCGCCCGATTCACGAACCGTGAACCGAGAGGGCCGGATGTCCGTGCAGCGCGAGCCGCCGGAGGTGCCAGCTCCGCGGCGGATCATGGGGCGACGGTCCGCTCAGGCCACGGGCTCATGAATGAGACGGCCCGGGTCGGGCGCGGACGCTCGCGGGCCGGCGCCGGGACTCTGACTGGCGGGGACCGGTTCACACAGTAGCAACGACTTAACGGGTTCCCGGAGCCCGTCGGCGAGCTTTCGCGCACAAGCGCTGGGGAGCGGGGGGCGATGGGCCGATACCCCCCGGACCATGGAAGCCCTCACCCAGCTCCCCGTGAGCGTCCCGCTGCTCCTCCTGGCCACAGCGTTCGTCGTGGCCGGCGCACCGCTGTTCGCCGCCGGACTGCACGCGTTCCGGCTGCGCCGTGCACTCGCTGAGCTGCGCGAGACCGCACCCGATGAGGACGCCTCCGGCGTGGTCATGGTGCGCGGCGAGGTCGTGCTCGAGAGTCCGATGTTCGCGCCGCTGTCCGGCAAGCCGTGCGCGGGATACGCGCTCGAGATCAGCGGCGAGGGCATGCGCGTGGGTGGGGTGGTGCGCGAACTGCGGCCGTTCCGGCTCGCAGGCGAGCACGCCACCGCACGGGTCGTGCCCGATCAGGCCCAGTGGCACGGCGGCATCACCGGCGAACGCACCGTGGCGGCCGGCGAGGCGATGCCGGAACGGCTCGCCGCCCTGCTCGGACAGTCGCCCGAGGTGCGCTGGTTGCAGGATCGTCGCGTGACGTTGTGCCTCACCGAGCGCGCGCTCGAAGCCGGCTCGGAGGTGTTCGTGACCGGTGTCGCACGAGCCTCGGATGAGCATGCGGGCCAGCGCACCCGGCACGGTGCACAGGTGTTCGCGATGGTCGAATCAGTCGAACTCGCGGCCACCGGTACGGACGGCATGGCGTGGTCCGTCAGTGGGGACGGCCGCGTGATCCGCACCGCGCAGCCCGAACTGTGGATCGAGGCCGACGAACCGTTGAGGCGACTTCTGGTCTCGGCCGAAGCGCCGCGGCCCGCTGCCCTGGCGCCACCGTTCTGGAAGCTGGTGCTCATGCTGCTGGGACCCGCGCTCGCGCTCGCCGGCCTGCTGTACCTGACGTGCATCGCGGCACCGTTCGTCATGGGGCGGTTCCAGTGATGTCGCTCTTCTGGCCGCTGGGTTCGGTGGTCGCATTGGGGCTCGGCACGACGGCATTCGTGCACGGCTTCCGCGCCCTGCGCGTGCACCGGCTCATCGTCGACACGCCCACCGCCAAGGTGCGCTCGCTCGCCATGGGGCTCGTGGAACTGCAGGGCAAGGTGTGCGCGCGCAGCCGGGTGAGCGCACCGTTCACCAACCGCGAGTGCGCGTGGTGGGAAGTCGAACTCCAGACGCTGCGCCAATCGAACAAGGGCCTGCGCAACTGGAGCACGGTGTATCGCGAGCAGTCCGGGAATCCGTTCTACCTCGACGACGGCACCGGCACGGCGCTGGTATACCCGCAGGGCGCCGAAGTCAGCGCCGGCGACGTCACCATGGAGGAGACCCACGGACTGGGTGTGCCCGAGCCCTACTCGGGTTTCATGGCTGGCCGCCAGTTGGGTATGCGCCACATCTGGGCCGTGGGTGTGATGCGCTTCCGTGAGCGCCGCATCGAAGAAGGCCGCTGCGTCTACGTGCTCGGGCGCGCGAATCCCAAACCGCACGCGGTGCCGGTGTCGATGGACGAAGAGGTGCTGGAGGCCACGGGCACCGATGCCATCGGGGCGCGGCACGTCCGCCAGTACGACGGCGTGTGCACGGCGATCGTCCGGCGCGGCAAGCAGGATCCGGCGTTCCTGATCAGCGACCGCAGCGAGAAGATGATGACCTTGGAATACGGCGCAAAGGCGTTCGGCGGGCTCCTGGGCGGGCCCGCACTGGCGCTGTTCGGGCTGTGGTGTCTCATCGAGTTGGCGAAGAGCGGTGATCTTCCACTGCCGCGTTGAGTGATCGCCGCCAGCTTCGGCGGCTTTTTCATGGAGGAACCGATGCATCCGGCAGAGATCCTGTGGACAGCCGTGATCGGCTTCGTGGTCGTGGGCTCGGTGGGCTACTTCTTGTCCATCTACAACGGCTTGGTCGAACTCAAGAACAATATCGGACGGTCGTGGGCCAACGTCGACGTGCTGCTGAAGCAGCGTCACGATGAGATCCCCAAGCTCGTGAAGACGTGCGAGGCCTACATGCAGCACGAGCGTGCCGTGTTCGACAAGCTGTCGGAGGCGCGTGGCGCGGTCGCGGGCGCGCGCACGGTGGCCCAGCGCGCGGCGGCCGAAGGCGTGGTCGGCAATGCGCTCGGCGCGTTCATGGCCGTGGCCGAGAGCTACCCGGACCTGAAGGCCGATCAGTCGTTCCGCGGCTTGCAGCAGCGCATCAGCGAGCTCGAGAACCAGCTTGCCGACCGGCGCGAGTTCTATAACGACGTGGTCACCATCTTCAACACGCGTATCGAGCAGATCCCGGATTCGTGGGTCGCGCAGGGCATGCAACTGGCGTCTGCCGACCTCTACAAGATCACCGACGCCGATCGCGAGGACCCGCGCATCGAGTTCAAGCTCACGGGTTAGTCCCGGAGCCGGCACGCGCCGGTTTCCGGCACCTCATGCGCCACGCCAACGCGGCGGCGTGCCGGCGTTTGCCGCCGGCGCGTGCGGCCGTTAGCTTGTGACACCCCGCCGCGACGAGGAGCACTCGACGATGCCCCAGCCATCGACTGCCATGTCTGAGAACGACGCCACCCGCGAGCCTGATGCGACGACACGTGAACGTGTCGTCGTTGCCGGGCTGGGCCGCGCCGGAGTCGACCATGCCTGTGCTTTCGCCATGCACCCGTCGGCGCAGCTGGCCGGCTTCGTCGAGCCACGCAATGAACTGCGCCGCTTCGTGCGCGGCATCGGCTTCACCGTGCCGTCCGATACCACGCTGACGCGCTGGCTCGAGAAGCACGCCTGCGATTCGGTGGTCGTGTGCGCGCCGGCGGCCGAAGCGCTGGCGACCGTTGAAGAGGCCGTGCGAGCCGGGCTCGGCGTGCTCGTGCACGGGCTGGCGCACATGCCGGGCGAGATCGCGACGCGCATCCAGGCGGTGCTCGCCGGCAGCGAGCGGCCGGTGGCCGCGGGTGCGCCCGTGCTGTTCCATCCGCTGTTCGCGCGTGCGCGACGCACCGGTGCGCTGGCCGCGGATCGCGTCACGCAGGTGCGGGCCTCGGCATCGGTGTCGCGCGTGTTCTCGCCCATGGCGGATCCCGCCGGCCACGACGTGCTCGACTTTCTGCTCGCCGACCTGCTGTTGCTGCTCGACGCCTCCTTCGGCCCGGTCGTGGCCGTCAAGGCGCGCGGACAGAAGCTCTATGGCGAATGGATCGACGAATGCCAGGTCGACGCGCGCTTCGCGAACGGCCTGAATGCCAAGATCGACGCATCATGGAGCGTGCCGGACTACCCGGGCGCGGCCATGGTCATCGAGTGTGCCGGTCCCGAGGGCCGCGTCATCGTCTCGGACGATGCGCTCGAGATGGACCTGGCGTCGCTCCAGGGGCGTGTCGTGGTCTCGAGCGAGCCGACCACGCTGCGCTACGACTCGGGCGATCAGGCCGGCGTCGCGGAAGGTTTCCTGCGCATGCTGGGCGGTGACCCGGTCGCGACGAGCGCGCTGTCGGTGACGCGCGCGGCCAACGTCGCCCGTGTTGTCGATGCCGTGCGCGCCAGCATCCAAGCCGACGCCGAGGAACGGGAGGTGCGGTCGTGAAGCCGGCGCCGCCCGAAGTCCCGCGCCTGCTGCTGGGAGTGTCCTCGCTCGGCCAGCCGGTGCGCACGACGCGCGACCGGCAGCTCGAGGTGGCGTCGCGCTTCAAGGAGCCCGAGTCGCTCGCCGTGGCACTCGTGAAGGCCGTGGCAGTGGGCGCCGAAGCGATCGTGGTGCCGCCCACCAACGACGTGCGCGTGGCGCTCGCCGAGCTCAATCAAGACCTGCCACTGCTGGTGCGCACGCCGCACACGCCGGTGGCGGACGACCTGCGCTGGGAGCCGTCACTGGCGCTTGAGGTGGGCGACGACAGCAGCCCGGGGGCGTGGTCGCCGGCGCGCGCGGGTGCGGCCGCCCTGAGCCTGCTGCCGTTGTCGATGGCCACCGATCTGGCGAGCCGCGTCTGGCCGCGCATCGAGCGCGAAGTCGGCACGTTCAGCGCCAAGTCCGTGCGCGGCATCCTGGTGCCCGCCGCGATCACCGACCTGGCGCTGGCCGGAAACTACCCCAAGTTCTTCGAGCGGCTTGTGAAGCTGGCGCACACGAAGGTCGGACTGGTCGGCTTCGAGACGCGGAATCTGGGCCATCTGTTGTCCCGCCTCGGCGCCTGGAGCGTGGTGCCTGATTTCGTGATGGGCCCGGTGAATCCGCGCGGCGTCGGCATGATGCCGGATGCGCCGCGCGTCCTGGCCGAGATCGAAGCGAGCCCGGTCAAGGTCGTCGGCTGCGAGTTGCGCGCCGGCGGCATGGTGCCGCTCGAGGAAGGTGCGGCCTACGCCCGCCAGCGCGGTTGCTGGGGCGTCCTGGCCGAACTCGTCGACCTCGACGACGTGCCCAAGGAATTGAAGGTCCTGGTGCCGGGGGCTGCTGTCTAGGAGCCTGTCCGACGTAATCCGAAAACCGCGAATTTCTGCCAGCAAGTCAGTCGAGGGCATCCGCGATAGTCGATCTTGTGGCATCTGCGGAGGGCGAAATTTCGTGAGTGCCAATACTCGGACAGGCTCCTGGCCCGCCCGATTCATGAGCCCGTGGCCTGCGAGGGCCGTCTGCCCATGAATCGCCGAGCAGAGGTCCGAGCCATCCGTCCGTCTCCGGACCCGGCGGTGAAACCTCGAGTGGAGGTTCCAGCGCCGAGCGGGGAG
>JANMAX010000176.1:0-2535 GCA_031360075.1 bacterium | reverse complement strand
TTTCGTGGTGCCGTTCGCGGGCCGTTCGCTGGTCGGCACGACCGAGGTCGAGACTGCATCGCCGCCCGCGGATGCCCAGCGCCGGCCATCGCCCGACGAGATCCGCTACCTCGCCGATGCCGTCGCGCGCGTGCTGCCCGGTGCCGCGCGCCAGCACCCGCTCGCGGTCTTCGCCGGCGTGCGTCCTCTGGTGTCGGCGGAGGAAGCCGTGGGCGAGGCGTCGCGCGAGCACCGCATCGTCGATGACGGTGCACTGCTCACCATCGTCGGCGGCAAGTACACGACGTTTCGCGTCATGGCTCGCGACCTTGTGGCGCTGGCGACCCGCAAGCTCCAGCGCGAGGTGGCCCCGGAGGACTGCACCGATCCGCTGCCGGCCCCGCTGCCCCACAATACCAGTGACGAGGCATTCGCCGCGCACGCCGTCGAGCACGAATGGGCGCACTCGCTCGACGATCTCGTGCGCCGTCGCAGCACGCGCTGGCTCGCCGACGACCGCGGCTTGTCGGCGGCGCGCAGGATGGCGCCGGTGCTGGCGCGCCGCTTCGGCTGGGACGCCGCGCGTGAAAAGGACGAGATCGAACGCTTCGAGAGCGCGGTGCGCGATGAGCTGCTGATGCTGGACCGCGCGCTGGCCACCCGATGACCTACATTCTGGCCCTCGATCAGGGCACGACCGGCACCACCGCGCTGGTGCTCGATCAACGTGGTCAGGTGAGCGGCCGCGGTTACGCCGAGCTGCCGCAGCACTTCCCCAAGCCGGGCTGGGTCGAGCACGACGCCCACGAGATCTGGTCCAGCGTGCTCACCGCCGCCAGGCGCGCGCTGACCGCCGCGCGCATCAAGGGTTCCGCGCTGGCGGCGATCGGGGTCACGAACCAGCGCGAGACCACGCTGCTGTGGGACCGCCGCACCGGCGAGCCCCTCGGCCGGGCCATCGTGTGGCAGGACCGGCGCACCGCCGAGCGCTGTGCCGAGCTCCGCCGGCGCGGCCGCGAAGCCGGCATCCGCCGCATGACCGGGCTGGTATGCGACCCGTACTTCTCGGCGACCAAGCTCGAGTGGCTGCTCGAGCATCGACGTGGCGCGCGTGCGCTGGCGGCGCGCGGCCGGCTGGCGTTCGGCACCATCGACAGCTGGCTGGTGTGGCAGCTCACCGGTGGCGTCGTGCATGCCACCGACCCCACGAATGCGTCGCGCACCATGCTCTACGGCCTGCGCTCACGCCGCTGGGAACCCGCGCTGCTGCGCACGTTCGGAGTCCCGGCGTCGGTGCTGCCCGAAGTGCGTCGCTCGGCGGGCGATTTCGGGCGCACGCGCGGCGTGGGCGGAGCCGGCGGCCCGCTGCCCGATGGCATCGCGGTCGCGGGCGTGGCGGGCGATCAGCAGGCGGCCCTGTTCGGGCAGGGCTGCGTCGCCGCCGGACAGACCAAGAACACTTACGGCACCGGCTGCTTCCTGCTGCAACACACCGGAGCCAAGCCGGTGGCGTCGCGTGCCGGCCTGCTGACGACCGTGGCGTGCAGCGCCGACGGCGGCGTGGCGTACGCGCTCGAGGGCAGCGTGTTCGTGGCGGGTGCGGCGGTGCAGTGGTTGCGCGACGGCCTCGGTCTGCTGGGGCAGGCGTCCGAGAGCGAAGCCATGGCGCGCTCGGTAACCGATTCGGGCGGCGTCGTCCTGGTGCCGGCGTTCGCGGGCCTCGGCGCCCCGTACTGGCGAGCCGACGTCCGCGGCGCGCTGCTCGGGCTCACCCGCGGCACGACGCGTGCGCATATCGTGCGCGCCACGCTCGAGTCGCTGGCGTTCCAGAGCCGCGACCTGGTGGACGCCATGGCGCGTGACGCCGGCGCGCGCGTGCGTGCGCTGCAGGTGGACGGCGGCGCGGTGGCGAACGACTGGCTCATGCAATACCAAGCCGACTTGTTGGGCGTGCCGGTGCGCCGGCCGCGCGTCATCGAGACCACGGCACTCGGAGCCGGGCTGCTCGCGGGCCTGGGCGCGGGAGTGTGGCGCTCCGCGCGCGAACTGCAGACCGCGCGTGCTTTGGACCGCGAGTTCCGCCCCAAGCAGGACGCCCGCTGGCGTGCGAGCGAATGGGCCCGCTGGCGCGGCGCGATCGACACGCTGCTGGGTGGCAGCCGGCGCTGAGGCACGCCAAGTCTACGGCACGGGATACTCCCAGCAAGCCCCATGTGAAGCCTATGGGCGCTCCTCGCGCTCACTTGGCGGCGACCACCACATGGTCCCCGTCCGCGAAGCGACGGTAGACCCCATCGTCAAAAAGGGTCGCCGACGTCATTCGCTCAAGCGGAAGCACCGTGCCAAAGAGCTGCCAATCCTGCACCGAATCGCGGACCTCGTTCTTGACGCGGTCCCCGCCAGCGGCTTCCGCTTCGATCTCACGCGACAGTTGTTCCAACACAGCCGCATAGTCTGTCGTCCAATGGACCCGAAGATCTCCGGAGTCACGATAGCCACTCTTCAATGGCAGGAGCTTGGCGTGGCGATCTCTTTCGGACAAGGTCGGCATGGAAA
>JANMAX010000215.1:0-22397 GCA_031360075.1 bacterium | reverse complement strand
TCAGGTTCACGGCCCACACCAGCAGCACGGCGATCAGGGTCGGCGCCAGACAGCGTACCACCAGGGTCACGATGCGCTGGAACGGCTGCGCGAGTCCGGCAGCGGCCAGTGCCATGAGCACCCCACCCGACAACAGGTACGCGGTCGCGGACGCCGCCGCGACGCCGGTGAGTCCGCCATTCCAGCGCAGCGAGAGCAGCTGCAGGCCGCCCGAGAGCGCGGCGAGGAACACCGCCGCAGGCACCAGGATAATGCGACGACCGACGGTCATGAGCACGATCGAGGCAAACGATGACAGCGCGATACCGGTGGCCCCGAACGCCAGCACGCGCATCGCACCGACACACGGGTCGTACTTGGGCAGGATGGCGTGCACCATCTCGGGGGCCCACACCGCGCACAGCCCGGCCACCAGCGGCAATCCGACCGAAACCCCGCGCACCAGCCGTTCGACACGCGCGTGGATCGAGGCGGGGTCCTGCCCCGATTCGCTGAACAGCCGCACCAGCTTGGGGTAGCTGACGTACGCGAGCGAGTCGGGGATCGCCATGAGCAGCGTCAGGACGTTCACCGACAGCCCGTAGTAGCCGAGCGCCTGGGTGCCGAGGAAGCGCAGCACGACGATGCGATCGAGGTTCCGCATGACGATACTGCTGGCACTGAACATGTAGAGCGGAATGCCGACCTGCAGCAGATCGAAGCTCTCGATTGCCGGGGCCGGCAGCAGCGGGAACACGCCGCGCCCCCGCCGCATCACGAACAGCAGCGCGACGAAGCAGCCCGCGAACCAGCCCCACAGCAGGCCCCAGCGGCCGAACAGGAACATGAGTGCCAAGCCCAGCCCGGAGCCCACCAGGCCCTGCAGGATGTACCAGGTGGTGAGCGCGCCGATGTCGCCGTGCGAGCGCAGGATGCTGGTGCCAACGTTGGCGAGGTTCACGAACAGGACGCACAGCAGCGCGACACCGATCCCGGTCAGGTGCCAGGTGGCACGCATCCGGCTGCTGCCGACCGAAGCCCATGTCAGGCCGAGCGCCGCGAACAGCAGCGTCAGCGCGATGACATTGAACAGCGCCGCGCGCTTCAGGCGCGAGATGCGCTCGGCGTCACCCTCGACGAGCCGGGCCGGCACCAACTGATCGAGCCCCTGCTGGGTCCCGAGTGGCGCCAGGGAGCCGTAGTCCATCAGCAGTTGCAGCGCGTTCCACGCCCCGAACGCCAGCGGGTCGAGCATCTTCGCGGCGACGAAACCGCGCGCCATGCTCACGGCGCGCACCAGATACTGGGTGAACGCCAGCCCGAGCGAATCACGGGTGAACTTGTGCCGGCCGCCGGTCATGGGGGATCCCTCGCTCAGCTCGCGAGCGCGCGGGTTGGCGTAGCGGCGTGCGCTGGCCCTAGACTGGCGGCGTGAACGAACCGTCCCCGGACCTCACAACGGCGCGCCTCGCCTCGCAGGGGGGCACGCCCGTACGGCCCGAGTTCCTGCCCATCGCGCTGCCCGACATCGGGCCGCGTGAGCGCGAACTCGTCATGCAATCGCTCGATTCGGGCTGGATCACCACCGGCCCGCGAACATTCGAACTCGCCGAGCAGGTCGCGCGACTGGCCGGCGCCAAGCACGCGCTGTGCGTGAACAGCGCCACTGGCGCGCTGCATCTGGCGCTCGAAGCGCTCGGCATCGGGCCCGGCGACGAGGTCATCACCTCGCCCTACACGTTCGCGGCGACCGTGAATGTCATCGAGCACGTCCGCGCCACGCCGGTCCTCGCCGACGTCGAGCCCGACACCCTGTGTCTGGAC
Source organism: bacterium (assembly GCA_031360075.1). GTDB lineage: Bacteria > Eisenbacteria > RBG-16-71-46 > RBG-16-71-46 > RBG-16-71-46 > JAIOPA01. Next base: position 20,594 of record JANMAX010000215.1, on the reverse strand, counting down.
CCGCGCGCCGTCGCGGCCGCGATCACACCGCGCACGCGCGTCGTCATGACCGTGGACTACGCCGGCCACCCGTGCGACTACGATGCGATGCGCGCCATCACGGGGCCGCGCGGCATCCGCATCGTCGATGACGCCGCCCACGCTCTGGGCGCCGCTTCGCACGGCCGTCCGGTGGGCTCCGCCGCGCTCGCCGACATCACGGCGTTCTCGTTCTACGCCACCAAGAACCTCACCACGGGCGAAGGCGGCGCCGCCGTCACCGATGACGACGCGCTCGCGGAGCGCATCCGGCTCCTCAGCCTGCATGGCATGAACCGCGATGCCTGGAAGCGCTACGGCGCCACGGGGTCGTGGTTCTACGAGGTCACCGCACCGGGCTGGAAGTACAATCTGTCCGACCTGCTCGCCGCCATCGGAGTGGCTCAACTCGAACGCTTCGAGGGCTCGCAACGCCGCCGCCACGAGCTGGTGGCGCGGTACCAGGCCGGCCTCATGGACGTTCCGGCGGTCCGGTTGCCCGGCACCCGCCCCGGCATGACGCACGCGTGGCACCTGTACACGATCGCGCTCGAGCTCGAACGGCTGACGATCGACCGCGGCCGCTTCATCGAGGAGCTGCGCGCCGAGAACATCGGCACGAGTGTGCATTTCATCCCGATCCACTTCCACCCGCACTTCCGTGACAGCCTCGGGAAAGGCGAAGGCTCCTTCCCCATCGCCGAGAACGCCTACCGGCGCGCCATCACGCTGCCGCTGTTCACGACCATGACCGACCGCGACGTCGATGACGTCGTCCGGGCGGTGCACAAGGTCGCGACGGCATTCGGGGCGTAACCTCACGGCTGCTCCCCGCCCTGCGCCTGCCCCAGTGAGCGGAGCGACAGCCCCTCGCGGTTCAGGTAGATCAGGCCGACGGTCGTGATCGGCAGCCACTGGCTGAAGAAGTAGAACCACGAGAACGGCACGGATTGCAGCTTGCCGACGCCGAACAGGGCCAGTCCCGCGGTGCATGCGATATTGAGCGTGCCGATGTAGCCCGGCGCGGCCGGCACCATGATGCCGATGGCGGTGATCACCAGCATGACGAGCCCGGCGTACCACGGCAGCGAGATGCCCATGGACCACAGGCTGATGCCGAGCGCCAGCGCGAAGCACATGAACATCGCGAACGACAGCGCGAACACCACGGCCAGCCTGCCGAAGTCGCGGAACAGACCCAGCCCCTCGAGGAAACGTTCGAGCATGTGCGCGACCCGCCCTCGAGCCTCCCCTGGCAGCGGCCCGGTGACCCGCCGGACGAGCGCCTGCGCCAACCCCCGATTGCGTTCGAGCGCGATGACGAACACCGTGAGCGCGACACACAGGCCAATGAGCACGCGTGCGCCCCATTGCACGAGCCGGCCGGCGTCGGTGTTCTCGGCGATCGGGTGCACCACCATGGTGACGCCGAAGATGCCGAGCAGCGTCATCATGTCGACGACACGCTCGACCACGACGGTCGCGAGCAGCGTCGTCTTCGAGAGCTTCTCACGTCGAGCCAGGGCCCATGGGCGTATGAACTCGCCGAGGCGGAACGGCAGCACGTTGTTGGCCATGAAGCCGATCATCGTGGCGCTGAACAGCGAGCCGATCCGCAGCGGGCGGCCCGCATCGATGAAGTAGCGCCAGCGCACGGCGCGCAGCCAGAAGCCGCCGAGTGTGACCAGCATGACGAGCACGAACCCAAGAACGTTCGCGCCGCGCAATGCCGTGAGCACCTCGGTAAAGTGCACGTCCTTCATGGACAGCCACACGCACAGCGCCGAGACGCCGACGCCGAGCAGCAGCTGGATCGCACGTTTCACGGGCGATCCTCCGCACGGCCCTGCCGCAGCGTCTCGACCTGTTCACGCAACAGCGCCAGCTCACGCGTCAGCGCGTGGTTCTCGTAGCCGACACGGGACAGCTTGAGCGACAGGTACAGCAGCATGGCGAGCGAGAACGCCAGACCGAATGCGAATGTCGTCGAGGACTCGCCCATGAATCCGAGCGCGTGGGTGATCCAGGTCAGGAGCGGTGTCGAGAAGCCGAGCACTGCGATGACGACCGTCGCGATGACCCACAGCAGCGAGTACTCCTCGGACAGCTTGCGGCGCCGGACCAGGTCCAGCACATAGAGCGACAGCAGGACGGCGCCGACCGCCGTGATGACCTGGGTGCGTGACAGGAAGAACATCGATCCTCCTAGACCGGCTTGCGGATGAGCGCCATGAGCGACGCGAGCAGGTTCTTGTACGGGTAGTAGAGCTGCTTGCCGAGCGTGTAGAACGACTGCCCGGCCTGCCGTTCACGCATCACCACCGGCACCTCGTCGAGGCGGAAGCCATGGCGCGCCAGGGCGATGAGCAGCGGCGCGTCGGGGAAGTCCTTCGGGAAGTCGTGCATGCAGACCTTCATGACGGCGCGATTGTAGGCACGGAACCCCGACGTCGTGTCGGCGATCGGGCGGCCGAGGGCCAGGCGCACGACGCCGCTGAACAGCAGCATGCCAAGTTTTCGGTTCCACGGCGCCTTGTAGCCGGTCGCGGCCACGAAACGCGATCCGATGCAGACATCGCACCGGCCCGCTGCCACCGGCTCGACGACCGCCGCCAGATAGGCGGGATCGTGCTGGCCATCGGCATCGAGCTGCACCCCGATATCGTAGCCGTGCTCGTACGCCCAGCGGAACCCGGTCTGCAGCGCGCCGCCGACGCCGAGGTTCACGGTGTGCCGCACGACCGGGACGCCGGCGTCGCGCGCGACCTGCGACGTGCCGTCCCGCGAGCCATCGTCCACGATGAGCAGGTCGACGCCCGGGGCCTTGGCGCGAACCTCGGCCAGAGTCGCTGGCAGGCTGGCTTCCTCGTTGTGAGCGGGTATCACGACCAGCACGCGGGGGGTGTTCATGCGGTCCTCCGGGGCTCGAAGACGCGCGCCACCCGGTCCGCGGCGCCGACGACGATGTCGCGCACACGGCGGACCGCTGGGGAGTGCAGCTCCAGCGCCGACAGTTTCTCGAGATCGTAGCGGGTGATGAGCCCGAGCGCGAAGAGTGCCACGAATCCAGGCCCCACGAGCACGGCCCGCGTGAGGAACGACACGACTGGGGAAAGGCCCTGTTGCGGGAGCAGGAACGCCACGGCCAGCATCGGCACAGTCAGCAGCAGTGCCCGCGCCACCACACCGGTGCGGGCCGCCGCGCTCTCCGGCAGCAACATGGCCGCGAACACCAGGGCCATCAGGTAGGACGACACCGCGCCGGCGAGGTTGGCCCACGCCGCACCAAGTCCGCCCAGGCGCGGCACGATGACGAAGTAGCACGCCAGTTCCACGCCGAGTTTGAGCAGCGCCAGGGTGAGCACCAGCCCCGGCCGCCGCATCGCCTGGAACAACATCGTCAGCGGCTGCTGTGCGGTGCGTGCCAGCGGCACGAGTGCCAGCACGCGCAACATGCCGATCGAGGGCAGGAACAGCGGGCTGCCGACCCACAGCGTGAGTTCCGGCGCGAACGCGAACACGCACCACGCCACCACGCAAGCCGCGACCTTGACCAGCCGGAACGCCTGCTCGAACACGTATCCGAGCCGCTCCCGCTCCTCGCGCGCCACCAGATGCGTGAGCGATGGCAGTAGCGAGCTGGGCAGCGTGTACACAAGTTCGACGAAGCGCTCGATGGTCTGGAACGCGAACGTGAAGTAGCCCAACTGGGTGGCATCGAGCACTTTGGCGAGCACGACTTTGCCGAGGTTCTGCCCCGACAGGAACGCGGCGCGCGCGCCGAGCAGTGGCAGGCAGTACCTGAACATCTGGCGCAGCAGGGGCGCGTCGGCGCCCGGCTCGGCCAAGGGAGGAGGAGGCGAGGCTGCGGCCTCGCGCCGCGACAGCACCCAGGCCGCGATCGAGAACAGGACGGCCTGTGTCACGGCCAGCGCCGACAGACCGATCGCCAGCGACACCAGACCCTGCTGGCTCCACCACAACAAGCCCACGAGCACGGTCTTCGCGAGGTGGAACAACAACGACAGTCCGCTCACCCATTCGTAGCGTTGCATGCCGAACAACAGCGAACGGCCCGTCGTCGACAGGCCGTCGGTCGCGACCATGAACGTCAGGATGGGGACCAGGACTTTGAGCTCGGGCATCTTGAACTGCACGGCCAGATGGGGCGTCAGCGCCAGCAGCGCGGCACTCGCCAGCAGGCCGAGCCCGAACTTGAGCCCCAGCGCCAGCCCGTGAGCGCGCTGCAGCAGGTCGTAGCGGCCGTGCGCCTGGTACTCCGCCGCGTAGCGCTCGAGGAACACCTCGAAGTTGCCGGTCGCGATACTGGCGAGCCCGGCAATCGCGAGCGCGAGCGTCAGCATGCCGTAGTTGGTGGGGCCGAGCCAGCGCAGCATGAGCGCGAAGTACAGCATGCCCGACAGCAGCGCCGCGGTCTTCTCGAGCGCCAGGAAGAACGTGCCACGCGTGACGTGGCGCGCGATCTCGCCGCGCTTCATGCGGCCCCCGCATCGCCGGCGGCAGCCAGCGCGTCGAGTTCGCGTTCCAGGAAGCCGCGCAGGTGGCTCAAGTGGGTGACCTCAGCGGGCAGCGGGCGGTTCGCCGCCAGCACGCCGGCCATGTCAGGATGCGCGGGATCGTAGCCATGCATCGCCGCGACCGGACGCAGTCCCATGTACGAGGGCACCATGAGTGTCCCGGGCTCGAGCAGGAACAGGTCCTCGCCGTAGCGGTGATCCGCGAAGTCGGCGCCTTCGCGCGCGAGGTCGGCCGCCGACAGCCAGCGGCCCCGCGGTTCGGCATCCAGAGCGGCGCGCACGGCATCCCGCGCGCCCGGCGTGCGCCACCAGAAGCGTGCGAACGTCGAATCGAAGAACGCCACGTAGTCGCGGCCGCGCTGGAACGCCAGCGCGTCGAGCCGGCCCATGACATCGACGCTCGCGGTGACATCGACCATGCCATGATCCGAGCACAGGTAGAGCCACGCTTCGCGGCCGCCGCGTGCGGCCGCTCCGGCAGCGTCATCGAACCATCCCGACCACAGGTCCAGGCAGCGACGAACGCCCGCCCCTTGCGAGCCCTCGTGATGCAGCCGGGCATCGAGGGTGGCCGAGTACAGGAACAGGAAGTCGTGCTGGCCGCGCGCCAGCGCCTCGAGCGCGAAACGACGCGCGTCGTCCTCGCTCGTCCGCCAGTTCCACCCTTGCCATGCGACCCCGCGGCGATCGAGCGCATCCCAGAGCGAGTCGCCGGGCAGGCCGCCGGGCACGAAGATGTCGTCGCGCTCGGGCAGGTCGAACTCCGCCAGCTCGCCTCGCGGCACGTCATAGAGATTGAAGTAGCCCCGCACGCCCCGGCGTGCCACGAGCCCGGTGAGCCACTGCGTGAGCCGCCAACTGCGCCGCAGGCGGGCAGGCAACAGTCGCAACCACTCGAATCCGCGGAACACCGAGTCCGCGGCGGCGCGGCGATACATGAGCCAGCGGCCGTGCTCGCGCGGCGGCCGGCCGGTGAACGCGGTCGGCAGCGCTCCGGAACTGAAGCCGAGGACGGTGGCGAGCGCGCGGCGCTCGGACAGCCGCGGCGCGAACGCCGGATCATGACCCGCGAGCGTCCAGCCCAGGGCATCGACCAGCACCACCACCATCACCGGTTTCATCGCGCCGCCACCGTGCGCTGGCCATCGTGCAACTGACCGTCCCAGGCGGCGACCGTCTCGCGGGCGGCCTCATCGAAGCTCGTCGCGCGCGTCACACCCAGGCGGTGGAGCGCGTGGAGCGCGCCAGCCGGCAGTCGCGGCTCCCGCGGCGACTGTGCGGCCGCCAGCAGCAGCACCACCGCACTGCCGTGGATGCGCAATGCCGGTGTGCCGGCGAGCGCGAAACGCGCTCGCTGCCACACGCCGGGCGTCGCGCCGGTGCGCGCGCGAAACGCCAGCGAGCGCCGGAAGCGCCGCGCCAGCGAGCCACGCGAAGCAGCGCGCAGCGCACGCTCCCAGGGGTCGGACGGAGCGGTCCGCTCGAGCGGATCGGCCCACCATGCCGCCGCCCAGACGCGCGCGGCAGCCCGCCACGTCGACGCGCTTGCGGCATGGCCGTCCGCGTCGCTCACAGCCGCGCCGGGCGCCGCGCCGCGGACCTCACCGGCGCGCCACAGCAGCGCTTCCTGCCACAGGGGTTCGGCGTTGCTCCACGCCCCGGCGAGCCACGACGGCAGGCCGTCGGGCGCACCGTGCTCGCGAGCCCGAGCCACGCGTTCGGCCGCAGCCGCCGGCAATTCACCGTGCGCCAGACCGCGCGCGGTCGCGGCGTCGAGCGCCACCTTGAGGACGGCGTGCCGAGAACGCAGCGCGCCGAGCGCGCCGCCTCCGGTGTGGAGCGCCGCCAGCAAGTCGAAGGCGCGGTTCTCCAGCAGCAGCCGGCGCTCCTCGGCGCTCACCGCGGCCGGCTCCCAGCGCGGCAGCCGTGCGAGCAGCCCGGTATCGCCCGCGATCACCCGGCCGGAACGCACCAGATCCACGGTGCCCGGCCGCGCCGGCATGCGCGCCAGACCATCGAACGTCACGAATGCCACTTCGAGCGGTGCCGCCAGTCCCGCCGCCGCGGCGGTACCCGGCAGGAAGCGGTCCGCGGCGGCACGCGCACGCGCAGCGGTGCAGGCCGCTTCGTCGCGCATGACCGCGTACAGGTCGAGGTCCGAGAGCGAGACGCGCCTGCCATCCACTTCGGCCCACACCGCCTCACCGCTGGCGTGGCTGCCCGACAGCAGGAGCGCGCACAGCCCGTCGCCGGCCCATGTCCGCGCGCGTTCGACCGCCGCTCCGAGCGCGGCGGAAAGCCCGGAGCCCGTGCCCGGTGTCGACCGGTCCACGGGCTCCGGATGCGCACGCACGGCCGCGTTCACGCGCACCCCCGGACGCAACGGGGAGCGAGGCGCGCTGGCCAGGGCGTTCGGGGAGTGGCCTCGCATGTGCGACACATAGGGAACGGTGGCCTCAGATGCGGCGGTAGATGAACCCCGGGATCTCGTGGACGCGGCGATTGAGCACCGTACCCAGCACGCGACCGCCCGCTTTCCGGAGCATCTCCACGGCGCGCGTCACGACCGGACGCTTGGCGCGCCCGGCGTGCAACACCATGACCACGCCATCGACCTGAGCCGCGATCGAGGCCACTTCGGGGGATTCCACGGCGGGGGGCCCGTCGAGGACGACCCAGTCGAACGAGCCCATCGCGGCGTCGATGATGGCCCGCACGCTCGCGGCGCTGACGCTGCCCGTGCGCGCGGCCTCCTCGGTGACCGGAATCGCGGCCAGGTTCGGCGTCATGATGCCCGCCATGACCGGCGAACTCACGCGCGGGTCGAGCACCGCGAAGCGCTGGGTGTCATCCGCGAAGCACACCGGACGGCGCGCGTGCACATCGACGAACAGCACCCGTGCACTGCCGTGCGCCAGCGACTGCGCGAACTGCAGCGCGACCGTCGACGTGCCTTCCCCGCCCTGGGCGCTGGAGAACATCACGGCGCGCAGGACGCGTTCTCCGAGCACGCTTTCGAGGTTCAGGCGCAGGGCCGACGTCTCGCGGATGGCGTCTTCGTCGAGTTCGACGCCGCCGACGAGCGGCAGCGGCGAGAATGCGGGGTCCGCGGGCGAGTGTCCCCACCCGGAGGAGTGGTCGTGCCCCGGAGGAGTGCCGATGGGCACGGGTCCGATGCCCAAGCGCTCGCGATTGGACTCGGCTTTCCGAAGCGCATCGTAAATACGGGTCATGGGCGGTTCCTCCGGCTAGCCGTTGCGGCGACGACGCTCGGAGAGCGACGCCAGCACGGGAAGATCGAGGAACTCCTCGGCCTGGTTCGCGGTGCGAACCGTGAGGTCGAGGCCGTCCACGAAGAAGGCGATGGCGATACCGACGAGCAGGCTGAATGCCGGCGCCAGCAGCAGGCGCACGATATCGAGCGGATTGGATGGCGCGGCGACACCGGCCGGCGCGAGCAGCACGACATTGACGTCCTGCGACGTGTTCGCGGTGATGGCGGCCTGATCGCGGGCGTCCGTGACTTCCTTGAGGCGGGCACGCAATGCCACGAGATCGGCGTCGATCTCGTCCATTTTCTTGAGGTTCTCGGGCGCGCCCACCAGCTGCCGGCGGATCGTCGCTATCTCCTGGTCGAGTACCGCGACTTTGCTCTGCAGCTGCGAGACCTTCGAGCCGGCCATACGGACGCGGGCGTCGACTTCCTTCCGCAGCATCCCCTGCAGCGTCTCGAGCGTCTGGCGTGCCCCGACGACTTCGGGCGCATCGTCGCGCAGCGTCTCGGTGAGCACGGCGATCTTCGCCTGCTGATCGACGACGCGGGACTTCAGCGTGATCAGCGCGCTCTCGTTCGTGAACTGATTCACGCCGTCGAACGTCGGCAGGTCGATCTCGCCGTCCTGCTGTAACCGTTTCATGGCCTGTTCGAGGCTTTGCGAGGCCGCCAGATCGGCGGCCAGATCGCTGCGACGGCCCTCGAGCGAGCTGACCTGGGTGAGCCAGTTCTGCGTCTGTGCCATCGGTGCGGCGACACCCGTCAGTTCCGTGTAGCGCCGGCGCTCCTCGAGCTTGGCCGCGATCGCAACCTGGAGATCCGCGATCCCCTTCTCGAAGAACCGGCTCGGGCTCTCCACAGTGAGACGATTGCGGCGGTATTCGATGTACGCGTCCATGATCGACGTGCAGGCAATCTGCGCCACCGCCGGCTCGATCGAGGTGTAGCCGACCGCGAGGACGTTCGACTTTCCCATGACTTCGACGTCGATACTGCCCGGATCGAGCGTCATGGTCTGATGCATCTTCGCGGCTTCCACCGCCATCAGTTCGCGTGCGCGCTTGACGACCGGGACGCTCTTGATGATCTGCATCTCGCTGCCGAGTTCCTGCTCCCAGTCGCTGAAGATCTGACGATCGGGACGGAGCACGCTCTGGCGCTCGCCTCGCTTGACGAGGATGCGGCCGGACGACAGGAAGTACGTGGGCGTGGTCAGCGCAACGCTCAGGACGGTCGCCGTGGTGACCAGGAACAGGCCGATGATGATCCACTTGCGCCGGAACAACACGGCGAGGAACTCACGTGCCGAGGCCTGGCGGACGAGCTGCGGCGCAGCACTGGGAATCGGGGGCTGGTTCATGCGGAGGCCCCCTCAGTCCCGGACGACACGCGTCACGAAGACGCGGTCGAGGTTGAACAATTCCCAACCCGTCAGCGAGCTGCTCAGCACGCCGCTCACGGGCGCCAGGAACTGCGTCGCGAAGACGTTGATATTGCCGATGCTGGAGCGCGGCACGAATACGACGTCGAACCGCCCGACCACTGCATCGGCGAGGTCATCGCCCTTCAGGAGCCGGTCGAGGCGGATCCGCGACACCGCGACCGTGTGCGCACCGTCGCGGTGGAACAACAGCACGCTGTTGCGGGCCGCATCGTCCTTGAGTCCGCCCGAGGCGGCAATGGCCTGCATGACGGTGACGAACGGACCGGCCGGGTAGCTTCCCGGGCGCTCGACGCGGCCGAGCACGTGCACGACATTGCCCGCGACGTCGGTGACATTCACGACAACGCGTGGCAGCTTCAAGTCGGCGGACAGCAGTGCGATGATATTGCGCTGCAGTTCCATGGGCGTAAGTCCGGCTGCGACGACGTCACCCGCCGGGAACACGGTGATGCGGCCATCGGGACGCACGCGCACGTCGCGCGCGTCGACATTGCCGTCGGGACGGCGGCCGAAGTCGAGCGACAGCTTGTCGCCTGGCACGATCCGGTACTCCGGTACGCGGCTCCAGTCCATGGCCGCGGAATCGGCCGGCGTGAGCGCCGTGTCCGCCGAACCGACAGCAGGCCAGCCGGCGCACAACACGGCAAGCAGGAGGAGTGTACGAAGCTTCACGCGATCTCCCAGGTTGGGGCCCGGCCGGGGCGCATGTGCGTGCCGATCGCTGTGCCGCTCATAAAATCGCGACACCGGGGACTCAGACGCTCACGAGCTCCGGGCATGAGCCCGGCTCACACTTCGACGACATGGCCGTTTCGTTGCTTCTTGGTCGTGTCGCGATGGAGTAGCAACGTGCGTCTGGGAAGATCCTCCGCCTGCGTGAATGGCCACGGATGACAGTGACAGCGGCCTCCGGATCCCAAGTATGGAGCCTGATTCGGCCCAAGTCAACGGCGGCGGCCCTTCCACGACGCGTTCGCGGTATCGGCCTGCCGCAATCTGCACTCAAGCCAAATCAGCGAGCACCCCGGCGCACAGCAGGGGGACCATGATCTCGTGGTGCCCGGTGAGAGAATACCCTCTCGCGCCGGGGGCCCGAGTCGGGCGCTCGACCACATTGGCGCGCGGCCGGTAGTGCTGGATCTGGTCCATGTTGACCGTCGTCAACCCCTCGAGCGAGGCCCCGAGATTGCGGGCGACGGCCAGCGCCTTCAGGAACACCTCGGGCATCAGCACCGCCGAGCCGACGTTCCAGACCACGGCGCCACGCGCCTCGGCCAGCGTCGCCGCCAGGATCCTGAAGTCCCGCATGCTGGTGTCCCCGAGCGCCGCGCCGTCGCAGGACGGGTCGTAGTGGATGGTGTCCGTCCCGAGCGCCACATGGACCGTGGCCGGGATGCCGCGACGCGACGCGCGCGCCAGCAGGCTGACATCGCGGTGTGGAGCGGGTTCGGCCTCGAGTGCGGCCCCCAACGCTTCGCCCAGTCCCTCGGCGGCCAGTGCGGCGCGGCGGGCGATCTGGTTCATGTAGGAGCCGGTGTCGTCCACCATGCCGAACGTCCCGCTCTGCAGGTGCGCCTCGACGTCCTCGGAGGTCCGGCCCGTGCGCGCGATCTCGACATCGTGGATTGCGGCGGCACCGTTCATCGCGACATGAGTGACGATGCCGCGCTCGATCAACTCGATGAAGCAGGGCGTGACACCGACCTTCACGACGTGCCCTCCGGTCATGAGCACGACCGGCCGGCCGGCGAGATGCGCGGCGACGGTGCGGGCGATCACCTCGCGCAGTGCGCGCGCGCCCAACTGATCGGGCAGCGTCGCCAGCAGCGCCGCGGCCGCGGCGGGTGCCAGCGGCCGGGCGAAGTCGGCCACCGACACCTTGGTCGGACGCTCCGCGGAGGACATGCGCGTCAGTTGGGTCAGATCGGCTTCCGGATGGCGGCCCATCTAGTTCCCCGGGTTCACTTCCTGGAGGACGACCTTCACGGAGCCGATCGCGACCTTGCTCTTCATGAGCACCGGCATGCGGCGCTCATCGTCGGTGAGCCAGATGACCAGCCGGCCCTTGTTCTTGAAGATGCCCCCGGCCTTCAACAGCGGCTCCACGACCACGCAGTTGAACCGGCCGGCGGGCGTCTTGACCTGCTCACGGCCGAGCACGCGCACTTCCATGAGTGCGGTCTTGCGGCTGGCGTGATAGTCGAACGTGATGCGGCCACCCACCGGCAGCGCACGGAATCGCGTCATGTAGAAGGACGACAGCGCGTCCTGTACCGGGCCCGGCACGGCGAAAGTCTGGCCGTTCTTGTAGCGCATGCGCGACGAGTCGGGCTCGAAGACCATGGTGTCGTTGGCGGTGTAGTGCCCTTCGTGCCGGTCCTCGAAGTACCGCCGGCTGAACAGCGAGTCCTGATCCCAGAACGACTCGATCCGGTTGCGCACCTTGTAGACCTTGTCGAAGAAACCGTTCGACTCGGCTCGTGCCACCAGGCGCCAGACCGGATGCCCGTGCCAGTCCGCGACCTCGGGCACCTCGAGCCAGGCGCTGCCCGCGTGGATGAAGCCGTACTGGACCGAGAAGCGCAGGGACTCTCCCGCCCGGAACGGCTCGGCGGAGGCCGGCAGGGTGTCGAGCACGGTGTTGCGCGTGAAATCGCTGCTGTCCGGCAGCTCGGGCTCGTCGCCACGCCCGGGCGCGGGCAGCGTGAGCATGCCCAGCACCACCAGCGGTGGGAACATTCGTCGGATGGCTCGTGAGGCGACTGGCCCCATGCGCGAGACCTCTCTAGTATGTCCGGTGCAGTCGGTCATGCACACGAACAACGCAAGTCCAGTGCCGTGGCAGACGCGGCCATCGGGGGAGTCACTATGTCGTCGAGCCAATCGCCTGTCAAACATCGCCTTGCGGCATCGGAGCGGCTCATGAACGTGCCGCCCTACACGCTCGCCAAGGTGTTCCAGAATCGCGACGAGAAGCTGCGCCAGGGCGTCGATGTCATCGATCTGGGCGTCGGCAACCCGGATATCCGCCCACCCCAGCAGGCCCTGGACGCGTTGCAGGCCGCATTGGTCGATCCGAAGGTCCAGAACCACCGCTACCCGTCGTTCAACGGCCTGCCCGAGTTCCGTTCGGCGGTCTCGGGCTGGTATGGCAGGCGCTTCGGTGTGGGTATCGACAGCGAGAAGGAAGCCATGGCGCTGGTCGGTTCCAAGGAGGGCATTGCGAAGTTCTTCCTCGCCCACCTGAATCCGGGCGACACGATCCTGCTGTGCACGCCGTGCTACCCGGCCTATCTGGGCGTCGCCGCGCTCGCGCAGGTTCGCGTCATCGAGGTGCCGCTGCTGCCCTCCAACGGCTTCCGCCCCGACCTCGCCGCCATCCCCGAGGACGAAGCGCGCCGCGCCAAGGTCATCTTCCTGAACTTCCCCAACAATCCGACCGGTGCGACCGAGACCGCGGAGATGTACGACGACGTGCTGGCGTTCGCACGGCAACACGACCTGTTCGTCGTCAGCGACATCGCGTACTGCGACCTGCCGCTCGACCCCTCCTACCGGTCGCGCTCGTTCCTCCAGCACGATCGCGACAAGGAGCGAAGCCTCGAGTTCCACTCGTTCTCGAAGAGCTATTCGATGCAGGGCTGGAGGCTGGGCTTCGCCGCCGGCAATACCGAAGCGATCGCCAACCTGACTCGCATCAAGTCGAACATGGACTTCGGTGTGTTCATGGCCATCCAGCGCGCCGGCCTCGCGGTGCTGAATGGCCCGCAGGACTACTGCGCCGACGCCGCCCGGCTCTACAGGAAGCGTGGCGAAGCGTTCCTGTCGGCGATCGCACCGCTCGGCGCTCCGGTCACACTCCCCAAGGCGACGCTCTACCTGTGGCTGCCGATCCCGCCGGAGACCACGAACTCGCTCCACTTCACCGCCGACCTGCTCGACAAGACCGGAGTCGTGGTGTCGCCGGGCTCGGGCTTCGGCGATGCCGGCGAAGGCTTCGTGCGCATCGCGCTGTGCGCCGACGAATCCCGCTGCCGCGAAGCCGGCGAGCGCATGGTGAAGGCGGGCTACCACTGGTGATGCGAGCTGCGTGCCTTCGGGGCCGCCGGGGGCCGCCGGGGGCCGCGGCGGACGTGACTCCAGCACGCAGCGGACCGGCGTTCGCAGCATCCGCGGTGCTCGCCCTGCCGCACGCACTCGATGCGCTACCGGCCCGGTTCGAAGCCGTGCTGCACACGCCGACCGTCGCGCTCTACCGGTACCGGACGCGGCCGGCGCGCTGAAGCCCGCAGTACCCGGTCAGCGCGCGGCGCCACCCGGCCAGTCCGCGGCCGAGACCGCCTCGCCATCGAGCGGACCCATGACCGCGAGCGAGAACCGCGCGGGCGAGGTCAGTGCCTGGAGGGCGGCCACGACCTCATCGCGCGTCACCGCCCGCACACGTTCGAGTTGGCGCTCCGTCGGGGTCTGGTGACCCAGGTGCAGTTCCTGCCGCGCGACGTGGTACATGCAACTCGAAACGCTCTCCTGTCCCATCACGATCGAACCCTTCAGCTGCATCTTCGCGGCCTCGACCTCGTCCGCCGTCGGGCCGCTCGCGAGCAGCAGTTCGAGTTCCTCGCGCAACAGCCCGAGCACCTGGCGCGTCTTGTCGGGCGAGACGCCGAGGTCGATGCCCACCGCGCCGCCGTCGCGCAGGAAGTCGAGCGACGTCGACACGAAGTAGGCCAGCCCGGCGTCCTCGCGAATCCGCTGGAACAGCCGTGAACTCATGCCCCCGCCGAGCAGGGTCTCGGCGACGCGCAACGCGTAGCGCCCGGGATCCGACGACGACAGGCCACGCGCCCCGAGCGACAAGTAGACCTGCTGCAGGTCGCTGTCTTCATGGCGCACGCTCGGAACGTGCGGCGGGGGCGCGATGTCACGCGCCGGCGCCGAGCCCGGCGGCAGCTGGAAGCCCTTGGCGACCGCCTCGACGAGCGCCTCGTGCTCGAGCCCGCCGACCGCGACGATCACCATCTCGGACGCCCGGAAGCGGCGTCCGAACTCGCGCACGAGCACCTCGCGCGTGTAGGCGTTCACGCTCTCGATGGTCCCGAGGATCGGCCGCCCGAGCGCATGGTCGCCCCACAGCTGTTCGGCGAGCTGATCCGCGACCATCGCTTCGGGATTGTCCTCGTACGACAGGATCTCCTCGCGCACGACGTTCTTCTCGCGCTCGATCTCGGCGTCGTCGAAGCGGGAACGGCACACCAGATCCGCGACCACGTCGACGGCCTGCGGCAGGTGCTCGGACATGACGCGCGCGGTGTAGCAGACATTCTCGCGCGTCGTGAACGCGTCGAGGTTGCCGCCCAGCGACTCGAGGCTCGCGGCGATGGCCCGGGCATCCCGTGACGTTGTGCCCTTGAACATCATGTGCTCGAGGAAGTGCGTGATGCCGAGATGCTCGCGCGGTTCGTCGCGCGCACCGGTACGAAGCCAGGCGCCGAACGACAGCGTGTGACGATCGCGCAGCGTCTGTGACAGGACGGTGAGTCCGTCGGCGAGAACGGTCTTGTGGACGGCAGCGCTCATCGCTTCATCCTTCCCGGCGGGGACGAGGACTCGGGGACTTCAAGGCTTTGGCCCGTCCGAGGCAAACGTGGAAGCTGACATCGCGACCCCGGACGAGCGAACGGCGGGCGGCCCGAGGGGGCCACCCGCCGTCGCACTGCGATTCCGGACTAACGGCGGCGCGGCCCGCGATCGCGGTCGCGACCACCGTCCCGGCCACCTTCGCGGCGGCCGCCACCACCACCGGCACCGCTGCCGACACCCGCGCCCACGTAGCCTTCCGGCTGCGGAAGCAGGGCGCGACGCGACAGGCGGATCTTGCCGTCCCGGTCGACGTCCACGACCTTGACCATCACCAGGTCGCCGACGTTCAGGACGTCCTCGACCTTCTCGGTGCGGCCCCAGTCGATCTCGGACACGTGCAACAGACCATCGCGACCCGGCACGATCTCGACGAACGCGCCGAAGTTCACGATGCTCCGCACCTTGCCCTGGTACGTGCGCCCGATCTCGGGATCCTCCGTGATGTTGCGGATGATCTCCTCGGCACGCTTGCTGCCTTCCATGTTGACGGCTGCGATGCGGATCTCACCGGTGTCCTCGATGTCGATCTGGCAGCCCGTTTCCTCGGTGATCTTCTTGATGATCTTGCCACCCGGCCCGATGACCTCGCGGATCTTGTCGGGATTGATGTGCAGGATCGTGATCCGCGGCGCGAACGGCGACATCTCCGTGCGCGGCGCCTCGAGGCATTCCCGCATCTTGCCAAGGATGAACAGCCGGCCGACGCGCGCCTGTTCGAGAGCACTCTTCATGATCTCGAACGAAATGCCGCCGATCTTGGTGTCCATCTGGAACGCCGTGATGCCGGCGATCGTGCCCGTCACCTTGAAGTCCATGTCGCCGAGATGATCCTCAACGCCCAGGATGTCGGTCAGCACCGCCACACGGTCGCCTTCCTTGATCAGGCCCATGGCCACACCGGCCACCGCGGCCTTCACCGGGACTCCCGCATCCATGAGCGCCATGGACGCACCGCACACCGACGCCATCGACGACGAACCGTTCGACTCGAGGATGTCCGAGACGATGCGGATCGTGTACGGGAAGCTCGTGTCGGCCGGGATCACCGGCTCGACGGCGCGTTCGGCGAGTGCACCGTGTCCGATCTCACGGCGACCCGGCCCGCGGATGGGGCGCGTCTCACCGACCGAGAACGGCGGGAAATTGTAGTGCAGCATGTACGACTTCCACGACTGGCCCTCGAGCTCCTCGACGCGCTGCTCGTCCGACTTGGTGCCGAGCGTCGTGACCACGAGCGCCTGCGTCTCACCGCGCGTGAACAGACACGAACCGTGCGTGCGCGGCAGGATGCCGACTTCGATCGTGATGGGGCGGATCTGGTCGAGCTTGCGGCCGTCCGAACGCGTCCCGTCGCGCAGGATCATCTCGCGCAGTTCGTCACGCTCGATGTCATGCAGCAGCTTGCCGATGAAAACGGCCTTGTCGCCGTGCTTCTCGGCGAGTGCCGCGAGGGCGGCCTTCGTGATGATGTCGAGCTCTTCCTGACGCGCTTCCTTGCCGGGGATCGCGATCGCGGCGCGCAGCTTGCCGGCGTACAGCGAACGCAATTCCTTCTCGAGATCACTGGTGTCGACCTTCTCGACCGGCGAGCGCTTCGGCTTGCCGGCGAGCTTCACGAGCTCGTTCTGGATCGCGACGATCTTGCGGATGTTCTGCATCGCGAAGTCGAGCGCCCCGATCATGTCCGCTTCGGGCAGCTCGCGCGAGCCGCCTTCGACCATGATGATGTCGGTGGCCGTTCCGGCCACGACGATGTCCATGTCGGACTCGTCGAGTTCCGCGAACGTCGGCATCACGACCCACTGGCCGTCCACGCGGCCGACGCGAACGCAGGCGACGGGCTCGGGGAACGGGATGTCGCTCAGCACCAGCGAGGCGGAACCGCCGATGACCGCGAGGACGTCGGCGTCGTGCTCCTGATCGGACGACACGACGGTCGCCATGACCTGGGTCTCGAACGTCCACTGCTTGTGCATCAGCGGACGGATCGGACGGTCGATCTGGCGGCTCGACAGCGTCTCCTTCTCGGTCGGACGGCCTTCACGCTTGAAGAAGCCACCCGGGATCTTGCCCGCGGCGTAAGTGCGCTCGCGGTAGTCGCAGGTCAGCGGGACGAAATCGAGTCCCGGCTTGGCCGTCTTCGCTGCGCTCGAGGCCACCAGCACGATGGTCTGGCCCAACTGGACGACGGCGGAGCCGCCCGCCAGCTTGGCCCACTTGCCGGTGCTGATCGTGAGCGTCTTACCGCCCAGGTCGACAGTTACTTTGTGCTCTGCCATTCAAACTTCCTGTGCTCTCGCATGCAACCGGGACCTTCCCGGCCGCTGTCCACCCATCCGTGCGTGCGGCGCCCGAAGGGTCGGACGGGGGCCCTCCCCGCCCTAAGAGAACGCGGCCCTTGCGGGGCCGCGTCTCGTGCCACCAGGATTCCCTAGCGGCGAAGTCCCAGGTCCTTGACTACCTTTCGGTAGCGTTCAACCTTGGTCGCTTTCAAATAGTCCAGCAGGCGGCGACGCTGGCCGACCATACGAAGGAGCCCGCGGCGCGACGCATGGTCACGCTTGTGCACCTTGAAGTGGTCGGTGAGGTAATTGATCTTCTCGGTGAGGAGGGCGATCTGCACCTCCGGTGAACCCGAGTCTCCCTCGTGCGTCTTGAACTTATCGATGATGCCCAGCTTCTGTTCCTTGGTCAGCGTCAAGGGACTGGCTCCTGAAGTGGGTGAGTGCCCGGCCCCGCCCGCGAGTGTCAGGTCTCGACGGGCAGCGCGTCTTGAGGCGAACCCTGAGGGTCCAGGGCGACGCGGGAATATAGCACCACTGGCGCACTCCGGCCAGTCGCCGGGACAATCGCAGTCTGCCAGCCTAAACCATTGCAGGTATGGAGCTTATCAAGACGACTCCGGCTCCGGCACCGCGCCCGCTGGAAGTTAGTCGGGCGGCGGGCCGGCCAGCGCAAGCCGCCGGCGTGCTTCTGCGACATCGGCGGCCATGGCGGTGACGAGCGCCGCCGCGTCCGGGAACGCCACTTCCGGGCGCAACCAGTCGCTGAACGCCACCGCCAGGTCGCGGCCGTAGAGATCCCCGCTCCAATCGAGCAGGAAGACCTCGAGCGTGCGCACGCTGCCGCCGAATGTCGGCCGCAAGCCCACGCTCATCGCCCCCATCCACCACTCGTGTGCGCCATCGGGCCGGGCCCACACCGCGTAGATGCCATGGGCGGGAATCTGCTGTTCATCGTGCAGCCGCAGGTTCGCCGTCGGGAAGCCGAGCGTTCGTCCCAACTGGTCGCCTCGCACCACGAGCCCGGTGAAACCGTAACGCCGCCCGAGCAACTCACCCGCCTCGGCGACCTGGCCCTCGGCGAGCAGCGTGCGGATGCGCGTGCTCGTGACCGGCGCACCGTTCGCGACGTGGAGTGGCACCGCGTCAACCTCGAACCCGAACGCGCCGCCCAGCGTGCGCAGGCGTGCGACATGGCCGGCGCGCGCCCGGCCGAGCGCGAAGTCTTCGCCCACCACCAGCCAGTCGGGCTGGTAAGGCTCGACCAGACAGCGCGATACGAACACCTCGGGATCGAGGGCGGCGAGCTCGCGCGTGAACGGCAGCACCTGGAGTTCGACACCGAGTGCGGCGAAACGCGCGTACTTCTCGGGCAGCGGCGTCAGCGGGGCCTGCGGCCGGAACTCGCGCGCCAGCACGATGTCGGGATGGGGTTCGAAGCTCACCGCACGGCACGGCGCACCACCGGCGCGCTGGCGCGCCCGCTCGAGCAGTATCTGGTGCCCGAGATGCACACCGTCGAACACGCCCACCGCGATCGCCCCGCTCACGCCGGCCTGCCCTCACGCACCGCCCACGGGAACACCACGCTGGGGCGCGCCCGCACGCTGCCGAGTTCAAGTGCGAGTTCGCCCAGCGCCAACGCGCGTCCGTCGGCGGCGCGCAACACCACGCTGCGCGCCCCGCCGCCCACGGGTGCATCGCCCGGCTCCACCACCGGCGCCTGACCACGCCCGATGGCCTCGGCGCCCGCCACATCGAGCACGACGGCAGGCAGGGTCTCGAGCGCGCGATCGAGCGGCACACCGGCGCGAGCCAGCACCGCGGCCGGCTCGAGAGTGCCGAGGTCCGCCCAACTGCACGCATCGGCGACGGCGAACGGCACGCTGTTCACCCGGCGCAGCGCGGCGAGCGTGGCCCCACAGCCCAGCCGTTCGCCCAGGTCATGCACCAGCGTGCGCACGTACGTGCCGCCCGAGCAGTCGACCTCGAACCGTGCTTCGTCCGCGCTGAACGCCAGCCAGCGCCACGCATCGACACGCACCGGGCGCGGTGAGCGCTCGACCGTTTCACCCCGGCGCGCGAGGACATGCAGTCGCTCGCCGTTCTGCTTGAGCGCCGACACCATGGGTGGCACCTGTTGCAGGTCACCGGTCAGCGCGACCGCCGCGGCACGCACTTCCAGCTCGCTCGGCCGCTGGTCGGAGGTGGCGAGCACACGCCCCTGCGTATCCTGGGAGTCGGTGACGACGCCGAAGCGGGCCGTACCGGCGTACGTCTTGCGGCCGCCCTGCCAGACCACGACGCAGCGTGTCGCCACGCCGACCGCGAGCACGAGCAGGCCCGAGGCGTTCGGGTCGAGTGTTCCCAGATGACCGATGCCGCGCTGGCCGAGCCGGCGGCGCGCGAACGCGACCACGTCATGTGACGTGACACCGGTGGGCTTGTCCACGGGCAGCAGCCCGGACCAGGCCGCGACCGCCGGGTCGTGGCCGGGGGCCACGGGCCGGGTGGGGCTCATTCGAGCTCCTCGTCCTCCACCGGCTTGCCGTCGTGGATGCGCTTCAGCAGGTCCTCGACGCGCGCCCCACGGTTGATCGAGTCGTCGTGGATGAAGCGCACCACCGGGACTTCACGCAGCCCGAGGCGGGGTCCGAGTTCGTGCCGCACGAAGCCGGCGGCGTGTGACAACGCCTCCAGCGTCTTCGCGAGTTCCTCCGGATTCCCCATCACGCTCACGTACACCTTGGCGTACGACAAGTCGTGCGTCACCTCGACGTCGGTGACGCTGACCATGGCCGACATGCGCGGGTCCCGCAGCTTGCGCTGCAGGATCTCCGCGATCTCGCGGCGCATGAGTTGTGCGACTTTCTCCGGACGGATCCTCACTGCACGGTCTCCTGCCAGTCGAGCACCTGCGCTTGCAGGTACGAATCCACGATGTGCCGCGCGCTCTGGAGCATGTCGCGCACCTGTCCCCCGTCCGAGCCGACGACCGCGATGCCGATCGCCGTGCGCTGCCAGAGGTCCTGGTACTCGACTTCCGCGACCGAGGCATGCACCCGTTCCCGGATGCGATCCTTGATCGAGCGTACCACCTGCCGCTTGTCCTTGAGCGATTGCGCCCCGGGCAGATGCAACTCGACCCTTACGATCCCAACGACCATGACCAATCCCCCCATGCCCCTTGCTGCCGAGCCCCACCAGCGTTGCGCCGAAGGCGCGAGCACAGGGTTCTCATCCCCCCGCAGGCCGGAGGTGGCCGGTGCCCCAGCACGGCCGCAGGGCTGGACGAGGGGCGGTCTCGTCTAGCCGGAGTCCGGAGGGGAGTGTAGCCAGGATGGCGAAGCGACCCGGAGGCCTAGCGACCGAAGGGCAGGATGCCCGAAGGGAGCGTC
>JANMAX010000172.1:0-2501 GCA_031360075.1 bacterium | reverse complement strand
GGAGACGTTGCGGCATGGGCTGTCGCAGTCCGCACGCTCGCGGCCGATGATGCCGGGCGCGATGCGATGCGCGCGGCGGGCATCGTGCGCGCAGGCACGTTCGGCTATGACCGATGCGCGCGGGCCGTCCGAGCGATCGTGAACCGCGTCAGCCGGAGAGCCGCATGAAGATCGTGCACGTCTACAAGGACTACCACCCGCCGGTGCGCGGCGGCATCGAGCAGACCATCCAACGCATGGCGCGCTGGCAAGTGGCCGCCGGCCACCAAGTCACCGTGCTCGTGTCCGCGAGCGGCAGCCGTCAGGGCAGCATCGAGACGATCGACGGGGTGCGCATCGTGCGCGTGGCGGAGTGGGCGCGTGCGCTGTCGTCCCCGATCTGCCCGGCGTTCCCGGCGGCACTGGCGCGCGAGCAGGCCGACGTCTGGCACCTGCACAGCCCGAATCCGCTGGGCGAGGCGAGCCTGCAGTGGGTGCGCCCGCAGGGCGCGCTGGTGTTCACCTACTACTGCGACCTGTCCAGCCAGCGGGCGCTGCTGCCGGCCTACCGCCCGCTGGTGCATGCGTTGTTCAGGCGTGCCGATGTGCTGCATGCCATCGCCCCACAGGCACTGGAACGCGCCGACTCGCTGGTGGCGCCGTTCCGGGAGCGCTTCCAGATCGTGCCTCTCGGCATCGACGCCGGGCCGATGCTCGAGCTCGACCGCGAGCGCCCCGGCGCACGGGCGCTGCGTGAGCGCCACGGCGACCCGTTCCTGTTGTTCGTGGGACGGCTCCGCCACTACAAGGGCCTGGACCACCTGCTCGATGCGATGCGGCAGGTGGGCGTGCGTCTGGTGATCGTCGGTGACGGGCCCATGGGACCGTCGTTGCGTGCGCAAAGCGCACGGCTCGGGCTCGGCGATCGCGTGCACTTCGCGGGCCCGGTCAGTGACGCGGGGCTGCTCGATCACCTTGCGGCCGCCGGCATCGGGCTCCTGCCCTCGAGCACGGAGGCCGAGGCGTTCGGGCTCGCCATGGTCGAGTTCATGGCGGCGGGGCTCCCGGTGGTCAGCACCGAACTGGGCACCGGCACGTCCTATGTGAATCAGCACGACCAGACTGGGCTCATCGTGCCGCCGCGTGATCCCGCGGCCCTGGCCCGGGCGATCCAGCAATTGGTCGCGGATGCCGACAGCCGGCGGCGCATGGGCTCCGCGGGGCGTGCCCGTGTGCGGGAATTGTTCACCACCGCCGCCATGATGCGGGGTATGGATGGCTTGTATGCCAAGGCACTGGAGTCACATGCCGGGCGCGGCCGGGCCCGGAGCCGCTAGTCCGCCCAGTGCCCGTCCCCGAGCGCCGGCCGCTGCCTGCCCAGAAACCGTGCAATCGCGGTTGACTCCGCGCCCGACGCGCCTATAACCTGCGCTGTCGCACCGAGTCCCGGCGCCACGGATGCGGGACCCAGCGACGCACCGGGAAGGAGATCTCGGCTGTCCACACCTCAGAGGGAAATCATGAGGATCCTGGTCACAGGAGGTGCCGGCTTCATCGGGTCCCATCTCGCGGAGGAACTCCTCCAGCGCGGTCATGAAGTATGGGCCCTGGACGATCTCTCGACCGGCCGGGTGGAGAACATTGCCGGTTTCGCACGGCACCCCCGCTTCCGGTTCCTCGAAGGCAACGTCATGGAGACCGCACTGGTCCATGGGCTCGTCGCCCAGGTCGACCGCGTGTTCCATCTGGCGGCGGCCGTCGGGGTCAAGTACGTGCTCGAGAACCCGCTGCGCGCCCTGCTGACGAACATCCGCGGGACGGAGGTGGTGCTCGAGGCCGCCCAGGCGCACCGGCGCAAGGTCATCCTGACGTCGTCCAGCGAGGTTTACGGCAAGGGCGTCTCGGTGCCGTTCTCCGAAGACGACGACCGGCTGATCGGCCCGACGCACAAGCTGCGCTGGTCCTACGCCTGCGGCAAGGCGGTCGATGAGTGCCTGGCGCAGGCCTACTACCAGCAACACCAGTTGCCGGTCGTCATCGTGCGCTGCTTCAACACCTGCGGCCCGCGCCAGTCGAGCGCCTACGGCATGGTGATCCCCAACATGGTGGAGCGTGCCATCGCGGGCGATCCCATCCACGTCTATGGCGACGGCCAGCAGTCGCGCTGTTTCAGCGCGGTGTCCGACGTCGTGCGCGCCATGCTGCTGCTGGCCGACAGCCATGAGGCCGAGGGCCAGGTCTACAACGCCGGCAGTGACGAGGAGATCTCGGTCCTCGAGCTGGCGCGGCGCATCAAGCGCCTGTGCCAGAGCGACTCGCCGATCGAGCTGGTGCCCTACGAGCAGGTCTACGGCCAGTCCTTCGAGGACATGCGTCGTCGCGTGCCCGATCTGCAGAAGATCCGCCGCGCGGTCGGCTATCGCCCGCAGGTCACGCTCGAACGTCTGCTCGAGATCACCATCAAGGATCACTGCGACCGCGTCGGGATCCCCTGCCCGGTCGAGGTGTCGGCCGCCTAGCGC